>CAZXQD010000013.1:0-52759 GCA_964643405.1 uncultured Hyphomonas sp. | reverse complement strand
AACGGGATGCCTTCGGTCGGGTAGCCGTTGGAGTTCAGGCCGAAGCTGTCAGACAGGCGGGCGCCGTCGACGGTCAGCGAGTTGTAGCGCGGGTTGGCGCCGGCGCAGTTGATGGCATCGTTGAAACCATCATCGATGTAGACGCGCGGATCGAGGCGCAGGGCGTCCTTCAGGTCGCGGGAGATGGCGGGGATGTTTTCGAGGGTGTCGAGGCCGTACGAGCTGGAAGGGCCGGTGGCGACGTTGGCAACCACGGCGGCGCCGGTCACGACGACCGTGTCGAGACGGGCGGTGTCATCGGCAGCGGCGGTGACAATGTTGACAACCGAAGTTTCGCCGAGGCCGGTGTAAACGTTCTCAACGCGGCTGGTGACGACGCCTTCACCGGAAACGGTGAAGCTGAACGGGCCGCCGATACGCAGGTTCTGGCTCGAATAGGCGCCATTCAGGCCGGTGGTGGCCGTGGTGACAGTGCCGGTGGGCTCGTGAACGATCGTGACGGTGGCGCCGGCAACCGGCTGGCCGGCAGAGTCCGTGACAACGCCGCGGGCGTCCGACGTGGTAACCTGTGCATAAACCGCTGCGACCGGCGCGAGCGCCGCGATAGCGGCGATGGACGCGCTGCGTGCAAAGAAATTCTTGATCATGGTGTCTTCCCCGAAGTTGTAGACCCTACCGGAGCGCCCTCGTGCCGCCCCGATTTCCGTTCGGCCTTAGCCCCGCTACATGACAGTTCAGTGACAGACAATTGAAGGTTCTGCTGCACCCCAGATTAGGTGTGTTGTTTTTTCGTTGCGATGCAAAAATGACACGCCTGTAAGCACTACCTGCCTGATTTGACCGCAAACTGAGCTGTATTTGTGCGCGACCTCCCGCCATAAGGAGCGCGTTCAACCCGAATCGATGATGCGCCCGGCCATTTCCCTCCCCCGAAGCCCCGAATCCCGGCTGGTGCTGGGCGTGCTTGCCCTGCTGCTCCTGTTGCGGGCAGGGGCGATTCTCGTCTCGCCCCTTAATCTGTATGCGGATGAGGCGCAGTATTGGCGCTGGGCGCAGGATCTGGCCTGGGGCTACTATTCCAAGCCGCCGATGATTGCCTGGGTGATCCACGCAACGACAGCCGTTTTTGGGGATTCAGAGGCCGCCGTGCGCCTTGCGGCGCCCTTCCTGCACACAGCCGCAGCGGGCTTCCTGTTCCTGGCGGGACGGGCAATGTTTTCAGCAAAGACAGGCGCTTACGCCGCACTCCTCTACGCGCTGATGCCGGCGGTGACCTTGTCATCCAGTGTGTTGTCGACCGATGGCGTGCTGATGCCATTCTGGTGCGCCGGGCTGTGGCTGGCCTGGCGGCTGCGCAGCGGCGGCGGGATGGCCACGGCAGCAGCGCTGGGCGCGGCAGCCGGGCTCGGCGTGCTGGCAAAGTATGCCATGCTCTATTTCGTGATCGGGCTCGCGCTGGCCGCCCTGCTGGATGCACCGATGCGTCGGGCGCTTCTGTCAAAAGGCGGGGCGCTCATGCTGGGCGTGGCAGGGCTGATCATTGCCCCACACTTCGCATGGAATGCCGCACATGACTTTCAGACCGTGGGACATACGGTGGACAACGCCAACCTCGGCGGAAAACTGTTCAACCCTGAGCATGCCGTGTCCTTCTTCGTGGACCAGCTGGGTGTATTCGGACCGGTCAGCTTCCTCGCCCTTCTGGCAGGCCTTGCCGGATGGCGCGGCACACCTGACGGCCCTGCCGGGGCGGCACGCTGGTTGCTGTGTTTCGTATTGCCGGTGCTCGTCTTTATATTGGGGCAGGCGATCCTTAGCCGCGCGCATGCCAACTGGGCGGCGACGGCCTATCCGGGCGCAAGCCTATTGGTCGCGGCGTGGTTTGCCTGGCAGCGCGGCATCCTTTGGACAAGCCTCGCAGTGAACGGGCTGATTGCAGCGATTTTCCTGGTGGTGCCGGTCCTTCCCGCATCCGTGACGCGCGATATGGGCATCGACAATGCGCTGAAACGCACGCGCGGATGGGACACGTCGGCGGCGCAGTTGTTCGCTGAGGCGGACCGACTTGGCGTAACGGCCGTGCTGGTGGATGAGCGCGAAGCTTGGCATGGCCTTGATTATTACAGGACCGACCGCACTCTGCCGCTGATTTCCTGGCGGCGGTATTCCGGCGCGAAAAGCTTCTCGGAGCGCACTTCCCTGGAAGAGGTGGACAACCAGCGGGTCCTGGTCGCGTCGATACACGCCAAGCTGCGCCCCATGGTGCGGGGTGATTTCAGGACGTTCGAGCCGGCGGGCCAGATCCGGATAGATCTCGGGCGGCGCAGCAACGGTTGCCCGATCACACGGGTGTTCCAGCTATACGTCGCAACCGGCTACGCGCCGGCAGAGCGGACCCCGGACTGGGCAGAGCGCTATGCCGGGCAGGAAGAATTTCCCGAACCGCCCTGCCCCGCGAAAGGCTGAGCGGCGCCGCGATCAGGAGCCTTTCGGCGCTTTGCCCCAGAGCTGTTCAATGCGGGCATCGCGGCCGCAGGCCTTGCGGTAGTAGCCGTATTTTACCGCGCTGCGGATGTAATAGTCCTGATGGTAGTCCTCGGCTGGCCAGAATGTGGCCGAAGGCAGCACCTTCGTGACAACGTCCTGTTTCAGCTCCTTTTCGGCGTCCTGCAGCACCTTTTCGGCAACCTGGCGTTCGCCCGCCCCGGAAACGAAGAAGGCGGTTCGGTAGCTGTCGCCTTTGTCGCAGAACTGACCTTTGGCGTCGGTCGGGTCGATGTGGCGGACAAAATAGGATGCGAGTTGGTCGTAGGAAACCTTGGACGGGTCGTAGGTGACCTTCACGGCCTCGTAATGGCCGGTATTGCCCTGCGTGACTTTCTTGTAGCTCGGATTTTCAAGCGTGCCGCCAGTATAGCCTGAGACGGTTTCGATGACGCCGTCGAGCTTGTCGAAATCGGCTTCCACGCACCAGAAACAACCGCCCGCGAACACGGCCGTCGCGACACGTGCCGGCGGATCCTCAAGGCGGCGATCCTCGGCGCCGGCGCTGGAGAAGAAGGCCAGGCTGGAGGCGATGAGGCCTGCTGTGATTGCGATGACGAGGGCGGGACGCTGCATGGGAACGGAAGACTCTTCTGGGCCTTGGCAGGCGACAATACGCTGCCTGTGTGGCCAGATAGTCGCCGAGTCTGTCTGAAAGAAGACAGAACAGGCAGATATTGCGCATTTGTCACGCCGTTGTGACCAAATTGAGCAGGTTTATGCCGGATTTTCAGTCAGTACCCGGACTCTCACGCGGGTGGTGCGGCCTTCCGGATCGACGGCCATGACCTGATAGAAGCCTGGCTGTCGGGGCTGCCAGATCGGGGAGCCGGCATCGTCAAGCTCCGTAGGCGTCCCATCGACATACCAGCTGAGTGTGCCCTGCCCGCGTCCGGCCAGGACAAAGGGGCGGCCTGGCTGGCCGTTGACCGGACCCGCCCAAAGCTCGGCTCCCTCAGGCGGAAACAGAATCTCCGGCGGCCGGTTCGCGGACAGGTTGCGCTGTGCGCCGCGGGCCTTTTTCAGCGGCTCGGTGGTCAGGCGCGCGCGGGATTCGCCTTCGTCGCGCAGATGGTGCGAGACGCGGTCGGCCATCTCGAACAGAACCGGCAGCGCGATGTCCCGGCCGGTGACGCCGGTGCGCGGCGCGCCGTCGGCGCGGCCGATCCAGACGATAACGACATGGTCGCCCGACACGGCGGCGGCCCAGGCATCGCGGAAGCCATAGGATGTACCAGTCTTGAAAGCGACCTGCGGCGCATCCTGTGTAAGGCGGCCCGGCATACGGCCGGCAGGCGCTGGAGAGCCCTGCAGTATACGGATGATTTCCGCCGCGCTCTCTGCGCTCATCAGGCGGCGGCCCGGGTCTTCATAGCTCGCGCGCTCTTCCTCGACACGCCAGACAAGTGGCTTCGCTATACCGCCGTCGCCGAGCGCGGCATAAAGGATGGCAAGTTCGCGCGCGGTCAGGCCGGCGCCTCCTAGCGCAAGCGCAAGCCCGGCCTGATGGCCACGTGCACCTGAATAGCGCGGGCGCGCACCGGCCATTGCCAGTTGAGCGGAAAAGCGCTCAGCGCCGATCCGGTCGAGCATCAGCACGGCGGGAATGTTCAGTGAATGCTGAAGCGCATCGGAGATGCGCACATCGCCCCGGAACATGCGATCAAAGTTTTCCGGCCGGTAACCCGCGAACTGGCGCGGCATATCCTCGACGCGGGTATCGGCGGAAGCGATGCCGTCGTCGAAGGCAAGCGCGTAGATGAAAGGCTTCAGCGTAGAGCCGGGCGAGCGCGCGCGGTTGGTCAGATCTATCCACCCGCCGGCGCGCTCACGCGAGGCCGAACCGACGAGGGCGCGTACGGCACGCGTCGGGATGTGGACGACGAGGGCGGAGAGCTGGACGTCCATGCCTTCGGCCTCGGCGCGCGTCAGCGCAATGCGCTCAAGCTCTGCCTGCAGTCCGGCATCCAGCGTGGAGCGGACATCCTCGCGCGGCCCATTTGCGAGAGCTGCATCGGCGCCGTGCCAGGCGCGGTCCGGAAAGTCGAGACGTTTCGGCGGCACGGGCAGCGCGGCCACCTCCTCCGCTTCATCCTCTGCAAAGACGCCGTAGCCAGCAAGCTTCACCGCGACCCAGTCGCGTGCTTTCTTCGCCTGTTCGGGGCGGCGGTCCGGGCGACGCACTTCAGGAGATTGCGGCAGCGCGATCAGTAGCGCGATTTCATCCGAGGACAGACGGTCTGCCTCATGTCCGAAATAGCTCCAGCTGGCGGCGCGCACGCCTTCGAGGTTTCCCCCATAGGGGGTCAGCGTGAGATAAAGCTCGAGAATCTCTTCCTTGCTGAAGCGGCGCTCCAGCTGATTGGCACGCCAGATTTCAACGAACTTCGAGCCGATGTTGCGCGGGCGCGGCTCCAGCATACGCGCCGTCTGCATGGTGATCGTGGAACCACCTGAAACAATCCGCCCTGCGGCAGCACTGTCGGCAGCGGCCCGGATCATGCCGAACCAGTCCGTGCCATGATGCGACCAGAAGCGCTTGTCCTCCACCCGGATGAGCGCATCGACGAAAGCGGGGTCGATGTCATCCAGCGTGACGGCAAAGCGCCAGCGGCCGTCCGGGGCGGCGAAGGCCCTCAGGGGCTTTCCGTGCCGGTCGGTGACCAGTACGGAATTGATGTGCGCCCGGGTGAGCGGCGGCGGGAACAGGAGATCGAGCGCGAGGACCGCCGCCACGAAGACGGCGAGCCCTGCAAGGAGACGCTTCGGCCAGCGGATGGCTTTCAGCCTGGCCTGGAACGCGGCCCCTAGCACGACACCTTCTCCTTACTTGCCGCCGGCAGCGCCCTGCGCGGCGAGGATCGTCACGCGGCCCGGCGCGGAGCGTCCAAAGACTTCCGGCCGGTACATGTCTTCCGCGACGACGCCAGGCATCGCGAAGGATCCCGGCGTGACAGCGCGTACGACATAGGCCAGCGTCACCGGACGATCGAAGACGTTGATGGCCGCGACATAGCGGTCGTCCTGCGCCTGCGAAGACTGGGCCTGCGAGATTTCGCCCAGGAAGTCGAACGCCCCTGCCCGCACGCGGTCTTCGCCGGTCGACCAGTCGTACTCGACAACCCGGGCGTCGGCGGGGCGCAGCACGGTCTCGATCTCGAAACCGGCCGGCAGGAGGTCTGCCACGATCACAGGGTTTAGGCGGCGCTCGTCCGTGTTGACCGTCAAGGCAACGACGAACTTGTCGCCCTGGCGTACCTGGTCGAGTTTCACCGGGCTGCCCTGCATCGTGTAGAACTGCTTGGAGGCCGTGAGTTTCGATGAGACGGCCGGCGGCGGCGCCGACGGTGCGCCGGTGACAAGCACTGTGCGGAAGACCGGCGCCTTGGTGTTCAGCTTGAACGTCACGCCGCCTGCGGCCTGCGCTTCGGTCAGCATGTACTGGCGCTGGTTGTCGTTACCGCTTCCCAGGCCGGAGACGGAAACCTGCATGGCCGCCTCGCCCTTGGTGAGGGCATTGACCGCCTGCAGCATGAAGGATTTCTCCTGTGTTGTAAGGCCCGAGGCATCGGGGACGTCCTTTCCAAGCTTGCCGGCGAGACGTTCGACGACCTGCGGCAGTTCCGCTTCGGCGGCGAGCGCAAGGATAGCGGCGAGATCGCGCAGCGGCGTCTGGTAATAGTCGCCGTCATTGCGGTAGCCGAGCTTGCTCTCCGCGGACTTGAAGGCCGAGGCAGCACGCGCCCGGTCTCCAAGGTAGGCGAGGCCAGCGCCGATATGGGCGCGTGCCAGCGGGCTGTCGATATTCTCGAGTTCGCGGTCGTGAAGGTAGCGCAGGCGCGAAATGTCCGCCTGTCCGGCCTTGGCCAGCACATAGAGGGCGTAAGCAGAGGAACGGTACATCATCTGCTTCTGCGTGTCGGTCGAGTACTGGCCCTCATACACCTCCGTATCGTAGCCGTAGACCCGCCAGGCATCGCCCGAAGTGATGGTGCGCAGCGCGCCATAGGCCCGCGTGAGCGCCTCGTCCGGCACGGAGTAGCCGGCCTGTTTCGCACGGTAGATGAAGTCGGTGGCATAGGCGCCGAGCCAGGGCGTGGCGTAGCCGTCGCCTTCACGCCACAGGCCGAAGGCACCATCCGCACCCTGACGGTTCAGCACGGTGTTGACCGCAATCTGCACCTTGTCCCGCGCATTGTCGCGCGACCCCTTGGCGCCCATGGCGACAAGCTCTTCGGAGTAAAGGAGCGGCACAGCGCGGCTGGTGATCTGCTCGGTGCAGCCATACGGATAGCGGTCCAGCGAGGCATAGAGCGTCGCCGGATCGACCGGGATGGGCGAGAAGCCGACCGCCACATCAGCGGAGCCCGGCACATAGCCCTTAAGCAGGTCACGGCTGACGGAGAAAGTTTCACCCGGACGCATCAACTGCGACGTGGAGCGAGCTTCCGGCAGGTAGGGTGAACGGGTCTGGATTTCGTAGCCGCGGGTGACGGCGTACTTGTCCGGACCCGACACTTCTAGGCGCAGCGGCGAGATGCCTTCGCCCTTGGCGGTGACGCGGACCGGCAGGTCGACGCGCTGGCCCTTGGCGAGCGAGCGAGTGAGCTGTGTCTGCGGTACGCTGATCTGCTGACCGCCGGAGATCTTCGCGACGAACTGGCCGGCGGCGAGTTCGACGTTGTCCACCGAAGCGGTGATGACGGCTTCGTCGCCGGGCGCTAAGAAGCGCGGCATGACCAGATCGGCAGGCGCACGGTCGCGCACCTTCATCTTCTGGTCGGCCTTGCCGAGCCCGGTTTTCGACCAGGCGACGGCCATCAGGCGCAGCTCGCCATTGAATTCCGGCAGGGCGAGCGGAATTTTCGCGCGGCCGTTCTTCACTTCGACAAGACCCGAGAAGATGACAACCGACTTGGTCGGCACCACGGTCAGGCCTTCACCGCCGAGCTGGTCGCCGCCGACACGCACTTCCGACGGCAGCCCCATGTTCGGATCGAGCAGGCGGCCATAGTCGTCATGCAGTTCGACGCCGAGCGCCTTGCGGCCGAAATAGTGCGCCACCGGGTCCGGCGATTTGAACTTCGTCAGCTGCAGGATGCCTTCGTCTACTGCGGCAAGCGTCAGGTAGACCGGCTCTTTCGGCCCACCCTCGATCCGCACATCGACCGTCTGATCCGTTTTCGGACGGGCAATCTCGGGTGCCGTCAGCGTGACCTTGAAGGTGCGTGAGGCCATGTCGACGGGTACATGGGCAACACCCACAGCCCGGCGCGGCTTGGCATTCAGCACGGGGTCACGGCCGGAATAGACCGTGACCATGACATAAGCGCCCTCGCCCCATTCGGAGGTGACCGGCAGGGTGATCTTGGTGCCCTTGGCGAAGACCGGAACGTTCTGCACACTGAGCACCTTGTCGGTGGCGACAACGATCTGGGCCTGGCCATCATAAGGCGGCACGACCGTCAGCTCCGCACTCTGGCCAGCCTTGGGGGACTTCTCCGAGGCGACAACCTTCACACGGTCGGGTGCTTCCGTGCCGTCCTCGCTGGTCCAGCCGCCCCAGCCGACATAGAAGCTGGTGCTTGCACCGGCGCTGGCATTTGCGCCCTGGCCTTCGATCACGAGTTCATGGCTGCCCCATTCGAGGCCTGGCGCCTTGATCTCGCCGACACCGCCGGCAGGCGTGTTGAGCACGCCTTCGTTGACCTTGGTCACCGTGCGCGAGCGGCGCCAGGTCCACTGTTCGCCGTCGCGGTACCAGTCGTAGTGATAGTCGATGGCGAGGACTTTCCAGTTGAGGCGCTGGGCCACGGCCTTCCCATCGGCGTTCACCGCTACCACCTGGAACTTCGCGTCTCCGCCTTCCTCGACACTCGATTCGAAGGAGGGCTTCACCCCTACGTAAAGGGCTTCCGGGCGATACGGCACGCGGACACTTTCGGCGACCGCGCGGCCACCCGGCTCGACGACACTGACAACCGTATTGAGGCGCAGCGGCCGGCCGGAGTTGGAACCGGCAGTACCGGGCGACAGGCGGATCAGCGCCTTGCCGGCGCCGTCCGTGGTCGTATCGTCGAACTCGAGGATCTGCTCTTCAAAGGTCTGGTCCTGACGTCCATAGGTGAAGCCTTCGAACGCCTTGAAGGGCGAGGGATCGACTTCAAGGCGGGCTTCTGACTTGACGGTCAGACCCGCACCGGGGGCGCCATAGAGAAAGCGGGAATCGACCTGTATGTCGCGCGTTCCGCCGGCTTTCAGAGGGCGTGCCTCATCGGCCTTGATGTCGACCGCGATACGCTGCGGCACAAAATCCTCGACCGCGAAGCGCACTTCTCCCGACGGTGAAGCAATGCCGTCGATCTCGACGCTTGCACGCCATTCCCCGCGCGAGGCGCCGCGCGGCAGGTCGAAGCGCGAGAGGACTGCGCCGGATTTGGGATCCGTGAAGCGGACCTTCGACGCGATCAGGCCGTTCGGGCGATAGATCACAAGATTGCCATTTCGGCCCGTGACCTGGCGGCCAGCGCGGTCACGCAGCATGGCGGTCAGCTCAACGCTTTCACCGGGGCGGTAGATGCCGCGATCGGTGTAGACGTACGCATCAACCGGACCCGGCGTGCGGCGCCCGCCGACTTCCTGTTCGGAGAGGTCGACCGGCGCGCGGGCGAGGTCGAGCGCAGCAAGTTCGCCGTTTGGCGCGGTGGCGAGCACAAGGCGCGGCGCCATGTTGCCCTGGCCGTTCATCAAAGGCGCATCGAACGTGACGCGGCCCTGATCGTTGGGCTTGGCCTCGGCAAGAATGGCGTTGTTCGCAGCCAGTAGCTGGACGGTCGCGTTGCGTACGATCTTGCCATCCTTCAGCGAGCGTAGCGTGACATCGAGGCCGTTCTCGCCGCGATAGGCCGTAAGGGCGAGATCGGTGAGGAGGATCCAGCGGCCAGACGAAGCAGCAGGGCCTTCATTGTCACCCAGCTCTGCAGCGTCGGTGACGCTGACGAAATAAGCGCCGGGTTTCATGGGCCCGACGACATCCTGCAGCGGGAAGACCGAGATGACCGGAGCGTTCGGAACGTTGGCGACGTCGATGGTCCCGGAGAAAAGTTCCTCGCCGACATCATCGGCAGAGTCTGGGCCCCACAGCCACGACCATTCACCCTGGCGGGTCGTGGTGCCGGAATTGATGTTCTTGAAGACGAGTGCGCGGTCATTGACGCGGCTGACAGTCACGCGGACCTTCTCGACGTTGACGGTTTCGATCGGCAGGCCGTCAGCATTCTCGCGCGGCAGGATCACGCCGGTGCCCTTGAATCCCACGAAGGGCGGACGGTCGGCAAAATCGATCGGCACGGTTTCGGCGCGCTTCAGCGTGCGTCCATCTGCGGCAGGCAGGCCGGCAAGGATGGTGGCGGTGCGGGTGGTGCCGAAGGAAAGCCCCCCAACACAAAGTTCGCGGCCCTCAACCGAGAGCGCGGCACGGAAGGCCGGACGGAACTCGACATAGGGCGAATAGTCCGTTTTCGGATCAAGCGCGGCGGAAAAAACGAAGCACGCGAGCGGCTGCTCGGTGTCGGTGTCGATGCGGTAGCGGAAGTAGGAGAACTCGGTTTCCGCCGCTTCGCGGGCGCGCTGGCGCGCTTCTTCGCGTTTGCGTGCAGCAGCTTCGTCTTCCGGCGACCGCTGGACAAGGACCGACGCGTCGCTGTCTTGCCCGGGATCACGCGCTGTCTGTGAGCCGCCGCAGGCTGCGAGAATGAGCATTGCGGCTGAAACGAGCGCACCAAGAGCCCCCCACCGGCTCCGGACCATGACTGACATTGACGAAACTCCTCCCGAGTATTTCATCGACTCTTACACAGTAACCGGGCGGCGCCATAGGGGCGCGAATCTGGCGGAAGCAAGAATTATCAAGGAGAAGGCGTGCTTTCGGCGGCCAGAATTGCGGCGAGGCCTTCCCGGTAGGTCGGGTAACGCGGGCGCCAGCCGAACGCCGCCTTGGCGCGGGCGTTCGCGACACGTTTGCATTCGGCATAGAAGCTGGCGGCCATCGGGCTGAGGCGGGCTTCGGCAAAAGGAATGTCCGGTGGCACAGGCACACAGATCAGCTCCGCGGCGAAGGCCGTGACGTCCTGCGGCGGGGCGGCCAGATCATCGCAGAGATGGAAGACGCCGGCTGCATCCGGATGGTCAAGCAAGGCGACGAGACCGCTGGCAATGTCGTCGACGTGGATGCGCGAGAAGACCTGACCCGGCTTTATGATGCGCTGGGCCGTCCCGTCGCGTAGCCGGTCAAACGGCGAACGCCCAGGACCGTAAATGCCCGGCAGGCGAACAAGACGGGCGCGACCCTGCGTAGCGGCGAGCCATTGCTGCTCCGCCATGACACGGGCCTCGGCACGCGGCGACGATGGCGCCACCGGGCTCCATTCGAAGGCCCAGCCACCATTGAGATCGCCATAAACGCCGGTTGTCGACAGGTAGGTAACAGACCGGGCCGTGTGCGCCGCGGCGCCGGCAGACAGGGCCGCCGGGCAACCGGCACTGCCCGGCGGAAGCGTGACAAGCCAGTGCGCGTCGGGCGGCACATCGACAGGCCCCTCCCCGGCCCAAGCAACTGCGGCGATGCCTTCGGCCTGCAAGGCGGACGCCTTGGCCGGTGTCCTCACCGTGCCGGCGACCTGCCAGCCTTCCGGGATCAGAGCAGCTGCAAGCTGCTGGGCACTATAGCCAAGACCGAAAACAAACAGCAGAGATTGCGGGGAAGTCATTTGCCAATGCCGGTGCGCCGTTGCCTAAAGCGCCTTGCATAGACGGATCGGAGGCTGCTGCCCATGTCGATGATTGCCCTTGCTGCCGGAACGCTGCTGATGCTGCAATCCGCCGGCGCCGAGATCGCCAAGGCGGAAGACGCCCGGCTGAAGGCCTGCGTGGAGAAGATCGAGACCGATCCCGAGAACGCCTATGAGGATGGCCTGGCCTGGACGTTTGAAGGCAACCGGCCGGGCGCGCGGCAGTGCACGGCACTGGCCCTTATCGCGCTGGGCAATTTCGAGACCGGCGCACAACGCCTGCAGGCGCTCGCCAGCGCACCGGACGGCGGGACCATGGAACAGCGCGCCCTCTACCTGTCCCAAGCCGGCCATGCCTGGCTGCAGGCAGGTGCGCCTGACGCGGCGATCGTGTCATTTTCGGACGGCCTGAAGTTTGCGCCCGCCACCACCGACCTGCTCCTCGACCGGGCAACGGCGTACATCATCACGGAGAAATGGGACGAGGCGCTATCAGACCTCGACTTTGCCCTCGCCAATTCGCCCGGAAATCCGACGGCTCACCAGCTGCGCGCAGAAGTCCACCTCAACAAGCGCGCCTATGATTTGGCCATGCGCGACGTGAACGACGCGATGGCGGCAGACCCGAAGAACATTGACACGCTACTCGTACGCGGGCGCGTGCGCGAAGCGATCCGCATTTCCGAGGAAGACGGCATTCCGCAATAACGCGGTCAGGCGCTGTAGCGGGCTTCGAGCATTGACCACACCGCGCGCAGGCTGCACGGCGCGCCGCCTTCGGGTCGGCCATACTTTGCTTTCCGCCAAGCCCAGATGTCGAAGTGAGCCCAGCTTTTCGCATCGACGAACTGTTTCAGGAACACGGCAGCTGTGATCGAGCCGGCGAAACTGCCGCCGGAGTTCACAAGGTCGGCGACCGGGCTCTTGAGATCAGCGAGGTAGGGCTCCCAGAGCGGCATGCGCCAGACGGGATCGCCGGTTCGCGCCGATGCGGCAAGGATGTCGGCGGCCAGCTGTTCGTCATCGGTGTAAAGCGGCGCAAGATCGGCGCCGAGGGCAACGCGGGCCGCGCCAGTGAGCGTTGCGAAATCGAGGATCAGATCAGGATTGTCCTCAGAGGCGCGGGCAAGTGCATCACCGAGAACGAGGCGGCCTTCGGCATCGGTATTGTCGATCTCGACCGTGAGGCCCTTTCGGCTGGAGAGGATGTCGCCGGGGCGGAAGGAACTGCCCGATATCGCGTTTTCCGCGGCCGAGACATAGAGCTTCAGGTGGACCGGCAGACCAGCCCCCATGATGAGTTCGGCCAGCGCGATCGCGTGGGCCGCGCCGCCCATGTCCTTCTTCATGATACGCATGCCGTCGCCTCCCTTGATGTTGAGGCCGCCGGAATCGAATGTGATGCCCTTGCCGACGAGGGCGATCCTAGGATGCCCGGACTTGCCCCATTCAAGCTCGAGGAAACGGGGCGCGACAGCTGCAGCTCGGCCGACGGCGTGCACCATCGGGTAGCCTTCCGGCAGGAGAGCCTCACCAATGGTCGCGCGCAGCTCTGCTCCAAAACGCTTGGCAAGTTCTGCCATTTCGGACTGCAGGCCTTCCGGCGACATCTCGGCAGCGGGCGTGTTGACCATGTCGCGCAGGTGGGCGGCGGCATCGGCCTCGCGTGACAGGCGCTCGCCTTCCTTCCCGCCAGGGATCTTCAATCTCGGCGGCTTGGTTCGCGCAGTCTTGTAACGCTCGAAACGGTAGGCCCCGTCAGCCCATGCGGCGGCAATATGGTCGAAGGGCTGGCCGCCATCATCGGCAATCTCGTAGTCGCCTTCCGGCAGGCGCGCCGAAAGGGCCGCAACGGCGAGCGCATCTTTGCCAGTCCCGAGCCCGAAGAGGACCGACCCGATCTTCCCGTCAGGGCCTGGAACCAGCACCGTCTGCCCTGCCCCGCCGGTAAAGTCCTGCGCACCTGCAATTGCGCGTGCCGAAGGGAATGGATCATCCTTCAGCGACTTGAAGCCCGCGGACGTGAAAAGGTAGACGCGGGCGGCGTGTTTCGGTTTGGCGATGAAACTCTTGTGCATTGGGCATCCTGAGAAATTTGCCGGTTAAGGACGGGCGCGGCGGCGTTAACCGAACCTTGACCACGCCCCTTCATGATTGCGGCTCATGCTGCCGATACATACACGGAGCCCGATGATGTCCAGTGCCAAAACGTCTCTGGCTTTGATAGCCTTTGCCCTTGCTGCCGCCGCCTGCGCCTCAACGCCGAGCGCCGAGAAGGAGGCCGAATTGGCGATGAAGGCAGCGATGCGCCCTGCATCGCCCGAGGAGCGCGCCGCCGCCAACCGCGCCGACCCACTGACGCGCGCGAACTTCTGGGCAAAGGAAAACAACAAGAATGCCGAGGACCTCGAGGTCGCGCTTGAGTTTGCCCGGGCGCTGCGCGAGATCGGCAGCCATGACCGCGCCATCGATGTGCTGTCGCGCACGTTGATCGTGCACCCCGACAACCCGGACCTGCTGATGCTGCTGGGCCGCATTCAGATGGCCAAGGGCGATGTGCCGACAGCGGGACGCGTATTCCACCGCGCCACCGAAGTCGCTCCGGACCGGTCCGAAACCTGGGCTGCGCTGGGCACCACCTATGACCGGCAGGGCCAGCACCGCCTTGCGCAGACATCCTACCTCAAGGCCCTCGAGATCGAACCGTTGCGCACCACGACCCTGACCAATTACGGCCTGTCGCTGGTCCTGACCGGCGACCTTGCCGGCGCCGAAGCGAAACTGCGCCTTGCCGCCGCCAATCCGGATGCCGGCGCGCGGGTGACCGAAAACCTTGCCCTTGTGCTCGGCCTGCAAGGCAAGTTCGAAGACATGAAGTCAGTCAGCGGCGCCGGCGCACCGGACGATGTGGTGGACCAGAACGTGCAGCTGCTGCGCGGACTGATTCAGCCGGCGCGCAGCTGGGAGGCACTTGCTGACGCGCCGAAGACGGCGCAGGTTGCCGAGACGGCCGCTGCCGAGGACGAGGGCCCGAAGCGGACCCTGCGCCAACGCAACTAGCCCGCTTAGTCCGTATCAAAACGGATGCCCTGCGCGAGCGGGAGCGCACTGGAATAGTTGATCGTATTGGTGGCCCGGCGCATGTAGCCTTTCCAAGCATCCGATCCGGACTCGCGCCCGCCGCCGGTTTCCTTCTCTCCGCCAAATGCTCCACCGATCTCGGCGCCAGATGTGCCGATATTGACGTTCGCGATCCCGCAATCCGAGCCGGACGATGCAAGGAATCTTTCTGCCTCTCGCAGATCGGTCGTGAAGATAGACGACGAAAGACCCGCAGATACGGCATTGTTGAGAGCAATCGCTTCTGAAAGCTCCGTATACCGCACGACATAGAGGATCGGAGCGAAGGTTTCATACAGCATGGGCCCAGTCTGCGATGGCATGACAACGAGGGCCGGGCGATGATAGGTGCCGCCGCCGACATCGATCGGCTCACCCCCAAAGACCTCACCGCCCACGGCGCTCGCCTCAGCCAAGGCAGCCATCATCGCTTCTCCTGCCGCTGCATCGATAAGCGGTCCCAAGAGCACGCCGGGCGTCATCGGATTGCCTACCTTGGCCGAAACCCACGCGGCGCGCAGGCGCGGGATCAGGCTGTCCACAATGGAGGCATGGACGAAGAGGCGGCGCATGGTTGTGCAACGCTGCCCCGCTGTGCCAAGCGCCGAGAAGGCAATCGCGCGCACCGCAAGATCAAGATCCGCAGACGGACAGACGATCGCAGCATTGTTGCCACCGAGTTCCAGGATGGTCTTGCCGAAACGCGCGGCAACAACCGGCGCCACGGCGCGGCCCATGCGCGTGGAGCCAGTAGCAGACACAATGGCGACGCGCGGGTCTGCGGCGAGCATCGCGCCGATATCCGGTCCGCCGATGAGGCAGGAAGCCAACCCCTCCGGTGCGTCGCCGAAAACACGTACAGCACGCTCGAACACTTTCATGACGGCGAGCGCCGTGAGCGGCGTTTTCTCCGACGGTTTCCAGATCACCGGGTTGCCGCAGACCAGCGCCAGTGCGGCATTCCAGGCCCATACGGCAACAGGAAAATTGAACGCCGTGATAACACCGGTCACGCCCGCGGGATGCCAGGTCTCCATCATCCGGTGCCCTGGCCGCTCGGAAGCAATGGTAAGCCCGTGCAGCTGGCGCGAGAGACCGACTGCAAAGTCGCAAATGTCGACCATCTCTTGCACTTCGCCCATCGCCTCGGCGGGAATTTTCCCGGCCTCGAGCGTAACAAGCGTCGCAAGATCATCCTTCGCGTTTCGCAATTCTTCGCCGAGCAAGCGCACAAGTTCACCCCGGCGCGGCGCCGGCACATCGCGCCAGTCGGCGAATGCGCGCATCGCGGCGAACATGGCCGCTTCAGCGGCACCCGGACCATCAAGCGGTATATGAGTGAGCGTTTCGCCGGTGAGCGGCGTACGGCAGGCAATACCGCCTGTGCTGGCGTTGGTCTTGAGGCCGAAACGGGCAAGCGTCGTGGTGGCGAGGGGCAACAGGCTCATGCGCCGGGTCTAGCGGCACGCGGCGCGCAGGGAAAGCCCCGCGCAGCGCGTTCAGGCGTAGTCGCGGTCGACCTGAAGTTCCGTCACCTGAGGCGCCGCCTCGTTCTTGCCCTGCATCTTGTTGTACTTGATGTACGCCGGGCCAAGCACGACGAGGAAAAGGACCGGAAGGAAGAACAGGATCATCGGCACGGTGAGCTGGGCCGGGAGCGCGGCCGCCTTCTTCTCGGCTTCGGACATCCGCATCTCGCGGTTCTCCTTGGCCATAAGACGCAGCGCATCGCCGAGCGGCGTACCGTAACGCTCGGCCTGGCCGAGTGCCATGCAGACGGCCTTGACGCCTTCATGGCCGGTGCGGATGGCGAGGTTCTCGTAAGCCTGGCGGCGGTCGGGCAGATAGGACAGCTCGGCGACCGTGATGCCGAATTCCTCGGCTAGCTCCGGCGAGGCGACGCCAATTTCCTGGCTGACCTTGTTGAACCCCATCTCGATCGACATACCGGCCTCGACGCAGATCAGCAACATGTCGAGCGAGTCCGGGAAGGCCCGCATCAGGGACTTCTGGCGCTTCTGGGCCAGGTTGGAGATGTAGAGGTTCGGGGCATAGAAACCGGCCGCAGCGCCGAAGGCGAGCGAACCATACTTCATGAATGTGCTGAGGCCGTGATCATTGACGTAGAAAATGTAGAGGTACGCAAGCAGCGCACCGACGAACGGCAGGATCATCCGTGCAAAGTAGAACGCCGAAATCGGGCCCGGGCCACGCAGGCCCGCCTGGTTCATCAGCTTTACGACGTTCGGATCTTCAAGCGCCTTGGCAAGGTTCAGCTTGGACGAGATGTTGCCGACGACGGAGTCGTCCTTACGGCGAAGCCCCTTTTTCTCCAGCGCTGCACGGCTCTGCTTGCGCAGGCGTTCCCGCTGCGAGGCGACGGCCTTGAGGCGGGTTTCGAGCTTGTTGCCCTGCAGGTAAGGCAGTGCAAAGGTCAGGAATGTTCCGAAAACCGCAGCCGCGACAAGATACGCCGCCAGCGTGTCGGGCCGCGTGAAGGAGAGGATGAACTCGTACATCTCAACCTGCTCCTACATGTCAAAGTTGATCATGTTGCGCATGACCGTGATGCCGAGACCCATCATCGCCGTTGCCATGGCGAGGATAACGTGGCCGGTTTCAGTCAGGAACAGTTCCATGATGTAGTCAGGCGTCGTCATGAAGACCATGATGCCGACGGCGAAAGGGAGCGAGCCGATGATGAAGGCGGACGCCTTGGCTTCGGAGGAAAGCGCCTTGACCTTCTCGCGCATCATCTTCCGTGAACGTATGACCGTTGATAGGTTTCCGAGCGCTTCGGAGAGGTTACCACCTGCCTTGGCCTGAATTGTAAGCACGATGGCGAAGAAGTTTACTTCCTGCAGCGGCATACGCTTGTATAGCTGGGCCAGCGCACGCTCGAGGCCCGAACCCATGGCGAGGTTGTCCGCGAAGGTCAGGAACTCCTTGCGCAGCGGCTCCGGGCTTTCCTTCGCGATGATGCGGATACATTCGTTGAGGGGCAGGCCAGTCTTCACACCGCGCACGATCACATCAAGCGCATCGGCGAACTGGTTGATCATCTTCTTGTGACGACCCTTGATCATCGTATTCAGCACGAATTGCGGCAGGCCGAACGTTCCGGCGAAACCAGCCGCCAGACAGAGTAGCGGGCGGCTCTTGAAGCTGATGCCGCTGATCACGAGTCCGTCGGCGCCCGACATCCACACTACGCCGGCACAGACCGCGCCGCAGATCACGGAAATCACCCAGAACATCGGGATCGGCAGCTCAAGGCCAGCCTGTGTAAGCTTCGAGCCAATATCCTGCGCGGCGGAAACCTTGCGGCGTTCCTTGTCCTGCTTGCGAAGGTTCTCCAGCATTTCTTGAGTCTTGGCACGGCGCTTGGCTGTGTCATCGACAACTTTGGAAGCCTTCGTCACCTGCGAAGTCGTGCGCCCCGCCCCGATCTCCCGGGCGCGCTTCTTGGCGACGTCGTCCCTGCCGCCCGTTAGTGTGAAGCCAACCCCGACGATTGCCAGAAAAGCGAGGAGCGCAACGAATATAATGATCAGGGTGCTGCTCATCAGGCGTTGTTCAGCGCATCGAGGGCGTCAGCCAGCTCGCGCTCCATGTTGTAGTAGGATGCTCGCTCCCAGAAGCGCGGACGGCCGATGCCCATACCGCGGTGACGGCCAATGATCTTGCCGTTGTCGTCTTCGCCGTCGATCTCATACTTCAGGATGTCCTGCAGGATGATCGTATCACCTTCGAGACCCAGCACTTCGGTGATGCCCATGATGCGGCGTGAACCATCGCGAAGACGAGAGGCCTGGATGACCACATCGATGGAGCCGACAATCATTTCACGGATGGTCTTTGCAGGCAGCGAGAAGCCACCCATGGTGATCATGGATTCGACGCGGCTTAGGGCTTCGCGTGCAGAGTTTGCGTGCAGCGTTCCCATTGAACCATCGTGACCGGTGTTCATGGCCTGCAGGAGGTCGAACGCTTCGGGTCCGCGCACCTCGCCCACGATGATACGTTCCGGACGCATACGCAGACAGTTCTTGACGAGATCCCGCATCGTGATTTCGCCTGAACCTTCAATGTTTGGCGGGCGCGTCTCGAGACGTACAACGTGCGGCTGTTGCAGTTGAAGTTCCGCGGAGTCTTCGCAGGTGATGACGCGTTCGCCGGGCTCGATAAAGCCGGTAAGACAGTTCAGCAGCGTCGTCTTGCCCGAGCCCGTACCTCCGGAAATCAGTACGTTGCACCGGCTGTGCCCGATAATGCGCAGCACTTCGGCGCCCGCTTCGCTGATGGAGCCGAACCGCACAAGATCCTGAAGCTTCAGCTTGTCCTTTTTGAACTTACGAATGGTGAGCGTCGGGCCATCAATGGCCAGCGGCGGCGCGATGACGTTCACGCGTGAACCGTCAAGAAGACGCGCGTCGCAGATCGGCGAGCTTTCATCCACCCGGCGGCCCACCTGGGACACGATGCGCTGGCAGATGTTCATCAGCTGCGCGTTATCTCGGAAGCGAATGTTGGTCCGTTCGATCTTGCCGTTGACCTCGATATAGGTCGTATCGGCGCCGTTGACCATGATATCGGCGATGTCGTCGCGGGCCAGCAGCGGTTCGAGCGGGCCATAGCCAAGAACGTCGTTACAGATGTCATCCAGCAGGTATTCCTGCTCGGAGATCGACATGACGACGTTCTTGATACTGATGATTTCCACGACAATGTCGCGAATTTCCTCGCGGGCACTCTCGGTATCCAGCTGGGCGAGCTGCGAGAGGTCGATCGTGTCGATCAGCGCATTGAAGATCGTGGTCTTCGTCGCGTAGTACTGCTCGGAATGCTGATTGACCTTGCGCACCGGTTCCGGTTTCAGCTCAGGGGTTTTCAGCTTCACAGCCGCCGCTGGCGGCGCCGCAGGCGCGGCCGCAGGCTTGGGCGCAGCAGGTGCCGCAGGCGCAGCCGGCTTGGGCGCCGGCGCAGCTGCGGCCGGCGCGCCTGGAAGCGTTGTGGCGGCAGAGCCTGAGCGTTTCCCGAATGCCATTTACTTACCCGTTCACTGCAGACCGGCTTACTTGCCCAGAAGTTTCTTGAGGAAAGATTTCTCTTGCGCCTGTATCAACCGGCCGGTCAGAAGGCTCGCAAGCTGGTCGACAGCCATGGATGATTTCGCAGCCGGAGACGTCTCGGAGATCATCTGGCCATTGTTCGCGGCAAGGCCAAAGACTTCCGGTTCAAAGGGCACGATTACGGTCGGCTCGACGCCGATCGCCGCAGCGAAATCCTTGACCGGGATCTCAGGGCGCTTCGGTACACCGCACATGTTCAGCACAAGGCGCGGCGCATGGTCGTTGACGCGGTGCCCCTTGAGCTGGTCGATCATGTTCTTGCCGTTGCGCAGCGACGCGAGGTCCGGCTGGCAGACGATGATAACTTCGTCCGACGCAATCAACGTGTTGCGCACCCACGCATTCCATGTGTGCGGCAGGTCCAGAACCATGTAAGGCACGTTGCGGCGTACATTGTCGATCACGGTGGCATAGGATTCGTCCGGGATATCCATGATCTGGTTGATGTTCGCCGGCGCGGTGAACAGTGACAGGCGCTCGGAAGCCCGCGTCAGCAGGCGCTCGATCACGGCATTGTCGGCGCGCTCGGGCGCGAGCAGCGCGTCTGCGATAGTTTGCGGCGTGTCCTGGTTGAAATCGAGTGCCGTTGTTCCGAAGGAAAGGTCGAGATCGACAAGGGTCGTGTTGACATGGGTGTTCTCGGCGAGCGCCCAGGCCAGGTTATGAGCGATCGTTGAGGCCCCTACCCCGCCCTTTGCGCCGACCACGGAGATCTGCTTGCCGAGGAACGGGGCATCGGGATCTGCGAACAAGGCCGAGATGGACCGGATGATGTTCAGCGGCTGGAACGGCGGAACGAGATATTCTGATACGCCTCGCGCAACAAGGTGGCGATAAAGCGTGATGTCGTTGACAGCACCGATAACCAGTACCTTGACGTGATCGTCGCAATGCTCTGCCAACGCATCGATCTCGTGCAGCACCTGCACGGCCTGGGCGGAGGATTCCACCATCAGGAGGTTTGGCGTCGCGTTGGTACGCAGGTCAGCGATGGCAGCCGGAATGCCGCCCGGAATGCAGTCAACGGTGGCGCGGCCCATGCGCCGGTCTTTTGCGCAAAGCTGCATCAGGGCGCGGGTTTCTTCACGCTCGTAAAAAAGCTTGATCGAGATAGCCGGCAGCATCGCGTCGCCGCCGGACTGGTCGAGCGGGGCGAAGGCGAACGGGGCTGCCGAAAGCGGCTTGGAAGCGAAATCCGTGACCGGCTGCACGGGCTGTGCAGAACTCTCCGCGAACGGATCCGCCGGGCCAATATCGTTCGCGCCGGTCAGCGCATCTTCATTGAACACGTCTTCGAACTCGGTGCCGAAATCGTCCTCAAAAAGTGCCGTTTCCTTACCCATTTGACGCATACTCCTGTTGCCGGACGTACCGGCCTTAATTCACGACTTGCGAAACAGCGCCCGATTCCTGGGCCGACCGGATCGACGCCGTGGACTCGCCCTTGCGGAACTTCTCCATGATCACCTCGCGGCGGCCGGCATCGCCAGCCTCCAGCGGACGGGTGCCCTGCAGGTCCGACGGATCGGCGATCATCGCTGCCATGTTGGTGCGAATGGAACAGCCAAGGGTCGGAAGGTTGTTGTTCGAAGAGACATCCGAGAAATCCAGCGCTGCTTTCGACAAACATTCAGGCGCGACGGCATCAAAGGCCTGGTAGGCAATGATCAGCGGCTGCGAATAGGCTTCGCCCGCACCGTGTGTCGTGCCTTCGATCTCGTCATAGCGGATGCCCTTTTCCCAGGCGATCGCGCGGGCTTCGGCAACAGCGGTGACAGCGAGCTGCGGATTGGAGCTGGCGACCGGCAGCGACATGACCAGCGGCCCATGTCCCTGCTGGGCATAGCTGCCGACAAAGTTGCGGATGCGGGCGCGGTCGGTGTCTGCCAATTCGCTGGCGGACGGATCGATGGCCACTTCGAGAAACTCCGTGCGCTTGGCCACACCGATCTCGTTGCGGCTCAACGCCGAACCGGTGAGAAAGTCCTCGCTGACGGCCGTCGGCGCATGGGTTGCGCAGGCGCCGAGGCTCATCAGGCTGGCGCCGAGAACCAGGAAAGCGTGATGCGGCTTGCTCATTGCTCTATCCCCTACTCTTCCACGAAGCCCACAGGGGCCTTGTATTCTTCTGCTTTGACCGGAGCGCCTTCGCGCCCATAAGTTTCATTCAGCTTGCCGAAGAAGATCGTCTTGGCATCTGAGGCGTTGGCATACCCATCGGCGGGAGTGCGCAGCTCGCCCTTAGCCGCCGGGTTCACGAGATACGGCGTCACGATGATGACCAGTTCGCTTTCCTCGGAGATGAAGTCGCGCGACTGGAACAGCGCGCCAAGGATCGGCAGCTTCTTCAGGCCGGGGACCTGGTCGAGGTTCTGGCGATCCTTCGAGGTGATCAGGCCCGCCATCATCATCGATCCACCGGAAGGTAGCTCGATCGTCGACTCGGCGCGGCGGACTGTCAGGCCGGGCAGCGTCACGCCTTCGATATTGACCACGTTGCCGTCTTCATCAACGACCGTGCGGCGCTGGCCCTGGAAGGCACCCTGCGACGTCAGCTCGGAAACCTCCGTCGACACCTTCAGCGAGATGCGGCCTTCGGAGAGGACGACCGGCGTGAAGCCGAGGCCGACACCATAAGGCTTGAACTCGACCGTGATGCGACCCTGGTTATCCTGGCCCACGGGTACCGGGAATTCACCGCCCGCAAGGAACTTGGCGCTTTCGCCGGACATCGCGACCATGTTCGGCTCGGCCAGTGTCTTGACGACGCCGATCCGCTCAAGGGCATTGATTGCAGCCCCGGCACGCGACTGAAGGCGCGTTCCATTGTAGTTTGTGTAGTCAAGCTCCGCACCCAGACCACCCAGAGAGCGGCCCTGGATCGGGAAGCCGAGATTGCTGCTGATATCGCCGGCCGTAGAGAACGGCGGGCTGAGCAATGCGGATTCGAAGTTGCCCCAGCTGGGCATACCCGACAGGTTGATGCCGAGCTGCTTCACGATGTTTCGCTGCATTTCGACGATGCGAACTTCAAGCAACACCTGATCCGGCGCAAGAATGCTCAGCATGTTGACGATCTGGGGGCCGTCTGCGGTGCCTGCCGGAAAGTAGGCCGCGACGAGCTGGCGCACATTTTCGGATTGGGCGAGGCTATCGACCGAACCCGTCATGACGATATTGCCGTTGAAGCTTTCGAGCTTTACCCGCGCTTCCGGAACATGACGCCGGATGGTCTCCTCCAACGCCGCCATGTCGGTTTCGACGTGGAGTGAGAGGTCAAGCAGGGTGCGGCCGGACCGATCAAAGATCAGGGCACTTGTCTGGCCATACTTCACACCGCGGAAGATGATACGCTGCGAAGTCTGCACAACTGCATCAGCGATCTCGGGGTTGGCGATGACGACGTCTGCGGCAGGCGCTTCAAGTTCGATGATGACCGACTTATTCACACCAACCGTGACGGTGCGCGAGTTCGCGCCATTTCCGGCAGAGGTGATGACAGTGCCTGCACCGTTAGGAACGGTCTGCGCCGGAAGTGTCTGAACCGGCCCGAAACTGAAGATGGCTGCGACAGCCAGGATCTTGAGAATGCGCATGCTCAGTTGCCCCCCACGCCGGCCGCTGTTGCGTTACCGTTGCGTATGATCGTTATGCCTCCGCCAGAGCCGCCCGCTCCCTGCAGAAGCTCTGTTCTGGGATTGCGATCAGTGCCGCTGACCGAGGTCTCAAGCGGACGCAATGCAAGGGACAACTCCCCCATGCGCATCGACATTGCCACAAGTTCTGCTTCGGCGGGCGTGACTTCCAGCGTCGCCGTGCTTCCAAGGCGTGCAGTCTCGCCTTCAGCAGTGGTCTGGAAGTTCTGGTCGATTGCAAGTACACGGACGTTGGAGACGATGGTCGTTGCCACCGTTCGCTCACGGATACCGCGCTCGGGCTCGCCTTTCTGGTCATAGGTGACGATCAGGTCGACACGGTCGTTTGGCAGGATGAAACCGCCTGATGCCGATTCGGCAGAGATCTCGACCGAGATCGCACGCATCTCCGGGCTCATCATCGAGGCAAGGAGCCCCTGCTCTCCCTTGATGACAACCTTCTGCGGCAGGACTGGTTCGCCCTTATAGAGGGCGGCCTTCACGATGGCACCAGTCAGCGTCTCGATCGAAGCCGGAACCGTCGTCTGGACATAGTAGCCATCGACGACATTGGCTTGCGGCCAGGGCGACCATTTCAGATCTTCGGCCTTGATCGTCTCGCCGACGGCGAAATCCCGGGTGACGGTCAGCACTTCCACTTCGGAGACTTCGCGTTCTTCCACCAGCAGCTTGTCCTTGGTAACAGTCTGCGTGAGGATCTGCGGCCTGCTCAGCTGCAGGACCAGGAAGGCAGCGCCCCCTGCGGCGGCGAGCGCCAGAAGAAGGATGATGATACGCATCGGCGACATCAGGCGCCACTCCTCTTACTCGAAATCATCAGGCCGTGCAGGACGCATTAAGCCTTTTCAATCAATCGGAAATTCGCACGCTGCGCCTAAAGGAACGTTAACCGCGCAGGCCGACGGATTCATAAAATGCGGCGAGCAGTGGCGAAGACGCGCCCGCAAGCACCGCGCCGGCAGCGATGGCCACACCATAAGGCACGCCGCCGTTGCCCTCGAACGGGGCGCGCATGAACCCCGGTATCGCAGCGGCCGGGATGCTCCGCTTACCAACCAAAAGCACCAGCGCGCAGGCACCGCCAACCATTGCCATGGTCACAATGAAAGAGAGCGCCGCGCCCGGGCCGATCCACAGCATGACGGCGGGAATCATCTTCGCGTCCCCTCCCCCGAATACGCGGAAGGCAAAGAGGCCGATGGCGATGACGAAAGCGAGAGCGCCTGCCAGCACATGCCCGCCGAGTATCTCAAGCGGCAGTCCGGAAACCAGCGCTGCGGGGACAAACAGGCCAGCAATAGTCAGGTTCAGCCAGTTTGGAATGGTCAGGCGGTTGACGTCATGCAGGGCAGCAAAAAGGCACAGTGCCAGGAACAGGCCCGACAGAAGTATGAGAATCATGACGCAAGCTCCGGGGTCAGCGACGCTCGCAACCTGCCCCAAAACCCTGAATGAAGCCTTTCCCGGACCAACACGCGGTCCAATGCAAAGAGCCGCCGGGCATAACCCGGCGGCTCCGTAGTCTTGGCGGGCCAGTCAGACTGGCCTTGGCCGCTTACTGCATCTGCGTGGCGATATTGCCGAACGTAGCGTTGGCGTTGGAGCCGAGAGCAGTGACGCCGCCGATGATGGCGACAGCGATGAGGGCGGCGATCAGGCCGTACTCAATAGCGGTTGCGCCCGACTCGTCTTTCAGGAAACGTGCAAACATTGGAAACTCCCATCATGCATTTGACATGTCCCGGCTTGAACTTTTCTTCCGGAACAGGATTGTTTGTACACGCGCACAGTTCAGATATTATTGAAGAAAACAGATAATTCGTGAAGCCGGATAAGCCTTTCGTTTACCGCGACTGAAGCAAGCGTGAAAACCTGTCCCGGCCAACCCGGAACGCGCCTGTCGCAGCGCGCAAAAGCGCTGCCCGGCCCTATATATAGAGAGCGGTGCGCGAATGGTTGGCCGGTGATTCGAATCTGGCGACCCCGCAGTCCTTATGCGGAACACCGCGCAAAGGTTCCCGGTTAGGATTCAGTAAACCAAAGTCTGGAATATTCAGGCATCCCTGCCCCGGAGTTCCGTATGAAGACCATCCGCCTGAAAGCCGCTGCGCTCACTGCAGCAGCGCTTACCCTTGCCTCTGCGGCCTTTGCGGATGCTCTCTATGTCGAGACCGGCAAGGCCACGCCTCTGCGTATCAATGGCACGGCGGCCAGCATTGTCATCGGCAACAAGAATATTGCCGATGTCTCCGTGCACAACGAACAGCTTCTGTTCCTGACCGGCAAGAGCTACGGCACGACCAACCTGCTGGTGTTCGACAAGTCGGGCCGCGAGATCCTGAACACCGACGTCATGGTCACTGCGGGTACCACCAGCCTCGTCACGGTCAACCGCGCCGGCCAGAACTTCACTTATGACTGCTCGCCGACCTGCAAGGCGGTGCTCAGCACCGGCGACGATCCGACATTCTTCTCCACGCTGGTCGACCAGCAGCTGCAGTCGCAAGCGCTTACGTCTGGCCAGTAAGTCCTGCTCTGGCACAGGTCCAGTCCAGGTCGATCAAATTTGATGCATCGGCTCAACTAGCGGCAAACCGGCTTGTGATAGGTCCGATGTTCTGACTCATCTGGGGATCGGATCAATGGCCTGCGCTCAGCAAATCAGTCTAGCGGCGCGCCTCAAGACGCGCTGGCAGGCTTATGCCGATGACCGGCGCGGACAGGCCGCAGTAGAATTCGCCCTGATCGCTGCGCCCTTCTTCTTCCTGATCTTCAGTCTGCTTGAAGTCTGCATGATCTTCATCATGTCGACCGTGCTGGAACACGCGGTATGGGAAGCAGCCCGGCCGCTGCGAACCGGCGAAGCCCAGCAAGCCGGTATGACGGAAGTCCAATTCCGAAACCGTTTGTGCTCGGAACTTTTCGAAATCATGGAGTGTGACGCCCGCCTCTCACTGGACGTCAGGACGGTTTCAAACTTTGCCGCCTCCCCCATTGGCGCGCCGATCGACGGCGACGGAAACCTCGACAATGAAGATTTCCGGTTCGAACCAGGCGGCCCGAACGACATCATCGCCGTGCGCGCTTTCTACGAATGGAAGCTGATCACGCCACTGATGTCCAAGCCGCTCGCCAACATGGCAGGCGACCGTCACCTCCTGCAATCCAGCACCGTTTTCCGCAATGAACCGTTCGGGAGCTGACGCCATGTCCCTGTCCCGCCTCCTAGCGCCCCTCACACGCCGCACGCGCTGGCGCGGCATCCAGGGCATCTGTTACAATGAGAAGGGTATCTCGGCCGTCGAGTTTGCCTTGATCGCGCCGCTGATGGTGCTGATCTACTTCGGGTGTATCGAGCTGAGCTTGCTGATGCGCGCCGATCGCCGCGTCACCACGACCGCGTCCAGCCTTGGCGACCTGACCGCCCGCCTCGTCACCGTAAGTGATGCCGACATGAGCGAACTGTTCGATGCGGCCGCCGTGACCATGCAGCCCTACTCCGTGCTCAATTCCCGTATGCGGCTCACCTCGGTGGTCGACAACGGCGACGGCCAGACCCGGGTGGACTGGTCAGACGGCTTCCAGATGACGCCGTACACGACGAATACGCTGATTTCCGTGCCTGCGGGCCTTGTGCCGAGTCCCGGCTCCGTGATCGTGGCCGAAGTTGAGTTCGAGTATGAAAGCCCCGTGGGCTTCGTGCTCGACGGATCGCAGACTTTGACCGACGTCTTCTACCTGCGACCGCGGCGCGTGACCCAGATCGCGCGCGAGACAGACAGCGATCCCGGCACAGGCTTTGGTCCTTGACGCCTAGTCCGCCGGGCGCTCGCTCGCGGGCGGCTCCCGCTTCACGGTGAGCAGCACCGCAAGTCCGGCAAAGAACAGCAGCGCAATCGCTGACATGCCGATCCGCTGATCGCCTGACCAGCGCGTGAAATATTCGATCAGCATGGGTCCAAGCCAGACTGTTACGGTACCTGCAATCGCAAACAGGCCGAAGAACTCGCCCCGCATGTTGGGCGGCGCGACATGGATCAGCATCGAGCGGCTAGAGGAAATGTTGGCGGTGGCGAACACCGCAATCAGTGCGCCCTGCGCAAGATAGATGAGGTCCGACGACCCCGAGAAGAACGGCCAGTCATTCAACTTCACATTCGGTACCAGGCCGAAGAAGGCAGACTCGCGTGTAATCGAAAGGCTCATGAAGAGGATGACCACGATGGCGGCCAATTCTACGATCAGCGCATTCTTCGGCCCCATCCGCTGATCCAGCCAGCCGCCGAAGATGCCGCCTACCACAGCCCAGGCGGAGGCCCAGATGGCATAGATCGTTAGCTCGATCAGACCCCAGCCGAGGAACAGGCTGACATAGACCGCGCCCATGGTCAGAAGGGCAAACATGCCGTCCGCATAGATCGTCCGGGCAATGAGGAACTTGAACGCCTCACGATGATGGGCAGCCCGCTTGATCGTGCGGATCACGCCCTTGGCGCCTTCGGTGATGGCTGTCACAGGCGAAGTGCCTCTCACGCCGGTGTCACGCGCATTGACGAAGAAATACCACATAGAGAGGAGCAGCCAGACGCCGCAAATCGGCCCGGCGATCCTGAATTGTTCGTACCGTGACGTATCGATACCGAAAAACGGTTCCGCCGCAGGCCAGCCGATGGCATCCGGCAAGGCAAAGAAAAATACGATCCCCACAAACATGATCGTCGCGGCCGCATTGCCGAGCGCAAGACCAAGTCCGGATACCGCCGGCAGCGCGGACGGCGCCGCGGCGTCCGGCAACATCGAGTTGTGCGCCACCTCGCTATAGCTGTAGCTGACGTAGGCCGCGATCAGCAGCGCCATGATCGCGCCGGTCGACAAGCCTTCTGGTCCGGGGATGGCCCACCACAGCGACATGCTGACAGCAGCAATCAGCGACAGGCAGAGCAACAACAAAGGTTTGCGGCGCAGCCCGCGATCAAAAGCGGCGCCCAGAAAGGGCGCTGTCAGCGCGGCGATGTATCCGGCCGTCTTGGAAAGGTTGGCAACCATCGCCTGCCCTTCCGCGCCCGCAGCGCGGCGCGCCTCTTCAGGGCTCATGCCTTCCAGCCGGCCACTAGCCAGGATGTCAGCGCCGACAATGTCGCGCGCGAAGTATGGCGCGAAAACATAGATGACGATCAGGATGTAGTAGGGATTCCGCGCCGCTTCGAACCAGGCCCAGGCAAACCCGGTCTTGCCCATCGCGCCGCCGACACCGGGCGCGATTCCCCGCGCCGCAGCAGCCGGCGTATCCAGCACCACTTCCGCCATTTGAAGTCCTCCCGGCGCACGTCACCTGCGCTCTGATCGGCAAGACTATCCTTTCGCCGCGAAAGGGGAAGCTGTTTTGGCTGTGACCCCGCGTCAGCCTTTTAGCTTTGCAGGAAGCTCGCCGGCATACTTCGTGATATCCCCTGCCCCGAGGCAGACGACCATCGCGCCAGGCCCCGCCAATGCCCGAACCTTTTCCGGAAGGTCGGACAGTCCCGCGAGAGCCTCCGCGCTCTTGTGGCCATGGCGGCGGATCGAACTGACCAGCGCCTCGCTCGTCACACCCGGGATGGGCGTTTCACCCGCTTCATAGACCGGCGCCACGAGCACATGATCGGCCGCGTCGAAACAGGTGGAGAATTCCTCGAACAGGTCGTGCAGGCGCGAATATCGGTGCGGCTGGCAAACGGCGATCAGGGTGTCATTGCCCTGCATCGCGCGCGCGGCCTTGAGCACCGCCGCTATCTCGACAGGGTGATGGCCATAGTCGTCGATCACCTTCACCGGCGCCCCGCCGCTCACCGGCGTCCAGTCACCCACCTGCGTGAACCGCCGCTTCACCCCGCCGAACTTCGAGAGCGCCTTGCGCATCTGGTCGTCGGTCGCGCCCAGTTCCAGCGCGACCGCAATCGCCGCCAGCGTGTTCTGCACATTGTGTTCGCCCGCCATCGGCAGGGTGAAATCCGGGATCACCCTTGGGCTGCCGGATGCGCGCCGGATCTCCACATCGAAATGGGCGCCGTTGAGATCCGTGCGCAGGTTTGTGGCCCGCACATCGGCCTGCAGGTTGAACCCGTAGGTTATACGGCGGCGGTCCGTCACGCGCGCCGCCAGCGCCTGCACTTCCGGATGGTCCGTACACAGAACGGCAAATCCATAAAAGGGAAGGTTCTCCACGAAAGTGTCGAAGGCCTCGCGCAGCCGGTCCATGGTGCCGTAATGGTCCATGTGTTCCGGGTCGATATTGGTGACGATGGCGCAGGTCGGATGCAGCTTGGCAAAGGTGCCGTCGCTCTCGTCACTTTCGACCACCATCCAGTCGCTCTCGCCCGCCTTGTAGTTCGAGCCATAGGCATGGATGATGCCGCCATTGATCACCGTCGGGTCGATCCCTGCCCCGTCGAGCAGGCAGGCGACCAGCGAGGTCGTCGTCGTCTTGCCGTGCGTACCTGCAATGCAGACCGTGTATTTCAGCCGCGTGATCTCGGCCAGCATGTTGGCGCGCCGCACCACCGGGATGCCCGCCGCGCGCGCCGCCTGCACTTCCGGATTGTCGCGTTTGATCGCGGAGGAAATGATCACCGTGCCGGCACCGGTCACATTCTCCGGCTTGTGCCCGATGAACACTTTCACGCCGCGCGCGCGCAGCCGCTCGACGTTAGCGCTGTCGGCGACGTCCGAGCCCTGCACTTCGTAACCCATGGTCAGCATCACGTCCGCGATGCCGGACATGCCGATGCCGCCGATGCCGACAATATGCGCAGGGCCTACGGAGAAAGGTGTGGGGGCGGTCATTCTGGTCTCGCTCCTAGAGGGTCCGGCGGGTCAGTGACATGAAGAGGCCGCCTATCGCCGCCAGCAACATTGCGCCGATGATCAGCGTCAGCGTGCCTTCGTTCACGGCGCCGCCTGCATAGGTGTCGCCGGCGCCCTCGTTCAGGGCCTCGGTATGGGAGAAGAACGACATCCAGAAGATGCCGGTGGTGAAGCCCCAGGCTGCAGAGAGAAGCCGTGACGATCCCTGGCGCAGCGACCGCAGCGCGCCCCAGATCAGCGAACCTGCGGCGAAGAAATCGACGATCCAGAACGGCCAGGCCTGCCAGTCGCCCCAGTTGCGCACGACCTCTGCAATCGCGAGAAACAGGCCGAAGCCCAGTGCGAGAAAAGCTGACTTGCGGATCACAGCTCGGCGATCCTCTCGGCCATGCCGGCAAGCTCACGCGCCGCATCCGGCTTGGCAGCGGATTTCGCCGCCGCCGCGCGCGCCTTCAGGTCCTCAGGATCAGACAGCCGCGCCGCAATCAGCGCGCCCAGCAGTTTCGGTGTGGCATTCGCTTCCAGCAGCATGTCCGCCGCGCCCACTTCGGTCAGCGCTTCCGCATTCGCCGCCTGATGGTCGTCCATGGCGATCGCGAGCGGAATGAGGATCGACGGCCGGCCGACCGCCGCCAACTCACTCACCGTTCCTGCGCCCGAACGCGCGATCACGAGATGCGCCTCGGCCAAACGGTCCGGCATGTTCGAAAAGAATGGCGCCAGTTCGCATTCTATCTTTGCAGCGCGGTAGATTTCCCGCACTGCATCGATCTGCTCTTCCCTCACCTGCTGCACCACCTTGATGCGCGCCATCAACGGCGGAGGCAGTTGCTGCGCAATAGCCAGAGGAACGACTTCGCCGATGATCCGCGAGCCCTGGCTGCCGCCCGTGACAAAGATTGTCAGCACATCGTCCATCGGCGGAAACGGCCGGCTCGCAGCGGCCAGGATCGGCGCTCGCACGGGATTGCCGACTGCCAGGTGCGGCGATCCGGAGGGCAGGAAGTCCAGTCGCGGAAAACCGCTCGCCACCAGTTTCGCATGGCGCGCGAACTGCCGGTTCACCCGGCCGAGCACGGCGTTCTGTTCATGGATGATGATCGGGATGCCCTGCCGGCGCGCAGCGGCCAGCGCGGGAAAGGCTGGGTATCCGCCGAACCCCGCCACGAGCGCCGGGCGGTGCTGTTTCAGCAGGCGAGACGCCTTGGCAATCCCGGCATTGATCTTGAGGGCGGCGCCCGGGACCGTCCAGGGCTTGCGGAAGTTCGGCGACGCCGCCTCGATCTCTTCCTTCCAGTCCGCCGGAAATTCGGCCGCGTAGCGCAGGCCGCGCGAATCCGAGATCAGCGCCGTCTTCCAACCGCGCGCCCGCAGCTCGTCTGCAAAGGCACGTGCCGGAAACATGTGGCCGCCCGTCCCGCCTGCGGCGATGACGACCAGCTTCTCTCGGGGTAACTTAGCCATACGGCCCGCGGCTCCTCGTGCCCTCTCCGCGCACGAGAGCAAGCGCAAGACCGAGCGTCAATCCCATGCCGATCATTGCGCTGCCACCATAGGAGATGAACGGCAGCGTCAGTCCGGTCGGCGGCAGGATGGCCAAATTGACGCCGATATTGACCGCGGCCTGGATCGCAAACAGCGCAAAAAGACCAGCGGCCGCCGTTCGGGCAAAGCCCTCTTCGATGCGGGCAGCGGCCCGGAAGCCCCGGATTGCGATAAGCCCGTAGATCGCCATTACCGCGACGATCGCAATGAGGCCGAACTCCTCCGCGATCACGGCAAAAATGAAATCCGTATGCGCTTCCGGGATCTGCAGTTTCACCTGCCCCTCACCTGGCCCGGTTCCGAACAGACCGCCGCGTCCGATGGCCTCGATCGTCTTCTCGATCTGGAAGGTGTCGACCGAGCTCGGATTGAGGATCGTGTTCACCCGCACCCTCACATACGGCAAAAGGTTGTATAGTGCGACCGCAAGGACCGCGCCGCCTGCCCCGAACCCGATAACCCACCGTTTGGGCAAGCCGCTGACGAAGAAGGCGGTAAGGAACGCCATCGACAGCAGCGCCGCGCCGCCGACATCCGGCTGCAGCAGAAACAGTCCGAGCGTGACGGCATAGAACACAAACGAGACAATAGCCCAGGGCGCGGCCGGGTACCGCTCGCGCTGCGACAGCAGCCACCCGCACAGCACGATCAGCGTCGGTTTCACAAGCTCGCTCGGCTGCACGGAAAAGGCACTGAACCGGAACCAGCTCTGCGCGCCGTTCACTTCGTGGCCGATCACGAGGATGGCCGCCATCAGCAGGATGGATGTCAGGAAAATCAGGATGGCGAACCGCCGAGCCCATTTGCGCTCCAGCGTGCTTACGGCGAGCATCAGGCCAATGCCGAGCGCCGCATGCACGGCCTGCCGGTAAGTGAAATGATAGGCATCTTCATAGCCGATCCGCGCCGCCGCCGACGGCCCCACCGCCAGCGACATCAACAGGCCAATCCCCGCAAGCAACAGGATCCCGGCCACAAGGCCCCAGTCGAGGGTGCGCCGCCATTCCGTGAACCACGACGCGTCCGACCGGGGCAACAGCGGGGCAGCAGCCGTATGCGTCACGCCGACTCCTTTAGCGCTGCGGGCATCATCGCGCGGACGAGGCTGCGGAAGACATCGCCGCGATGCTCATAGTCCTTGAACTGATCAAAGCTGGCGCAGGCGGGCGACAGCAGCACCACTGGCGCAGGATCGCCTGCCGCGCGCGCGTCGCGAAACGCCTGGTCAACCGCGCGGTCCAGCGTACCGCAGGCCTGAACCGCCACCTTGCCCTGCAGCGTCGCCGCGAAGGTGTCCTCGGCCTGCCCGATCAGGTAGGCCTTCGAAATGTTAGGGAACAGAGGCGCCAGCGGCGCAATCCCTTCCGCTTTCGGCACGCCGCCGGCAATCCAGTAGATGTTCCGGAACGAACGCAGCGCCTGTTCGGCCGCCTGGGCATTCGTCGCCTTGGAATCATTGACGAAGCGAACGCCTTCGATGGAGCCGATATTCTCCATCCGATGCGCCAGGCCCGGGAAGGATTTCATCCCCGCCATGATCGTCGCCGGGTCCAGCCCCAGCGCGCGGCACGTCGCATAGGCCGCCGCCGCATTCTGGAAATTGTGCCGGCCCTGAAGCGCCGGACAGTCTTCCAGTTTGCCGATGAACTCCGCCTTGCCATTCAGATTGTCGTAGAGACGACCTTCCACCGCGCTAACGCCCTTGCCCAGGGTGTAGGTCGAGGAAATCTGCGTCACGCGCTGCGGCCCGCTGGCCGAGAGGCCGATGGCGATGGACTGCGTATAAATGTCGTCAAAGCCGACGACCGCAACATCCTGCGGACCCTGGTTCTGGAAGATTCGCATCTTGGCGGCCTGATAGCCATCCATGCCGCCATGCCGGTCCAGATGGTCCGGCGAGAGGTTCAGCATCACGGCGACATTGCAGTGCAGGCTCTTCACGAGGTCGAGCTGGTAGGACGACATCTCGAGCACGTAGATTGCATTCGAATGCAACGCCGCAAGATCCAGCACACCTGTGCCGATGTTTCCGCCGACACGGACATCGCGTCCGGATTCCTTGAGGATATGCCCGGTCAGCGCCGTCGTGGTCGATTTGCCGTTTGTGCCCGTAATGCCGACCACTTTCGGACGCCCGCGTTCCGGCATCGCCTGAACGGCGCGCGCGAACAGCTCCATGTCGCCGATCACCGGCACGCCGGTCATCTCTGCCATGCGCACCAGCCGGTGCGGCTGGGGGAACCTGTACGGAATGCCGGGCGACAGCACGAGCGCGGCGAATGTCTGCCAGTCGCGCTTGTTGATGTCCGAGAGGGCAATGCCGGCCGCTTCGGCCTTGGCGCGGGTCTCCTCGTTATCATCCCACGCATGGACGCGCGCGCCGCCGGCCTTCAAGGCCTTGGCCGCGCTGAGACCTGTGCGGCCAAGGCCGTACACAGCAACGTCTCGTCCAGCGTATTCGGTGATCGGGATCATCGCGCGCGGCTCACCTCAGCTTCAGCGTGGCGAGGCCCGCGAGGGCGAAAAGGACCGACAGGATCCAGAAGCGGACGACGACACGCGTCTCCGGCCAGTTCTTTTTCTGGAAGTGGTGGTGCAACGGCGCCATCAGGAAGATGCGCTTGCCTTCCCCGGTCAGGCGTTTGGTGATCTTGAACCAGCCGATCTGGGTCAGCACCGACACTGCCTCGATGACGAACAGCCCGCCGATCACGACCAGCGCGAACTCGTGTTTCGTCGCCACGGCCACCACGCCCAGCATGCCGCCGAGACCCAGCGACCCGGTATCGCCCATGAAGACCTTCGCCGGATAGGCATTGTACCAGAGGAAGCCCATGCCCGCGCCGATCATCGAGCCGAGCACGACCGCCAGTTCACCGGCGCCCGGCGCGAACTGGATGCCGAGATAGTCCGCGAACACGAAGTTGCCGGTGAGATAGGCGATCATCGCATAGGCGGCGGCCGCAAAGGTCATCGGCACGATCGCGAGGCCGTCCAGCCCGTCCGTAAAGTTCACGGCATTGGCGGCACCGACAATCACGATCATGCCGAATAGGATGAAAAACCCGCCGAGCGGCAGGAAGTAATTGTTGACGAAGGGCACGGCGACACCGCCGGAGAAATCCGGATCGGCCGGCTCAACCGAAGTCTGCGGCGCCAGCGTCGCGATCCATTCGGCGAGCGGGTTCAGCGGGCCCCACTGCGCATGGCCCGCCGGCGTATGCGCGCCGTGCAGGCCCATGATGATGGCGCAGGCGAGGGCCGCAATGGAGAAGCCTGCCAGAAGGCGCGCGCCTGCAGAGACACCGTCCGTCGATTGCTTGGTCACCTTCGCATAGTCGTCGAGGAAACCGAGGAAGGCATAGGAAAAGGTCACGAACAGCGTGACCCACACATAGGGGTTCTGCAGGTTGCCCCAGAGTGCAACGCCGACGATCAGGCCCAACCAGATCAGCAGCCCGCCCATCGTGGGCGTGCCCTTCTTCGACATCTGCGCTTCCAGCGACAGGTCGCGGATCGGCTGGCCCTTGCCCTGGCGTGCGCGCAGCGCGTTGATGATCGCGTCACCGAAGATCACGGTCACGAGAAATGCCGTCACAACCGCCGCACCGGTGCGGAAGGTGATGTAATTCAAAAGATTGAAGGCGCCGCTCGGCGCGGCCAGCCATTCGTACAGCATCAGCTTACCCTCGCAGGCCCTTCTGGCCCGCCATCCATCTTGCCCAATCCGGCCGCTGCACTCCATTGGCGCAAGCGGTCCGCTAACCGTCCCATCCCGGAGGCATTCGACCCTTTGATCAAGAGCAGATCGCCGTCCTTCAGGGCTTTTTGCAGTTGATTCCACAACTCATCCGCTGACGGAGCAGATGCCTGCGGGAAACCCGGCGGAAGCGCCTCGGCAAGATGCTGCATTTCCGGGCCGGCGAGGAATATACCTTCGACGCCGGCCTCGATGATCGGCCCGGCCAGCGCAACATGTTCCTGCAACGAAGTCGATCCGATTTCGCGCATGTCACCGAGCGCAGCCAGACGCCGCCCGCCGGTACGCTGCGCGAGCGATTTCAACGCGGCGCGCATACTGGCAGGATTGGCATTGTAGGCATCATCGATCAGCGTGAACGACCCGCCTTCCGGCAAGGCGAGCGTCTCGGCGGTGCCGCGTCCGGGCGGCGGTGCGTAACCGTTGAGCGCAGCCGCGCAGTCCTCGACGGAGCGGCCGGTCTGGCTGGCAGCGAGCAGGGATGCGGCCACGTTAAGGGCCCAGTGTTCGCCGACGGCGTTGATCGTAACTGTTGCCGGGCGTCCTACAACCTCAACCGTGATGCGGCTCGTCTTTCCGTCGGTTTCATACCCGGTGATGCGCGCGGTCGCGTCCGGCGACCGGCCGAAGGTTTCCACATTGCCGGTCGGGCAAAGCTCGCGGGCGCGTGCCGACAGGAAATCAAGGAATGCGTCTTCGGCCGGCAGGATGATCGTGCCTCCCGCTTCAAGCCCGGCAAAGATGTCGGACTTCTCCAGCGCGATCGCCTCGATCGAGCCGAGGCCTTCGAGGTGCGCTGCCCCGATGCACGTGATGATCCCGATCTGCGGGCGCACCATATGGCTGCGCGGCGCAATCTCGCCCGGCGTGTTCATGCCGATCTCGAAGATCGCGCGCTGCGTCTCTTCCGGCATGCGCGCCAGCGTCAGCGGCACGCCCCAGTGATTGTTGAAACTCTTGGCGTTGGAATGGGACGGGCCGAAGGCGGCATAGATGCGCGCCAGCATTTCCTTCACCGACGTCTTGCCGGCCGAGCCTGTCACCGCCGTCCGCACCGCGCCGCAGCGGATGCGCGCCGCAATGCCAAGCGCCGTCAGCGCGTCCAGCACATCATCCACCTGCACGACCGGTCCGCCGGACACAGGCCTCGAGACAAGTGCGCCTGCTGCGCCGGCCTTGAACGCTGCCTCGACGAAATCATGCCCGTCGCGCTGGTCTTTCAGCGCCACAAAAAGATCGCCCGGCTGCAAGCTGCGCGTGTCGATCGATACGCCGCCAGTGATCGTGAACGGTGCTGTCGCAACGCCGCCGGTGGCAAGTTCGATATCGTCGGATGTCCAGAGAGGCGCGCTCATGCGGTCGCTCCCTTCAGCGCGGCAAGCGCCTCATCCTGGTCAGAGAAGGGCAGTATATCCCTGCCGATGATCTGCCCGGTCTCGTGGCCCTTGCCGGCAATCACCAGCGTATCGCCCTTCTTCAGCTCACGGACGACCGTGCGGATCGCTTCGCCGCGGTCGCCGATCTCGCGTGCTCCCTTGGCGCCGCCCAGCACGGCAGCGCGGATCTTTGCAGGGTCTTCGGAGCGCGGATTGTCATCGGTGACGATCACATCGTCCGCCTGGCGCGAGGCAATCTCACCCATCAGCGGACGCTTCTTGGCGTCGCGGTCGCCGCCGCAGCCGAAGATCACCTTCAGACGCCCGGCCGTGTGCGGACGCACAGCCCGCAACAGCACGTCCAGCCCGTCAGGCGTGTGCGCATAATCGACGAAAACGGCGGCACCTGTCTCAGTCTTGCCTACGAACTCCAGCCGGCCCTTGACCGGCCTCAGATTGGCGAGGCCGTCCGCCACCGCTGGAAACTCCATACCCAGCGACAGGCAGAGCGCCGCCGCCGCCAGCGCGTTCAGCGCCTGGAACTCGCCGATCAACGGCAGCTCCACCGGTTTCTGTTCGACATCGCGCCAGTAGAGGAACAGCGATTGCCCCGTCGCCTTGGGCATCAGCTCGTCGATCCACAGGTCCTCGCCGCGCCAGCCGAACGAGACGACCTGCAGGCCCGCCCCGCGCGCCGCCGCTTCGAAATCATCCCGCTGCGGACTATCCGCATTGACGATCGCCGGCACGCCCTTCGGCGCCAGCGACTTGAACAGGCGCAGTTTCGACTGGAGGTATTCCTCCATCGTGCCGTGATAATCGAGATGGTCCTGCGTGAAGTTCAGGAACCCGACCGCTGAGAGGTTCACGCCGTCAAGGCGGTGCTGCTCAAGCCCGTGGCTGGACGCCTCCATCGCGCAATGCGTCACGCCCTGCCTGGCCAGCGCCTTAAGCGTTTCGTGGATGGTCACCGGGTCGGGCGTCGTATGGCCGATATCCACCTTGCCGTTCGGCCCGATTGCGCCCAGCGTGCCCATAGAGGCGGCCTTCAGCCCTGCGCGGCTCCAGATCTGCCGGGCGAAATCCACCGTCGAGGATTTTCCGTTGGTGCCGGTCACCGCCACCACATGAGCGGGCTGCGCGCCGTAGAATTTCTTCGCGGCCAGCGCCAGCGCGCGGCGCGGATCATCCGCGACCACATGCGGCACGCCGCCCGCCGCCGCGCTGCCATCCGAGAGGATCGCCGCAGCGCCCTTCTCGATCGCCATCGCTGCAAACTTGCTGCCATCGTGCACGCTGCCCTTCAGGGCGGCGAACAGGTATCCGGGTTCAACCTTGCGGCTGTCGGCAGTCATTCCGAGGATCTCGGTCTCGCCGTTCTCGGCGAGCGGGAAGAGGTCCTTCAATTTCACAGGGCACTCCTTTCTGAGGTCCTTGCATTGATACCGGTGCGGGCGGGGCGCACGTCCTCGAAACGCGGGGTGACGCCGTAGATCGGCGCGACGCGTTCGATGATCCGGCCCGCCACGGGCGCCGCACTGCCGGACGCCGTTGCACCGCGGCCAACCCTGGCCTTCGGATTATCCAGCGTCACGATCAGGGCATATTGCGGGCTGTCCTCGGGAAAGATGGCCGCAAAGCTCGAAATATTCGCATTCTTGTCATAGCCGCCGGCGATGGCCTTCTCGCCCGTACCGGTCTTGCCGGCCACACGGTAGCCGGCAACCTCTGCCGTCTGCCCTGAACCGCGGATCACCGACTCGCGCATCATACGCGTGACAATTTCCGCCGTGATCGCGGAGACCAGCCGCACCGGCTCGGCCTTGCGCTCGGGATCAAGCAGCAGCGTCGGCGGCATCATCTCGCCCCCGTTCCCGAGCGCCGCAAAGGCGGAGAGGAAAGCGAGCGGCGAGACCGACATGCCATGGCCATAGGAGATCGTGGCCGCTGTCACGTCATCAAAATGCTTCGGCACGAGCGGACGCTCGCTCCCTGGCAGCTCGATGGGAGCGCGGCTCATCAGCCCCGCCGCATTCAGGAACGCCGAAAGCTTCGCGACACCCAGCTCCCGCGCCACATGCACGGTGCCGATGTTGGAGCTCTCGACGATAATCTCTGTCAGGTTCGCTGTCTGGGCAAACTTGTGCGTGTCCTTCACCTCGAAGCTGCCAACCAGCACCGGCTTGCTTACATCGAAACTGTCGGACGGACGCACCGCACCGCTGTCGAGCGCGGCCGCAAGGGTCAGCGGCTTGAACACCGAGCCGAGTTCATACACGGCGCCGATTGCGCGGTTGAGGCGCGACGGATCGTTCGCGGGAATGTCGGCGGCGCGGTTGGGGTCAAAGGCCGGCCAGCTCGCCATGCCCAGCACCTCGCCGGTGTGCGTATCCATGATGATCGCGGCGGCGCCTTCCATGTCATAGTCTTTTGCCGCGGCCTCGAGTTCGGCCTCAAGCGCGGTCTGCGTCTCGACATCGAGCGTCAGGCGCACCGGCTTGTTGCCGCTGGCCAGAACCCCATCAAACGTCCGCTCGACACCCGCAATGCCCTTGCCGTCAACATTCACCTGCCCGAGCACATGCCCGGCCAGCTGGCCCAGCGGATAGGCGCGGCGCGTCTCTTCGCGAAAGCCGAGGCCCTCCAGGCCGAGTGCCATTACATTTTCGCGCTGGCGCGGCGTCAGCCCGCGCTTCACCCACACGAATTTGCGCGATGGATCGGCCAACCGTTCCTTCAGGTTGGTGCGGGCAAGCTCCGGAAACTCCGCAACCAGGCCGTCATACACTTCGTCAGCATCCCAGATCAGGCTCGGATTGACCCACAGCGAGTGGACCTCCACCGTCGTCGCCATCAGCTGGTTGTTCCGGTCACGGATTTCTCCGCGCAGCACTTTCGGCTCGGCTTCGGCCACCACGGTTGCCGCGCTCGATTCCGGCGCGCCGGACAGCGCCAGGTATCCGCCCCGCCCGGCCATGACGACGAATACACCGCAGAGCACAAGCCCTGCGAGCCGCGTCCGGTCGCGCGAGGCTTCGCTCATGGCGTGGCCTCCGGTGTTTCTTCCGACTGCGGAGCAGCAGCGGGCACCATGCCGTCGACGGGCGGGCCGACAACATCGTCAAGGTCATCCTCGTCCGCCATCTGGTCTGCCTTCGGCGGCGCCATGCCCAACTCCTTGCGGGCATAGTCTTCGATCCAGTCGCGCCGGCTCATGTGCGCCAGCTCGGTTTCGAGCAGCGCCTTTTCCTTTTGCGCCTCTTCGATCTGGGCCTCGACCGCCATTAGTTCGGCGGCGGTATCGCGCGCGCCATACTTGGCCCGGTAAAGGCTGAAAACGAGAAGGGCGGCGACAAGCAACCCGAAGAAAAATGCACGCCGGCTCATGTGGAGGCCTCCAGCTCGGTAATCGGCGGCAGGTCCATTCCATCGTCCGCCGGACTGGCAAAAGCGGCCGCATCCGTCCGGCGCGCCGCCCGCAGTCGTGCAGAGCGTGCGCGCGGATTGGTTTCCACTTCGTTTTCAGAAGGTTGCAGCGCCTTGTTTGTAATCTGCTCGAAGCTCGCCGGCTTCGGCTTTGCCATCAGGGGCACATGCCGCGAACCGGCCGGAACCCCGCCTGACCGCTCACGCAGCCATTGCTTGACGAGGCGGTCCTCCAGCGAGTGGAAGGTCACCACAACCAGCCGCCCGCCGGGCTTCAGCACAGCCTCGGCCGCCTTCAGCCCCCGGGCCAGCTCGCCCAGTTCGTCGTTCACATACATGCGGATCGCCTGGAAGGTCTGCGTGGCCGGGTGCATCCGCGCCCCGCGCCGCCCACCCACCGCGCCTTCCACCAGCGCCGCAAGATCGGCCGTAGTGGAAAACGGCTGCGACGCCCGCCGCTCCACGATAGACCGGGCAATCCGGCGCGCATTGCGCTCTTCGCCCAGCCGGAAAATGATGTTGGCGAGATCGCGCTCGGCCATCTGGTTCACGACATCCGCCGCCGATGGACCCGAAGCACCCATCCGCATGTCCAGCGGGCCGTCCTTCATGAAGGAAAAACCGCGTTCCGCTTCGTCGATCTGGAAGCTGGAAACACCGATATCCAGCACCACGCCGTCAACTTTCGGATGACCCGCCTGCGCCAGCAGCGAGTCCATGTCGCCGAAACGGCCAAGCAGTGGCACCAGCCGCGGAAACTCCGCCGCCAGTGCCTCTGCCCGCATGATCGCATCAAGATCACGGTCGATACCGAGTACGGAACAATTGGCCGCCTTCAGGATGGCGCGCGTATACCCGCCGCCACCAAACGTACCATCGACGATAACGTCGCCATCGGCCGGCGCCAGCGTCTCCAGCACTTCCGTCAGCATGACGGGCAGGTGGCCGGACGGCGCCGGCGTTCGGGTGCCTGTGCGGGCTGCCATCATCCGGCCTCCCCGCGTGAGGCTGCAGCGCGGCGCTTGCGCACCTCGCGGTAGGCCTGATGGAAGGCGTCGAGCGTTTCCGGGTGCTGCGCAATACCGTTCTGACGGGCACGGTGCGCCTCGAAACGGGCAGGGTCCCATATCTTGAAGCTTTCGATGGCGCCGGTGAAACGGATCCGCCCCGAAATGCCGGCGGCCTCGCAGAACTCGTCCGGCAGCTTGATCCGGCCGGTTTCGTCAATCTTGAGGTCTGCAGAGCCCGCAATCACCGAAGTGACGAAGGCTTCCCGAACCGGAGATTGCAGGGGTAGCTCTGCCAGCGTCTCGGCGTAAAGCTCCATCAGCGCTTCGCCGCCGCCTTCCAGCGCGCCCGAACCGTCCGGCGCTATCCAGATGAAAACGCGGGAACTTCCACCCAGCGCAGCGCGATAGGGAGCCGGGATCGAAACCCGCCCTTTCGCGTCAATAGCGCCCTCATAGGTGGAAAAAAACACCCGCCAATCCTTTTCTTGATGTGCCGCAACCCCAGCATGGGTAAACCATGTGTAAAGATGGACTATCATGGGCAGGTATGGGCCTCAATGGGCGCTCAGGCCGAATCGGGATTTCCACACAAGACCAATAAGAGAACAAAATGCGCCCATCGGCGGAACCAGGTGAATCTACCACATGGGATCGCGTGGGAAGCGATAATTTTTCTTAACCTTTTCCGGGGCTTGAGCACCTGTGTTGCGATGCCGCAACGATTCAGCCGGAAGCCTTGCATCTACCGGAACGGGCAAGGAACCTGACAAACAGGCAATGTAGGCCCTGCCCTCTTTCCGGGCACCCGATTGACTGCACAGACCACGGATGGTCCGTAGCTGGCGAACACCGTGAACGGAGGGAAACCATCCGGCCCCGGACGGGTGGAGGGGACGCTCGATCAGGGGGAGGATCGCGTTCGTCCGGAGCCGGATGGCATTCGTCAATGTGTAAAGAATACCGCCGCGCACGCATAAGAAAAATTGATTATTCCAGAATCCGGCATAGATACACTCTATGATCCTTCCCACGCTCCGCCAATTGCAATTCCTCGTCGCCCTCGGCGAAACCGGCTCCTTCTCCCGTGCTGCCGAGGCCTGCCACGTCACCCAGCCGACCCTGTCCGCCGGCATCAAGGAACTCGAAGACTTTTTCGGTGTCGCCCTGGCCGAGCGGGAAGCCCGCGGCGCGACGCTGACACATGCCGGCGAGATCGCGGCGGCCCGTGCCTCTGCCCTGCTCGCCGACGCGCACGCGCTCGTCCAGTCGGTCACCACCGCCGGCGAAACCTTCTCCGGGCCGTTCAATCTCGGCGCCATCCCCACGATTGCGCCTTTCGTCCTGCCCCAGACCGTCCGTGTGCTCACGCGCAAGTATCCGGACCTGAAACTCTACCTGACCGAAGACCGCACCAGCCGCCTGATCGACCAGCTCAAGGCCCGCACGCTCGATGCGGCCTTCATCGCCCTGCCCTATGACGCCCAGGGCATCGAGACGATGGCCCTGTTCGACGACGAATTCCTGCTCGCCGCGCCGACCGGCCACCCGCTCGCGCGCAAGAATGGTCTGTCCCCGGAGGACCTTAAGGATGAAGACCTCCTCCTCCTCGATGACGGCCATTGCCTACGTGAGCACGCCCTGTCAGTCTGCCGACTGAAGCCCGGCCCTGGGCGCGACCAGGTCTCCGCCACCTCGCTCGGTACGCTCGTCAACATGGTCGCCGGCGGCCTTGGCGTCTCGCTGATCCCGCGCCTCGCCGCCGACAATGGCCTCGCCCTCGGGCCCGACGTCGCCATACGCGCCTTCGTCAATCCGGTCATCGGACGCCAAATCGGCATCGCCTGGAAAGCAGGCAGCCCGCGCGCCGCCGAAGCCCGCCAGCTCGGCGAACTCGTCCGCGCCGAATTGAAACCCAAAGCCGGCGCCGCCGCCTGATCTGCCAGCCGCGCAGCCCCTCTACCGCCGGGCCCGCAAGCGTCGTATCAGCGCTGCCAGCTCCCTCGGACAAAAGGATTCGGCCCGGAATGGCGCGGCAGGCGGCACACCGCATTCAGGGGGTTTCATGGGACTGAGCCCCGCCTGGCGCGCAGCGCTGGCCGCCGGTTCCGTCAACCTCGTGCTGGGCGCCAACCTACCCTACCTTCCGGTCTGGATGGAGCGGGTCGCCGGCATGTCGGGCGCCGAGATCGCCGGCGCCAGCACCATTGCCATCATCATCCGCATCGTCCTCGGACCTCTCTCGGCCGGCTTCGCACAGGATCATGGCCTGCGCGGCACCCTGTCGGCGGTGATGGTCACCGGTGTTGCCGGCTATGTCCTGCTCGTCCCGGACTCGCCCCGCGCGCTCGACTTCTTCATCTGCATCCTGATCTATAGCGCCATGAACCTGATCGGCCCGCTTTTCGAAGCGGTTCTGGTCCATGGCACGCGCGGCGGACGGCCGGACTATGGCGAGGGCCGCGCCTTCGCTTCAGTCGCGTTCGTGTTCGCCAACCTTGCCGGCGGCGCCATCCTCGGCGCCTGCGGACCGGACTGGGTGCTGATCTACCTGATCGCGGCCTCCGTAGTTGCCGCCATCGCGCCCCTGTTCACCAAGGAAGGCGCCCGCACCGCCGTTACCCGCCGGCCGCTGACCTCGACCTTCACCGACGCCTGGACCATCTACCGGCTCGACGGGATGTTCATCTTCCTGCTCGCCGCCGCCTTCATCCAGGCGAGCCACGGCGCCTACTACGCCTTCGCGTCCAACATCTGGATCGCGCAGGGCATCGATGGCGGCCATATCGGCGCGCTCTGGGCAACCGGCGTTGCTGCCGAGATCCTGCTGCTGCTTCTGTCCCGGCGCCTGTTTGGCGGCATCAGCCCCTACACCCTGCTCTGGCTCGGCGGCCTCGGCGCCTTCGTCCGATGGAGCGCCGCCGGTCTCGTTCTGCCCGTGGAATATGTCTACGTCCTGCAAACGCTGCACGCGGCGAGCTTCGCGCTGACCCACCTTGCCGTGATGCGCTACCTTGAGGAGCGTCTGCACATGGACCAGCTCCCGCTCGCCTACGCCGCCAACGGCGCGCTGATCTTCGGCCCGGCGATGGCTGCTGCCAGCTTCGCTGCGGGCCTCGCCTATGACGCCCTCGCTCCCGGCGGCATCACCGCCCAGACGAAACTCTACTGGCTGATGGTTGCCGTAACCCTCGGAGGCTTCGCCCTCGCCTGGCGCGCCCATTCGAAAGCGTCCACCACCCCCGCCTGAACGTCCTCAGCGCGAGCTTCGCCCCCGATTGACAAAACAAATATATAACGTGTTATATATCAATCAAAAGAAAGGAGCCCGCACATGGCGCGCGATGTCTTGGCAGAAATGGGCTATCTCGCCCTCGGCAGCCGTCTCAAACGCCTTGCGGAGCGCGTCCAGGCCGACGCCACCAGGGCGTTCAGTGACCGCGGCATCCCCATCCACGCCACGCACTTCCCGCTGCTGGCGGCGTTGACCACCTATGGCCCACTCAGCGTCACCGAAGCGGTCGAGGCTGTCGGCATCAGCCAGCCCGCCGTCACCCGCATTCATAACAGCCTGCAGAAGCTCGGCCTCACCCGCACCGTGCCGGTCAAGGGCGACAACCGGCAGAAACAGATCCGCCTCACACCGAAGGGCGAGGCGTTGGTCGAGGATATGAAACATAACATCTGGCCGCACGTGCGGCGCGCCGCACAGGCCCTCTGCGAAGGTCCGGATACGGACATTCTTTCGCTTATCACGCGGCTCGAAGAAGGCCTGCAGGCCCGCCCGATCCATGTGCGCATCCAGGACGAGATCGCCGCCGCCAGCGGCCTGCCCGCGCTGCGCCTCGTCGAGTATGACGACCGCCTTGCACCGGAGTTCGACGCGATCACGCGCGAATGGGTCACTGACATGTTCAAGCTGGAAGAGAATGACATAAGGATCATTGAGAACCCGAAGGAAATGATCCTCGACCGGGGCGGCGAAATCCTGTTCGTCGAAGCAGGCAATCTCGGCATCGTCGGCACCTGCGCACTGATGCCGGTAGAGGGTTCAAGCTTCGAACTTACCAAGATGGGCGTGCGCGCTTCCGCGCGCGGCCTCAAGGCCGGCGAGTTCCTGCTCGCGCGCGTCCTCGAACGGGCGCGGCAGCTGCCCATCGGGGAACTGTTCCTGCTGACCAACAAGAAATGCGCCGCCGCCATCCACCTCTACGAAAAGGCGGGCTTCGTCCATGATACAGACATCATGGAACGCTTCGGCAAGCGCTATGCCCGCTGCGACGTCGCGATGTCGTACGACCTGACTCGCCGGCCTTAGCCCGCTTCGCGTTCGCCGCGCACTTCGAGGCCGTATTCGCGCACCTTGCGGTAAAGCGTCGAACGGCCGATGCCGAGGCGGCGCGAGACTTCGCTCATGTGGCCATCATAGAATTCGATCGCATACTGAAGAAGGTCGCGTTCGATATCCTGCAGGCTGCGCAGCTCGCCGTCCTTGTCCTTGATCGCCACCGGGCCCGAGCCTTCAGCCGGCCCTGTGTCGTTGGCTGCCACCGGCAGCGGGCTGCGGGTTTCGGGCACGACCGGCAGGGTAGACACGTCCGGCATCTGGCCGGATATCTGCGGGAAATCCTGCGGGCGCAACAAGTCGCCATCGCACAGCACGACTGCGCGGAACACCGCGTTCTCGAGCTGGCGCACGTTGCCCGGCCATTCATAGGCGTGGAGCATCTTCATCGTGTCGGGCGAAGCGCCTGCCACCTTGGCGCCTTCGCTGGCATTGAAGCGCGCGATGAAATGCTCCACCAGCGCGGCAATGTCTTCGCGGCGTTCGCGCAGCGACGGCATGTCCAGCGGGAACACGTTAAGTCGGTAGAACAGGTCTTCGCGGAACGTACCGGCCTTCACCTGCGCGGCAAGATCGCGGTTTGTCGCCGAGATGATGCGCACATTGACCTTCGTGGGGCGGCGCGAGCCGACGGCGTCGACTTCGCCTTCCTGCAGCACACGGAGCAGTTTCACCTGCGCGTCGAGCGGCAACTCGCCCACTTCGTCCAGGAACAGCGTGCCGCCATCGGCCTCGACAAACTTGCCGAGCGATTTCGTCACCGCGCCCGTGAAGGCGCCCTTCTCATGACCGAACAGGATCGATTCGACGAGGTTCTCCGGAATCGCGCCGCAGTTCACCGTCACGAACGGCTTGCCGGCGCGGCTGGAGGCACCCTGGATGCAGCGCGCCATCACTTCTTTACCAACACCGCTTTCGCCGAGGATCAGCACCGGAATATCGGAGGTTGCCGCGCGTTCCGCCATGCGGATCACACCGCGCATCGACGGGGCCGAGGCAATCATGTCCTCGAACTTCATGCCGCCTTCGGCCTTGCGCGAGAGGCGTTTCACTTCGCCGGTCAGGCTCTGCATCTTCAGGGCATTGCGGATGCTGACGACCACGCGCTCCGGATTGGCCGGCTTGACGATGAAGTCTACTGCGCCGCGGCGCATCGACTGCACGATCGTATCAATGCCGCTCGTCGCTGTCAGCATGATGACCGGCAGCTCGGCCCGGCGCTCGGACAGGCGGTCCAGCGTATCGAGACCCGAAAGGCCAGGCATCGTCAGGTCGAGCAGCACCACGTCGATCCCCTCGCGGGCATCGCAGGCCATCGCAATCCCGGCCTCGCCATCCGGCGCGGTGCGGCAGGCAAAGCCTGCCTTCTCCACGGCCGCCTGCAATAGGCGGCGCTGCGTCGGATCATCATCGATCACGAGAATTGTCTTGGCCATCACATCACCCTTCCGGTTCATCCGTGGGCGGAGGCACCGGGCGGCGCTCCGTCTCACATCGTTACGCCCCGTTCTGACACAGAGGGGTGGAATTACGGTTTGCCCGAAGGGTGAAATTTCATCGATCTGGCCACTGCACCCTGGGCCCCGCATCCTGTAGGCGCCACTGGGCCCGCAGCCATTTTTCGACGGATCGTTTAGACCCTTTCCAAACGCTTTGTTAAGCATTGCGGCGCAACTGTCTGGTTAATCCGGACAGGGCACCCCGACATGGCAGATACCGAGCGCATTGCGCATCCAGGCCCGTCCGAGGCGCTCGGCCGGCTTGGCGCCGCACGCGCCCGCGCCGGGGAAGACCTGCTCACCGAACTGCTCGCGGAAAGCCTGCCTGCCCTGCGCGGCTATGCGCGCAAGCTGTGCGGGGATGCGAGCCTCGCCGACGACTGCGTGCAGGATGCCTGCGTGCGGGCGCTGTCGGCCGCCGCGAGTTTCGACACGAGCCGCCCTTTCCGCCCTTGGATCTTCCGCATCCTGCGCAATGAATGGCTGCAGCGCCTGCGGCGCGAGCGCCGCATGACGACGATGCCGGCCGACGAGATCAGCGAGCTGCTGGTCGACCGCCACACGCCGGAGGATGCCGCCGAGGGCGCAAGCCTCCTCGCCCAGATCGCGCACCTGCCGCCGGATATGGCCGACGCGATCCACCTCGTGCTCGGCCTCGGCCTCTCCTACGAGGAAGCCGCCGACGCCTGCCAGTGCGCCCCCGGCACCATGAAGAGCCGCGTCAGCCGGGCCCGCGCGATCCTTGTGGAACGCCTCAACGCACCCGCCTCGCAGAAGGCGGCCTAGGGCGGGACGGGCTCCGGCGCCCTAGCTCCGACAATCGCATTTGAAGTCTTTCCGGGCGATTTTTGCGCTGATCCGTGGGCGGAGGTGTTGCGCAAGGATCAGGCGCGCATTTCTTAGCGCGTTGATGCGTATGGATTTTGGTCTGCGTCCGGCGAGTTTCATGTAGGCACAAGCCGGTCTTCTCGCGCTCACGAACGGCCTCATCCGCTTGCAGGCTTTGTATACCGCGTGCCGGTTTTCTCTCATCCATTCTCACCCGGTTCTCATTTTTTATCACTTCGTATCGATCTGTTATCGCGTCAGGGCCGCTGGCGACGGGTCTGGCAAAGGCGCCAGGGAAAATTGCCACCAGGCCTTGCCGGGCCCCTTCTCCCTTTCGGGCAGAGGGGTTCCCCGGTTAGCGCACCTTGGTGGAGCCGCAGTGTAACCCCGCGCGGAGAGGTGTGGCGCAAGTTTTCCGGGGACATCTTTCAGGCGCCTGATGGGCCTGCGGATTTTGCTCCCGGCGGCGACGGAATGCGTTGCACAGGCAGGACGTGAGCGACGCCGAAAGAATTTGCGCGACCCCTCAATTTTCTCCCCTTGCGCGAAAGTTAACAAAACGTAAAAGTGGAAAGCCACAGGCGCAAGATCACGGGGGAGTTGATCAGCATGGGGCGGGGCAAATCAGCGGAGGCGCGCGAAAAGCGCGGCTTCAAAATTCAATGGTCAACCGTTGCGATCGTCATCGGGCTGACGATTGCGGCCGGAGGCGCCGGCCTGCTGGCATCCCCCTTCTTAGAGGAAACCGGAAACTACAAGAACGACTGGCTTGCCTTGGGGCTACTCGTCGGCGGGCTATTTATCGCCAACATGGCGCGCATGCTTCAGATTTGGGCGAAGCTGAAGCCGGCTGTAAGCCTGACCCCCGCCCGACGTTCCATGAGCCAACGCGCCATAGCTGAGAGAGGATTTCGCGAACTCTTTTTCTATGTCTTCGGCACTTTTGGCGTGCTTACGACCGTCGCGTTTCTTTCTGCCCAGCCGAACCTCCCCTACTGGAGCACGCTTGGTTTAAACGGAATAGGATCGGTGAATTCAGTTACCGCTCACGTTTGGACGTTGATTGCCGTTCTTTGCATAAGCCTCATTCCGCTTCTGGCGGGATTCTATCTCCAAGCAAGCACCGAACAAAAATCGTTAGACCGCAAACTGTTCCGTAGCGACGCAATATCTGCGTCGTCCTTCTGGATGAGTGCACTATTGATCTTTGCCATTGTTGCCCTCGCAAGCTGGGCCGCACGCGTATCCCAAAACCAACAGGAAGGAGTGGCCGCAAATCTAGCTTACTGGATAACCTTTGCGGTGATTGCGCTATTCGTCGCGTTCATTTTCCTCCCGCACATCCAGAGATACATTGATCACCTTGCCGAACGAGAGCGTGATCCCAATGACGCCAAAGCCAATACCCCTCTATTGATCGGCGCTCCCGCCATCGCGGTAAGCTGGATGGATTCTGTGCTCGTAAGGCTTGTTGCGCCGCTTACTGGTGCAACCCAGCACGGGCCACTCGTTCCGCACAGCTTCGTCATATTCTCGCTTTTGCCTTTGACCGCGCTCGGATTCATCCTGCCCGAACCATACGGTCTCGCGCCCATTGCGTTGGGGATGCTTATGGTGATTTCGCTCGGAAGACGCTGGGCGTGGATTGAGGAAGACCGAGAAATTGCATCCAGACTTCTTCGCACAGACGGCAAAGAAATTCAGATAGGATTCGAAAACGATCTAAAGGATGAAGCGTTACTCGGATATGCTTTTCTATTCATCCTGGTCCCGCTGGCGCTTCATCAGATCAATGGAATTTTTCACGCCTTCACGGGGTCCGATGGAACTCCGATAAGTGACCCATTTTTTGCTTGGCTGAGTTTCTTTGGAGGCGAACTCGCTAAGGCAGTTCCATTTGTTGACTGGTGGGAAATCTACAGCGTTGACATCAAGACACCTGTTGCCGGAGCTTGCGCGGGCAGTGCCTCAGATTGCACACTTGGTATAGTTCCAGCAGCAAAGCACCTTACCTTCATTGCGAGGGCTATGGTTGACTTGGTCATTATGGCCGCACTGTTTCAAGCTATCGGCATCTGGCAGCGCAGTCGTGCGCAAGACAAGCTATATGACGCTGGCCAACTTGATGCTTTTGATCCGTTTACTGAGGAACGGTTCTTTCGCAGCGGGATGCGGAAGCAGCGAAACGTTCCTACCGAACAAAATGACCACATCAAGAAAGGGCCACAGTTCACTCCGAGGCACGTATTTGAGGAACGCATCGAGCGCCACTTGCACGAACGGATGGATCGCGGCCTGCCGCTTGTTCCCTACAATGAGCGACGTCTCGGCGAGTTACTGAAGCATCAAGACCAAGAAGTTCGCGAAGGTGCCGAGTGGATGGTGGAGCACTACGGCCTTCTCGCCGGAACTCCGCTGGAACGATTGAAGCAACTGTCCGAGGACTGGTCCAAAGCGTGGCAGACAGGGAACCGCAAGACACCGCCAGTGCGCACTCTCGATTCCGAAAGCCAAACAGCTTGGCGGCGTTCCGAGAAACTCCGCCTTGAAAAGCTGCTCGATGAACTGCTGAACGGAAATCGCGGCGCGACCCTAACGAAATTTCAGCAAGAAGATATCTCGAGAGTTGTCCAAATAATCTTAATTGCCGGCGATGAACCAGAGTTTCAATTTTCGCGGGTTCTCATGCTTGAGATACTCCAAAACGTCTACCATCCAGACGCTCTTTGGGCCTTGGCATTTCAAATTTGTCCGAACAAGCCCGAGTTCAAAGACTGGCACGATCACTTCTTCGGCATCTTTGGTCAGTTGGTTCGGGTTGGTCCTGACACGCAAAAAACACCCCGGTTTGGCCGCCAGGAAACTCGCGTTCTGACCTACAGGTCGATAGCAGAAAGCGCCCTCGGATATGAAGATGGCGACCCACTCCTTGAACGGCTTCTAGAGCTACTAAGGCTGATAAAAGCGACACCAAAAGCCGAAACAAAGAGCATCGCCGGCCCTGCGCTTAATCGCACCATAAATGCCTTGGCGAAGGCGACACGCAAACCGATAGTAACCAACACTACCGAGGACGACGCACCAACCAGCCAAACCGACGAGGAAGATGACGAAGACGATCCGGAAAGCTGATAACCCCTATCTCCGCAAAATCTTCTCCATCGCCTTGCCCTTCGCGAGCTCGTCCACGAGTTTGTCCATGTAGCGGATCTCGCGCATCAGGGGGTCTTCGATTTCTTCGACGCGCACGCCGCAGACGACGCCGGTGATCAGCTCGCGCGCGGGGTTGGGTTTCGGCGCTTCGGCGAAGAAGGCCTCCAAGCTGACGGCCTTTTCGATCTGCTTTTCGAGCTGTTTCTGCGTGTAGCCGGTTTGCCAGCGGATGACCTCGTCGAGCTCCGCTTTCGTGCGCCCCTTCTTCTCAGCCTTGGCGACATAGGCGGGGTAGACCTTCGCGAAGGCCATGTCGAAAACCTTGTGCCGGCCGGTGGTCTGTTTCATCGCGCGCTCCTGACGTTTCCTGCCCGCAGGCTACACCGCACAAAACAGGAACACTAGACACCCCGCCCCCCAGCGCCCATATCTTTGCGCCATGGCCCGCCCCTCACGTCCCCCCGCCCGCGGCGTCGCCGACGCCTCCGCTGCCTTCAGCTTTGACGGCTTTGCACTGGACGCCGCCGGCGCCCTGCCCTCCGACCAGTGGACGCCCCACCGGCCGGATCGCGGCTGGGTGAAACTGGAAGGCGGGCGGCGCTTCCGCTTGCAGGCGGACTATGAGCCGGCGGGCGACCAGCGCACGGCGATTCCGGAACTCGTGGAGGGCATCGGCGCGGGCGAGCGCGACCAGGTGCTGCTCGGCGCGACGGGCACGGGCAAGACCTTCACGATGGCGAAGATCATCGAGGCGACGCAGCGCCCGGCGCTTATCCTGGCGCCGAACAAGACCCTCGCCGCGCAGCTCTATGGCGAGTTCAAAAGCTTCTTCCCGGACAACGCGGTCGAGTATTTCGTCTCGTATTACGACTATTACCAGCCGGAGGCCTATGTTCCGCGTGCGGACCTTTACATCGAGAAGGAAAGCTCGATCAACGAGGCCATCGACCGGATGCGCCACTCGGCGACGCGGGCGATCCTGGAGCGGGACGATGTGATCATCGTGGCGTCGGTGTCGTGTCTTTACGGTATCGGCTCGGTCGAGAGCTATACCTCTATGACCTTCACGCTGAATGCCGGCGAGCGGATTGATCCGCGTACGGTAGCCGAGCGGCTGGTGGCAAACCAGTATACGCGCAATGACATCGCCTTCGGCCGCGGCACGTTCCGCCTGAAGGGCGATGTGCTGGACATTTTCCCGGCGCACTATGAGGACCGAGCGTGGAAGCTGTCCTTCTTCGGCGATGAGCTGGAATCCATCGTCGAGTTCGATCCGCTGACGGGGCGCACGCTGCAGAAGCTGCCGGCGATCAAGATCTATGCGAACAGCCACTATGTGACGCCGCGCCCGACGCTGACGCAGGCCATCGAACAGATCAAGCTGGAGCTGAAGCAGACCATCGCACATTTCGAGAAGCACGGGAAACTGCTCGAGGCGCAGCGTATCGAGCAGCGCTGCCAGTATGACATCGAGATGATGGCGGCGACCGGCTCGTGCAACGGCATCGAGAACTATTCGCGCTATCTGACGGGGCGCAAGCCGGGCGAGCCGCCGCCGACGCTGTTCGAATACCTGCCGCAGAACGCGCTCGTCTTCACCGACGAGTCGCACCAGACGATCCCGCAGATCGGCGCGATGTTCAAAGGCGACTTCTCGCGCAAGTCGACGCTGGCCGAGTATGGCTTCCGCCTGCCCTCCTGCATCGACAACCGGCCGCTGAAATTCGAGGAGTGGG
>CAZXQD010000012.1:29178-55636 GCA_964643405.1 uncultured Hyphomonas sp. | reverse complement strand
ATGTCCGCGAACGGGGGATCATCATCCAGCAACTCATGCTGGAGCCGGATGTCGCCGAAGTCCTGAGGGACATTGATGCCCAGCACCACAAGATGTATGTCGACTACCTGTCAAAGCGGCTCGTCAGGGAGTTTGGAATTCCGCGTCAGATCGCGGAGCCTGCCATCGATATCGGTCTCGGACTTAGTAGCGCCGCCGGCGCCTATTTCGATCAGAATCCGGATGATATAGACTTCGTTGAGGATCTGCTTGTGACCATGATCATGGGGAGCCTGCAGGCCGTCTCGAAGGCGTGCTCGTCCGGCAAGCTGAGGAAACGCTCCGGACGCAGGGTGGCGACCGCCTAAGCGGCGTCAGCGGGCGGCGCCGTAATGCGCTGCTATCGCCGCGTCGAGACGCGTGATGAATTCTCTGCCCTTCAGGTGGTCGACCGACAGCGCCTGGTGACGCCGCGAAACTTCAAGGCATTCAAAGATGTTACCGTCAGGATCGCGGCCATAGAACAGCGTGCCGAAAGCATTCGAAACAGGCTCGCCGTGCAGCCGGATCCCGGCGGCCGCAAGCCGGTCATAGGTTTCTGCAGCGGAGCCGACTTCAAAACAGATATGGTTCCATCCAGGTCCTGTTGCATCACGGCGGGGGCTCGCGATCGTGGGCGGCGTCTCGTACTGCCAGAATTCAAGGGTTGCATTGGCAAGCCGGATCCACGCGCCCCTGAAGACGATGCCACTGAGGCCTGCGACCCGGTCGAATGAGCGGTGCGGGCCGAAGCGGCCGCGGTCATGTACGCTCGTGCCTGTCAGGAATTCGTAGAAGGCCGTGAGCCGGTCTATGTCCGGTGTCACGATCGCCGTATGCGCAAACCAGGGCGCGCTCTGTTCTGCAGGCCCCCAGGGCACACCCTCGAGTTCGATGATGTTTCCTTCCGGATCGCGGATATAGGCATAGAGCGCGCCGGTTCCGAGGCCGCCGGGCCTTGCATGCCAGCGCGCGCCATTGCCGGCGCAAAGGTCGAACAGGGGATCGACGTCGATGGCCTGGAGACAGGCATGCCGGATGCCTGCATCATGAACCGTGTGGACGCCGGCGGACATGTCCCTGTTCGCATCGAAATGAAAGAGTTCAAGATGGCCGGTCGGGCCCGTCAGGAATGCAGCCCTTGCGGCAGGATTCGCCGCCTGCATCAGGGCGCGGGTTTCCGGGCGGTCTTCAACATCAAACCGGGCAACGACTTCAAACCCGAAGCAGCGCGTCCAGAATTCGATCGCCTCTTCGAGACCGAGCACGGACAGCCCTGTGTGATGAATGCCTTTGATCATCCTGCTGTCGTCCCTTCACTCATGCCGGCGCATCCAGCGCCGCGTCATTGGCATCGATCTGTTTCCGGATCTCGCGGTGACGCGCTTCGGTCAGCGAATAGTTCACCGTCAGCCAGGCGGCGAGCAGGACCAGAACTCCAGGAACAATGCTGTAGCAGAGCGTCAGGACCTGAAGCGCCGCGCCCCCGGTTTCGCCGCTTGAATCATAACCGGCCGCGCCAAGGATAATCAGGGGTAGGGACGCGCCGAGCGCATACCCGATCTTCTGGATCATCGCGGACAGGGCATAGAAAAGACCCTGTTGGCGGTCTTTTGTCCTTGCCGTATCGATATCAACCGCATCGGCGATCATGGCTGGCGGCAGCATCAGGACGGGACCATAACAGGCGCCCTTGATGACAAAAAGCGCAATGAAAGCGATTTCGTCGCCCTCGCCAAGGAAGAACATCGAGCCGTTGGTGACCGCGATGATGATGAATGCGAGCGTCAGTGCACGGTGCTTTTCAATCCGCTGGGCGAGCCAGAGCCAGAAAGGCACCATGACCAGCGCTGCAACGAAGTAATAGAAATAGACGGCGCCGATATTGCTGACGCCGACCACGTCCCGCGCAAAGAAAAGCGTGATGGTCTGGCGGAAGACTTCCCCGATGGTCCCGACAAGCAGGACGATCACGATGCGCGCGAAAGGGCCGTTGTTCGCCAGCAGGCCGGCGCTCTTTCTCAGGCTGAACGGCGTTGTCAACTTGGGCGTATCGGGCTCGGGCACAGTGAAGAAAACCAGCGTTGCCGCAATCGGGAGCGCGACAAGGATGAATGTGCTGAGTTCCTTCATGACATCGGCGCTGGTTGCCCCCTCCCGTGAAAGGACAGCGGCCGGGATCAGGGTCGAGATGATAAGGCCCGCGATATCGAAGAAGCGGGCGCTCGAAGTGATCCGTGTACGGGTGTGATAACTTGTCGAAAGCTCCGCGCCCCAGGCTGCATAGGGAATCCCTATCAGGGTATATCCGAAATAGACGAGGGAGACCGCCAGGAGGAAATAAATGATTGTAACCCCCTCACCCGGGCGAAAGAGAAGGTAGACACCCGACATCATCACCAGCGTGCCCAGTAGGAGCCAGATACGCCGGCGCCCGATCGCAGGCCGCCAGCGGTCGCTGAGGATCCCGATGACCGGGTCAGTGATGAAATCAAGCAGGCGGGCAATCAGGAACGCGGCGCCGATCATCTGCAGGCTGAGGCTCAGCTGGCCGGCATAAAGCGGAGCCAGATAGATCGCGATCGGCAGTCCGATTGTTCCCATCGGCAGCGACAGGCAGCCATATGCGACGATCGTCTTCAGGGACACATTCTGCCCGGCCATGCGACCTGTTTCTCCCTTGCCGGCGTCCTGCCGTCATTATTATATTAAACGTCAATAGACCGTGCGGCTCGGCCGGCGTCAAGAGGGCGGCGCGGCGTCTTCATACCAGGCATTGATCATGGCCAGATAAGCCGCGCGGAAATCGCCGCCGAAGACCTGTGTCAGGATCACGCCGGACATGTCGTTCTCCGGATCGATCCAGAAGATGGTTGAGGCCGCCCCGCCCCAGAAACCTGTCCCGGCCGGGATCGCGAGATCTGAGACTTCTGGATTGGTAAGGACAGCAAAGCCGAGTCCGAAATCGAGCCCCTTGCCGGAGAGGCTTGGCGTGTCGCGTGCCTGAGCCGGAAGACTGCCTGTCAGCATCCGGGCGACCGTATCCTCGCGCAGGATCCGCACGCCGCCCAGTTCGCCGCCATTTGCCATCATCTGGGCAAACTTCAGGAAATCATCGGCCGTGCTGACCAGCCCGGCACCGCCAAAGTCGATCGGATAGGGCCGGCTGAAAGGACTCGTGGCCGGATGATCGACCCGCGCCAGTTCGCCGGCGGGCAGGCTTTCGACATCCGTAAGGTCGAGGATCGCGTCCTGCGCGCGCGGCACTGAGATGGCGCGATAGGCAGATGTCAGCCGGGTGCGTTTGTCTTCTGGTACACTGAAGAAAGTGTCCGACATGCCGAGGGGGCGGAAGAGGCGCTCGGACATGACATCGCTCAGCCGCTTTCCCGTCGCGACTTCGATGACACGTCCCAGGACGTCGGTCGCGTTTCCATAGGTGAAGGCCTCGCCCGGCTGCGTGCGGAGCGGTATCTCGGTCAGGCGGTCAACCATCTCTTCGAGTGAGGCGGGCGCCGGACTGCCATCCGCAGGCGGAGCATCGGCCCGGCTGCCCGTCTCGATACCGCGAAGCATGAAAAGTGCGGTGATCGGATCATCCGTGCTGAAGGGATAGGCCAGACCTGCCGTATGCTGCATCAGGTCACGGATGAGGACGGGGCGGTCCAGGGCCACGGTTTCAGGTCCTCCGGCCTCGTCCCGTCCGCGTAGACCGCCGCATCTGCAAAGCCAGGGATCCATTTCGAAACGGGATCATCAAGGGACAGGACGCCGTCCTCGACCAGCGTCATCGCGAGTACGGAAGTGACCGGTTTCGTCATCGAATACATCCGGAAGAGGCTGTCCTGGCGCAGGAGCAGGCCTTCTTCCACGTCGCTCAGACCGCGGATGTCGGTATGGATCACGCCTTGCGCGTCGCGGATCATGGTCAGGACACCCGGGGCGAGCTGCTTGTCGACCGCCGCCTGCGCGATTCCGGCGACCCGCTCTGCCCGGATGGCAGATGCGTCCTCTGCGATTTCAGAGGGCGCAGTTGTGACACAGGCGCTGAGGACGGCGCTGGCGAGCAATATGAGGGCATACCTCACGGGCGCGCTGCGGCGAGTCTGGGTCATGATCTTTCCTCCGCAAATATTATAAAGATAGTCAATAAAGGAAAGTCACACAAGTTCAAGCCGGCAGGTCGGCTTACGCCCCGGATCTCAGGCCCGGGCCCATGGTGATGACCGGTCAGTCTGTCTGGTTGACGTCGAAGTGCAGCGTACCTTCAAGGGTTTCACCCGGTTCCAGATGGTCCATCTGCTGCGTGGCGCCGATACCGGAGAGGCTCACCGCATCGTTCACGTGAGAGACGGGTTCAAGGCAGAGGAAATCTCTTCCGGGCGGGCAGTAGATGACGAGATTGGAAAAGGCGGCGCTGGCCCCGAGGTCGATCCTGTGCCTCGCCTTTGTGTAAGCAAGCCGTGCCTGCCGGTTCCATCCGGTAAAACAGTTATCGAGGTCGGCGCCCGCGGTGTCCTTGTCCTTAAAAACGTCCGCCTCCGGAGCGATCGGAGACCAGCCTGTCGGTATACCGGGGTCGGCCGCGGCGGTCTGCCAGTAACCGTCTGCACTGATCGAGACCCGAAGGTCTGGGTTGCGGGGAAAATAGGGATGAAAGCCGATGCCTGCTGGCATGGTGAGTGCGCCTGTATTCTTCACGCTGAGGGTGAGGCTCAGCCGGTCGCCGGCAACTGAAAGCGTCTGTCTCGCCTCATAGGGCCACGGCCAGGCGCCGCCAGGGTTTGCGTGAAGCATCACGATTTCGTTCGCGGATGACGGGTGGATCTGCCAGGCGCGCCGCCAGCCGAGGCCATGCAGCGCGTGTGGCGCGGCAAACGCCGGCGCAGGCAGCCTGATCCCTTGCCCAAGGAAACTGAATTTTCCGCTGCGGATACGGTTCGAAAAAGGCACGAGCGGGAAGCAGCCCGCATCAGCGCCTTCGGGCCATGTCCGCGCTTCTGCAGGCACCAGGACATCGCGTCCGCGCCACCGGCAGGCGCGGATCAGGCCGCCGCGCGCCGCATCAACCTCGACAGACCAGTCGCCTGATTCAAGCTTGGAAATCGTCTCCGCCGTCACTCAGGCGATCCGCCTTGCAGCCGGATGGCGAACCTGAAGCGATGCCCACCAGGCGTCAGCCTGCACGGTGTCGATCAGGCATACAAAACATCCGCCAAATCCGGCGCCCGTGATCCGCGCACCCGCGGCGCCGAGATCGACAGCGTCACGCACCATGGCGTCCATGTCCGGCACCGAGACTTCGAAGTCGTCCCGGAGGGAGGCGTGGCTGGCGTTCATCAGTGCGCCAAACGCTGCCTTGTCTGCGGACTGCAGCGCCGTGATGGCTTCAAGCGACCGGCGCCCTTCGGAGATGACATGACGGGCGCGCCTCGCAAGACCGGAGGCAAGCGTCTCAGCAAGGGCAGGGTCACCTTCGCAGAGGTATTCTGCGCCGAGTGCCTCGGCCGCCTGAAGGCATTCTTCCCGCCGGGCTTTGTAACGTCCGTCAGACAGAGCGCGTGCAATGCCGGAGTGAATGACCGCAAAAGTCCAGCCCGCCGGAACGGGTATGATCTGATAGCTGCAATCGCGCGTGTCGAGCGCGAGGACGTGCCCCGTTGTCCCGACTGCCACGGCCATCTGATCCATGATGCCGCAGGGCACACCGATGAATTCGTTCTCGACAGCCTTTGCAGCGAACGCGATCTCGGAAGGATCCAGTCCCGGCACATGGGCGCTTGCTGCCTTCAGCGTTGCGACGATGGTGGCCGCCGAGGAAGACAGGCCCGCCCCGACGGGAATCGTACTGCTCAGTTTTACGTCCTGCCCGCTGCTCAGCCAGCCCCGGCGACGGGCATACTGCAGGCCGCCGCGGACATAGTCTGACCAGTGTCCTGCCGCCGGCGCGTTGATCCCGAATTCAGCAGCGCCGGGGAACTGCGCCGAGCGAACGGTGTCAGACGCGCCGTCATTGGCCTTCATGTCGAGTTCAACAGACTGCGCCAGCGCCATCGGCAGGACGGTCCCGCCATTGAAGTCGATCCATTCGCCAATCAGGTTGACGCGCCCGGGTGTCCTGACCGTCGTCATAGTGATCTCAGCCTTTCAGCAGCAGCCTCAGGGACGACATCGACGGTGAAAATGCCGGTGAACTGTTCGACACTGGCAAGAAACTTGAGCCGGCCTGCCGATCTCAGGATGGGAAAGAACTGGACCGTGAACTGGAAGTTCGGGGCCGCGCCGCGCGGTGCGGCCTGGAAACTCATCATGTAGGGCATGGGTTCTGCAAAAAGCGCATCGAGACGGCGCGGGATTTCGGCAAGGAGGCGGGCCAGGGAATGCACGCTTTCGCCGTCCAGGTCCCATGGACCGGCGCAGGGTTTCCTCGGCATGATCCAGGTCTCATAAGGAAATCTTGCAAAGGGCGGGCAGAAGGCGGCGAGATCTCCGTCCGCGGTGACATCGAAAGCCCCCTTCCAGGAGGCATGTTCAGCGATCAGGTCGAAGCCCGCCTCGAACGCTTTGACGGCCGACAGTTGCGGCGGCGGAATGTCCCCGAACGCATAGATCTGGCCATGCGGGTGAGGCAGCGTGACACCGACCTGCTCGCCGCGGTTCTCGAAGGGCATGACATAGGCAAGGCCGGCCTCGTAGAGGCTCCGGTAGCGATCGATCAGCGCCTCGATGAGAAGGACCCGGCGGGCATGGGTGAGCGTGCTGAGGCTTCCCGCCCGCTCCTTCGAGAAGACGACGACATCGCACTGACCATGCGCCGCGCCGGACGCCCAGGCGCTCAGCGGCGCCGGCGCCTCTGACGGGGTGAGGCTTGGAAACCGGTTCTCGAACACGGCAAGCTCGAAATCTGCGAACGGGATCTCCGTGGGCGGCGCGCCGGGCCGGCCGGGCGCGAGCGGGTCATCGGCCGCCGAGGGCAGGAAGGTCCGGGCCTGGCGATGCGGGGCATAGATCGACCAGCTGCCCCTCAGCGGATCGCGCCGGAGTTCTCCGGGCGCCGTATCAGGGCGCAGGAGCTCATCGAGGAGGGGGCCCTCATGCGGCGCATATCCATAGATGAAAAGATGCCGGCCATCTGGCTTCTGATGGTTCCTGCGAAAGACCGGCCCGGTTGCGCCTTCGAGCCTGCTTATTGACGGTTTGTATAACATCTGGCCTAACAAGCTGCTCTGTACGTTCAAATCAAGCGGATTCTGGATACCTACCGCGTCAGCCTGAATGATCATAGAAACAAGTGGATGGCGAGTGGCGGCGGGACCCGGGCGCATGACGGACAGTGTACTTCTCTCTGATGGCAGCCTGGCGCTTGAGGTCATTCTTTTGCCCGGCGGAGGCTTCAGGCTTGGCTTCTTTGGTCCGGTTTCCGCCGTCCAGCCCTCCGGGCCGGTGCCGGTGCTGCCTGCAGGGCCTGACGCGCCGCCCGGCCCGCGTCTTCTGGCGCAGCGCGGCAACGGTTATGACGGACCGGGCCTTGTCGAAGCTGTGAGCCTGACAGGCGGGCGCGCTGCAACCCTGCTTCCGGCAACGATGGAGCAGGTTTCGGGCGCCGGCATGAACCTCTTTGCGGCCGATCAGAGTCTTGGGCTCGAAGCCGGAATCGAGATCCGGCTTGCGCACGGTCTCCTGCGCATGCGCACGCGGCTGCGCAATCACGGGCAGGATCCGGTTCTCCTCGCCCGGTGCGCTGCGCTCCTGCTGCCGCTGCCGGACTGGGCAGCGGAGACCCTCTCTGCCCATGGGGCCTGGTCGCGCGAGGGGCACGAAGTTCGCCTACCGATCGAAGCCGGCTTCACGGGCAGGGCTTCAAGGCTCGGACGGTCCGGTTTTGGAGGACCGCCCGGCCTCACGATCTGCGAGGCCGGCGCGTCGGATACCGCAGGGCGCGCGCTCGCCGTCCAGTTGGCCTGGAGCGGCAGCCATCGCATCGGGGTAGAGCGGCTCAGGGACGGGGCGGCCGAAATCTGCGCCGAGGCGCTCTACGAGCCGGGCGAAATCATACTGGCGCCCGGCGATGTGTTTGAGACGCCCGAGGCAATTGTCGCCGTCTCGGCGCGCGGCTTCGACGGGCTGCGGGACGCCTGGCATGCTGAGGCCCGCCGGCTTGCCCGGCAGGTGCCCCGGCCCGTACATTTCAATACCTGGGAAGCGCGCTATTTCAGTTTCGACGAGGCGAGCCTCATCGAGCTTGCGGGTCAGGCGGCGCAGCTCGGTATCGAGCGGTTCGTGCTCGATGATGGCTGGTTCCTCGGGCGCCGCGACGACAGGACCTCACTCGGCGACTGGACGCCGGACCCGGACCGGTTCCCGAACGGGCTCGGCCCGCTCATCGGTGCCGTCAACCAGCTGGGGATGTCATTCGGCCTGTGGGTCGAGCCTGAAATGGTCAGCCGTGAGAGCCGTTTGTACTGGGTGCATCCGGAATGGGTGCTGGGGTACCCGGACTCGCGCGCCCCCACCGGGCGCAACCAGCTTGTTCTGGATCTTTCCAATCCCGACGTCCGGGACTACCTTTTTGACGCCTTGTCTTCGCTGCTGCGCCCAGGCGGGATCGATTACCTCAAATGGGACTGCAACCGGGAGCTCTATCCGGCATCCCACGACGGCAGGACGCGGGCGACGGCCCAGGTCCATGGCCTCTACGCCCTTCTCGATCGTCTGCAGGCGGAGTTTCCGCAAATCCAGATCGAAAGCTGCGCAAGCGGCGGCGGGCGGATCGATGTCGGGATCCTGCCGCGCGTGATGCGCTTCTGGGCGAGTGATGCGACCGACGCGCTCGACAGGATCCGCATCCAGGATACCCTGTCCCGCCATATTCCCCTGGAAATGATCGGGAGCCATGTGGGCCCTTCTCCCAATCCGATCACCGGGCGTGCCTTTCCGATGGCCTTCCGCGGGCTCGTGTCACTGTTCGGGCATATGGGTGTCGAACTTGATCCCGCACGGCTCGGTGAAGAGGATCGCCTGACCCTTGCCAGGATGATCACCCTGCACAAGCAGGTGCGGCCCATGCTGCAGGACGGCGTCTACAGGGTGCTCGATGCGCGTGACCCGGCCCTGCACGTCTCATCCGTTTCCCGCCCGGCGAGCGGCGAGTTCCTGCTGCGAGTACTGAGGACGGCCATGTCCGCCTATCCCCTGCAATCCCGGATCACTCTACCGGGTCTGCCGCCGGGCGCGCGCTTCGAGGTCAGGGAACTCATCCCCGGCGAGGCGGCCGGAAAGGATCTCGGCGTTCACACGGCCGAGACGCTTGCCTGGGGCGGCTTCCACGGCGATCCTCGCAATCCGCATCACGGACGTCTGTTCCACTTCATGCCCATCCAGTGAGCCACTTCATGAAACTTGGCGTCTGCTATTATCCCGAACACTGGCCCGAAACCGACTGGGCAGATGACGCGCGCCGGATGCGCGATCTCGGGCTGTCGATGGTGCGGATCGGAGAGTTTGCCTGGTCCCGGATCGAGCCGGCGCCGGGGAGGTTTGACTGGGCCTGGCTTGACCGGGCGATCGATGGACTTGGCAATGCAGGTCTCGGGGTCGTGATGTGCACCCCGACCGCGACACCGCCCAAATGGCTCGTCGATCTCAAGCCGGATATCCTGCCTTATGACGAACATGGCCATCCCCGGCGTTTCGGCTCGCGTCGCCACTATTGTTTCTCTTCCCGCACCTACCGCGCCGAGAGCCGGCGCATAACCGAAGCGGTCGCTGGCCGTTACGGCGCGCACCCTGCCGTGATCATGTGGCAGACCGATAACGAGTATGGCCATCATGGCAGTGACGAAAGTTTTTCGCCCGATGCCGTGTCGGCTTTCCGCCACTGGCTGGCAACGCGGTACGGATCGGTTGCGGCGCTCAACGAGGCGTGGGGCACAGTGTTCTGGTCACAGGAATATGCCGACTTCAGCGAGGTCGATCCGCCTCAGGCGACCGTCACCGAGGCAAACCCCTCGCACCGGTTGGATTGGCGGCGCTTCTGTTCCGACCAGATGTGCGATTTCAACCGCGAACAGGTCGGGATCATACGGCGACTGAGTCCGGATCGTCCGGTGACGCACAATTTCATCGGCGACTTTACCCGCCTCGATCACCGGAAGATGGGGCACGATCTCGACTATGCCACATGGGACAGCTACCCGATCGGCCTCCTGAGCGAGGGAAGGGCGCCGAAGGAAGAAAAACTCCGCAGACTGAGATACGGGGATCCCGATTTTGCGGCGTTCAACCACGACGTCTTCCGGGCCTGTGCGCCGAGATGGGGGATCATGGAGCAGCAGCCAGGCCCTGTGAACTGGGCAGGGTACAATGCGGCGCCCGCTGCGGGGGCGGTTCGCCTGTGGAGCTGGGAGGCCTTTGCGCACGGCGCAGACTTTGTCAGCTATTTCAGGTGGCGCCAGGCGCCCTTTGCCCAGGAGCAGATGCATGCAGGACTCCTGGCAACAGATCGCACGCCGCAGCCCGTGTGCAACGAGATCCGCCAGGTCGCCGGCGAACTGGCAAAGGTTGCGGCCGTCCGGAAAACCCGCTCGAGGACCGGGATCCTGATCGACTATCCAAGCCTCTGGCAACTGGAGATACAGCCGCAGGGAAACCGGGAAGGCCCCCTCTGGCCTGCGCGTACCTGCTACAAGGCCTGCCGGATGCTCGGCCAGACCGTCGATATGCTTTTCCCTGACAATGACCTTGAGGGCTATGACCTGATCCTCGTGCCAGCCCTGACGGTCCTGCCCGAGGCGCTCGCCAGAAAACTCGAACGTTCGGGCGCCGTGATCGTTGCGACCCCCCTCACCGGCGCGCGCGATGAAAGCGGCCGGACCGCTGCGCCCCTGCCGCCTGGCCCCCTTGCCGGGCTCATGGGAACGCGTGTCCTCTCATTTGAAAGCCTTCCAAAGGACGCACCATATGCGGTTCAGGCGCCGGATGCGCGCCTTTCCGGCCATGTCTGGAAAGAGCGAATCGAGACAAATGCTGAAGTGCGCGCCGCGTTTGAAGACCAATCGCCCGCTTACATCGTGTCGGGCAAGCTCCATTATCTCGCTTTCTGGCCTGAGGCAGCTTCCTGGAACGCCCTGCTGCGGAGCCTGTTTGACGAGCTCCAGATACCGCACAACGACACGGGTCCCGACCTGCGTCTCGTCTCTTCGGAGGGCATGATGTTCGCCTTCAATTATGGTCCGGATACTGAAGATCTGGCTGCCAGGGGACTTGGTCCGGCCGGCGGTGCGTGGCTGATCGGGTCAGCGGAGCTCCCGCCAGCGGGTGTTGCTATCTGGAAGGTCGGCGAACCCTAGGACGCTGTCCGGCGCCGCAATAGCCGGCGGAGTAGTTCAGCGTCTGACACCGGTTCTGTCCGCCGAGAAATCAAGCGGCCGTGCCGGCATGCCGACAAGCTATCCGCACCCATCAACATAATGCGTCAGTGCAGGGTGTCTGCGAAATAGACCCGGTATTGCTGACGCTAAATAGACGCGGTCCCGAAGCAGGAGACAGCCCGGCACGCCGCTCGAATTCAGCAAGGGGCATGTACACAGGCAGTACGTGGTCATGCCATGCCTTCGTTTCGATTCTGGCCCTCAGCTCGCCCGCCGCAAAGGCCCGGCCGAAACGCGGCGCATCGCCCCGAAAGACGAGGACCATCCAGTTATCGCTGGACCGGTTCTCCATCTGAGCCAGGAGAGGTTCGAGCTCTGACAATCCTTCATGATCGGGCACAAGCAGCAGCTGAGTGCCTGTCTGGGAAAGGTCATCGGGCAGGTGCAGCTTCCGGCCTGCCAGCGTGATCCCCTGAAGAGCCGGAAGGCCAGGAGCGGACGCTTCTGTTTCATCCGCCGGGGCCGTGATGGCCGCATCTGCCTCAGGCTCCGGCGAGGCAGGACCCGTCACCTCAATCGCCCGCAGCGCGGGTGCAGTGCCTTCAGCAGGCAGAAGGGCCTGCTGCGACCTGCGTCCCATAACTCGCTTGATCTCGGCTGGTGTCGACGCCTCCGCGGGCCCGTCTTTCTGCCAGGTGATTTCGCCCGCTTCGTTTACAAGCAGCGCTGAAACGGAAGCACGCAGTCCTAGCCGGGCATTGATTTCGCGCTCATCCTGAAAAACAGGGACGAGGGAGCTGCTGAGCTGCGCCGTGTGAACCTCGCGCCTCAGGCGGCCCGCTGAGACGGCGCGGCCGAACCTGTTGCGATCGCCCATGAGGACAACAAAAATGGAGGGCATATCGGCCTGAAGTTCGGTCGCGATATCCTGCCAGCGATCAAAGTCTTCAGTACCGGGACGTTCCCTGCCAATGATCAGGAGTGTTACCGGTGCCTCAAGGTCTTCCGGAATCGATACGCGCTCGCCATCAAGGAAGTATCCGCTTAGCTCGGGCAGGCGTCGCGGTTCGGTATCCCCCGCCGCAAGTTCCGGTCGGGCGAAGAGGATCAGGAGTATCAGGCAGAACAGTCGTCTTGGCATTCTCAGTACTCAGATCAATGCCCGGCGGATCTTCGCCGAAAGGAGGTCAAGCAGAAGGATGGTCAGGAAAATGACCAGCAGCATTGTTCCGACCCGGTCGTACTGGAACATGTCGAACCGGCCCTTGAGTTCCTGACCTATTCCGCCGGCGCCGACGAGCCCGATCACGGTCGCCATACGTACATTCCGGTCGAGGATATACAATGTAAGGCCTGTAAAGCTTGGCAGAACCTGTGGAAGCACCGCGAGCCGGAGAACCTTCAACCGGCCTGCGCCGGTTACCGAGATCGCCTCCTGCGCTTTGGTGTCTGCGCGTTCGATGTCCTCGGCAAAGAATTTCGCGAGGAAGCCGATACTGTGAAGTGCCAGCGCCACAATGCCCGGTATTGCGCCGAATCCGAAAGCCAGTACAAGGAAAAGGGCACTGATAAGCTCCGGAACTGACCTCAGGAACGAGACAAAGGTACGCGCTGCGCCATAGACAAGTAAGTGCGGTGAATAGTTCCGGGCACAGAGGATCGACAGGGGAAGGCTGCCGGTTATGGCAAACAGCGTTGCCCAGATCGCGATCTCGATCGTCTCCAGCATCTTCAGCAGGACGAACAACAGATAGCCTCCCGGCTCGACCAGGACTGACTGCGTCGTCTGCTGAGTCACGATTTCAAGCGTGTCAGGATCCAGCAGGGCCTTTTCGGACACTTCTGTCTCAATACGCGCAAACGGATTGGACAACCGCGCATCGAGATCCGTCACATATTCAACCGGCGTGCGTTCATCGATCACGACAGGGAACATGCCGCTGGCTGCGCCGGACAAGCCCTCGGTGATGCTGGAGCTCTCCTTCAGGCCGGCAGATGCCAGCGCAAAAGACCCGAGATCCTCGAACAGGCGACCCAGTTCAAGCCGCTGGGCGGAGTAAGACAAACTGCACACTATCAGAAAGCAGAGGAACAGCAGACGTGCATCAAAGGCCGGTGTCAGGCGCCAGTCCTTTGGCTGGCGTTGCGGATCGGCCGGCAAAGTGTTTCCGGGTTGCGCCTGTCTCATGTCAGCCGCCGCCCGGCACTGTGCCAGGGGTTGAAGCGCCCGGCTCGAAAAGTTCAGCAGCCGCTTCCGGTGTAAGCGCCGATGGTGGCCCGTCAAAGACGAGCTGTCCGGCCTTGAGACCGATGATGCGATCAGCATACTGACAGGCGAGGCTGATCTGGTGCAGGCTGCACAAGGCCCCGACGCCGTGCGCGGTCACCGCGTGTCGGATCAGTCCAAGGATGCCTGCGGCAGTCTGCGGATCAAGATTGGCAACAGGTTCATCTGCCAGAAGCAGGCGCGGTTCCCCGATCAGGGCCCGGGCTATGCCGACCCGCTGGCGTTGTCCCCCGGAGAGCTCTCTTGCTTTTCTGTTTGCCTGGATCTCAGTCAGCCCGACTTCGGCAAGCAGCGCGCATGCCTTCTGTCTCAGCGCGCGGGGATAGGCCTGAAACAGGATGCGATGCCCCGCAATAGTCGCCGCCGCACCGGCCAGTACGTTCTGAGCGGCCGTCAGTCGTTCAACAAGACCGAATTCCTGGTGGATCATGCCGAGTTGCCTGCGCACATGGGACCGGCTGGCTGGTGTCAATACTGTGCCGCCGATTTCGATCCTGCCCTCGTCGGGTAGTACGAGACCTGCAAGGGTCCGCAGCAAAGTCGTCTTGCCGGAGCCGGACGCGCCGAGAAGGACGACGAATTGCGCCGTGCCCATCGTGAAGGAGACGTTGTTAAGGGCAGCAGGGCCATGATCGTATCGTTTCACCAGGCCCGAGCAGGCGACAATGGGTTCGGGAGGCGCTGTGCTGAGCCCGCGACCGGGACGATCTGGCGTCTCCTCGCCGCTGGTGGCGGGGCGCTGGCGCTGAAGTGTCTGCGCGCGCACTGCCCGCTCAATCCTTTGCCCTGGCGGCCTTGCGGATGAGCGCAGCCTTCATGTCATCATTGATGAACGCTATCCGTTCAGCGGCTGCATCGAGCGCCGCTTCGTCAAAATCAGTGATGTATCGATCCACGCGTTTGCCGCCATAACCGCGAATGGCGTCTGCCTTGATCCCGGGCGTTTCATGTAGTCTGGCCAGCGCGCTCTGAAGTTTTGCGCGAACTTGTTTTGTCAGCCTTGTGCTGACCGCGAGCGGCGGGTTCGGGATCGGATCAGACTTTGCCAGCAGCCGGAATCTTGACGCCTCAAGTCCGCCTTGATTCATGGCCCGCTCAAACGAGGTAAGTGAGGCGCCCGCAACATCCACTTGTCCGCTGTTCAGCGCCATCAGGCTCTGAGTGTGGCTTTCAGAGAGGCGCACGGCGCCTAGCTCTGTCAACGGATCAATCCCGGCATCTTTCAGAATGGCCAGTGGATACGCAAAGCTACTGGCAGAATGGCTGGAGCCAAGGGCGATCGCCCGGCCAGAGAGCTGATCAGCGCTCCGGATGCCGGATGAGGCCAGGACAAAGAGACCGGCATAGTAACTTGTTGATCCCGCCCGTTCCTCGATCGCCAGAAAATCGGCGCATCCCCGGTCGCGCGCTTCAAGATAGGATACTGGTCCAAACCATGCGATATCCGCATGGCCGGCGCACATGCCTTCGATCACAGCCGAATAGCTCTGGCCGACACGGACATCGAATTTGAACCCGGTCGTTTGTGAAAGCGCGTCGAAGAGCGGTTTGAAATCAGACTTCGTGCCGTCTTCAGTACCACCATCTGCCGGGATCAGGAGGACACGCAGGATCGGCGCCTTCGCCGTATCGGCGTACGCGCGGCCAGGCTGATGAGGGCCGATAGCGCTGGCAAGGATCGTCAAAAGCCAGAACAGCCAATGCTTCATCGCCCAAATCTCCTCGTGCCGGGCCGCCCTGTTGGAGAAGCCTGCGCTTCAGCGCGCAAGCTCGGCTGAAGGCGCAGCCTGCCCGCGCGCAAGGGTTAACAAGGGCAGATGACGCCTTCATGACAAACTCAGGGAGGGCTTGCTATTCAGTGAGAATTATTCAATACCGAACCGGGCAGTTTACAGTTTCTACGAGGCTCTCATGGCTGATCGACCCGCACCGGGTTCGCTGCCGGTCAACAAGCGCGCAGACTCGGCACCGGTCGACAATGTGCTCTCGAGGATCAGGGTGCGACAGGCAAGCCTTGGACCAAGCACGCGTTCCATTGCCAGCTATGTGCTGGAGAACCCCGGTCAGGTCGTCGGCATGTCGGTCACTGAACTGGCCGAAGCAACCGGCGCCAGCGACGGAAGCGTGATCAATTTCTGCCGCCAGCTCGGCCTGTCCGGGTTTCAGCAGTTCAAGCTCAGCCTCGCCCAGGAAACAGTTCGGCCGGTCCAGTTCATTCAGGAGGACCTGCAGCCTGGCGACGACGCCTCCGCAGTCTGCCGCAAGATGTTCCATGCAGGCATACAAGCCCTGCGCGATACGCTGTCCGTGCTCGATCCCGATGCAGTGGCTGCAGCCGTCAAGGCGATCAGGGCGGCTGACCGGATCGAAATCTACGGTATCGGGTCCTCGGCGCCGATCGCAGAAGATGCGCAATACAGGATGCTGCGCATAGGCCTGAACGTCAAAGTCGTCACTGACAGTCACATTCAGGCGATCAGCGCCTCATTGACCGGGCCGAATGTCGTTGTACTGACGATTTCGCATTCCGGCGCAACACATGAAACGCTGGCCGCCACCCGGCTTGCGAAGGAAGCTGGCGCAACAACCATAGTTGTAACCAATTTTTCGAACTCGCCGCTCCAGGCTTTTGCCGACATCAAGCTCTTCACCATGTCTCGGGAGACCAAGTTCCGGACAGAGGCCATGACCAGCCGGATCGCGCAGCTCTGTGTCCTTGATGCCTTGATTGCCGGTATTGCCATCGACGACTATGAAAAGTCCGTGTCTGTGCTGCAAAAGACCTTCAACGTACTGTCGCTCAAAAGATTCTAAGCAATTTTCCGAGCGAACGGAAAAACAGTTCGGGGGAGGGGGCAACAAGATGAGCGCCCAGGCCAAGTGCCTCGGCGCCGGCAATATCGGTGGCGCGGTTATCTCCGATCATGATCAGAGATGCGGGCGGTTGGCCCAAGACTTTGCAGCCTTTCAGGAAAAGGTCAGCGCCCGGTTTTCCGATTATCTCAATCTGCGTATCAGCCAGCGGTACGCAGGCGCGGATCGCGGCCAGCAGGGCCCCGGTTTCCGGTCGCAGCCGGCCATCGCAGCCGGGATGGGTCATGTCAGGATTGGAGACAATGAGCCTTGCGCCGCCTGCGAGCGCGTTGATCGCTTTCTCGAGGCGCTGATAGGTAAACCGCGTATCGCGCAGGAGGGCAATGACGTCCGGCGCTTCGCATTCGATACTGAGGCCGAGACGCCGCGCGAGCAGCCGCATCCGGGGATTGGCGAGCACCCATGTGCTGGCTGAGCCAATTTCCATCGCCCGGCCCAGAGTTTCAACACCAGCGAGTATGATCTGCTCACGGTGCATCTCGATGCCGGCCTTCAGCAGTATCCGCTGAAAATCTTCCACGCCGTTAGAGGAATTGTTCGAGACGATCACGGCTTTCGTCTGCATCGCTTTCAAGAAGAGCGCCGCTGAGGGGACCAGCTGGTTATCAATGGCGCAGCAGCCATCCCAGTCGACCAGGAATCCGGCCGCATCGGTCAGCCCGCGCGGCATCTCCTGGAGTGTATGGGTTCTGAGCATGCGGCGCGCCCTCTTTCTTCCTATGAGCGAAACTCAATCCAAAATCATAGAGAAGTAAATAGGGTTCATACAAGTTTTATATATTATTCACGCTATCGTCGCCTGCGTTAACTAATCGGGAGGCTGAAGCCTGAGGGTGAAAGCGCCCTTAGGCCGGCAACCGGGTCGCCAATCATCGGCGTTCCCATTCTGGGTTCGATAGGGGTTCAAACCATGAAATCGTTGAGCAGAATTTCGCTGCGCGCTGGCCTTGGCGCTCTGCTTTCATCGGCGGCTTTGCCGCCTCTCCTGGCGCAGGCCGAGGTGGAAGAGGACACGCGCCGACTGGAAGCAGTCCGCGTAGAGGGCCAGATCGTTGATGTTATCGCCAGTCCGCTGGCCGTTGAGTTTGCGGAATTTGGCAACCAGGTTCAGCTGATCAGCGATGATGAGATTCTGACCGGCGGTTTCACCAATTTCGGCGAACTGGCAGCTGGCCTGATCCGCGGGGCAAACATCGGCTATTCTCCCGACGAAGGCGAGTTCACCATTCGCATCGATGGCGGGACGGATCGTGACACGCTTCTGCTTGTCGACGGCGTGCCCTATTTCGACCGCTCCTCGCCAAGCGAAGATCTCTGGCCTGCCACGGCCATCGATCCCCGGATCATCGAAAGCGTTGAAGTCTACCGCGGCGGCCAATCCCTTTACTTCGGCTCGAATGGCGGCCTCGGCGTCGTCAATGTGAAACTCAAGGAGCCGGATGGCACATCCAAAGGCCAGTTTGGTTTCTATGGCGGCTCTTTCAAAACGCGCGAGCTTTACGGAAACATGTCGTTTCCTCTCGATGAGGCCGGCAAGCACAGTGTGATGGTGTATGGGCGCTCCTATCATTCTGACGCCCACGAACTGTTTGATCCGGAAGCTTATGGTGACAACATCCTCGCCCTGGGCGGTTATCAGGCCTATCCTTATGACTTTAACAGTCTTGGCCTGAAGTATCTCTGGCAGATTGATGCCAATCAGGAGCTGCGCCTCGGCGCGGCGTATACGACCGTCGATTTCCATGACAGTTTCCCGAACAGCACGGTCTTCACGCCGAACTACACCGAGTTCCCCATCTATAATGCCAGCTACGAGAACACGCTCACTGAGCGGCTCAAGCTTGAAGTCGAAGGTCATGTCCAGCTGCCGATGCTGCGCAACAACGAACTTCGGCCGCAGGTGTGCACTATTCCGAGAATAACCGACCTGCCTGCTGCAATCGAGGCGCAGGCGCGCTCACGTGGCATCACGAGTTTCACAACAGCCGCGCAGTTCGAGGCTTTTGCGGCCTCGATCGGGTTTCCGACGGGATGTGTAACCAATCCCGGCACGATCAACGGCGCCGCATCCGGAGCCCGTCAGGGCTGGCTCGTCAATCAGGATCCGCTGAGCCCCTTCTTCGGCCAACGCTATGGCACCGCCGAAAACCCTTTCCCGATTGGGGCCCCGATCGGATATGTCAGCGAGACCGTGACCAGTTTCGGTGATGGCAACCCGGTCAAGGGTTTCGGCTCAGCAGACAACCGCGCTTCTGGCTATATTGACTGGGGCCTCAACACCCGCGCGACGTTTACGCTCAACGAATACGTCGAAGTCGTCGGCGGGGTTCAGTATACGGCGTACAAGGACAATTCTGACTCGTCCTTCGGCGTGCGCGACACGACCCTCACGTCGATCGGTACCTATGGCGACCTTCGCCTCACCCTGCCGGTTCTTGATGGTCTGTCTGCTTCGCTTGCCGCCCGTCAGGATTTCAATGACCCGTTCGACGATGAGACAATCTGGAAAGCTAGTGTGCGGCAGAATTTCGGACGGGGCATCTATGCCCGCGCCGCAGGCGGTACCTCATACTCGGCGCCCAAGATTGACGAGATTGGCGTCTACGGCGCAACGGCCCAGATCAATCCGGGCCTTGAGGCGCAGTCAGTCGAAGCCCTCAATGCCGGGGTCGGCATTGATGGAGATATCTTCGGCGGTACATATAACGTAGAGCTCGGATACTTCCAGACTGACATCCTCAATCAGTTTGGCGACCGTTCAGTTGGCGCCATCTGCACGCAGTATGCGGTAGGCGGGCCGAATGCGCCGGCAACAGGAGCGCTCGCGCTCGATACCATCAATGCCAATCGTCGCAGCATTGTCCCGCCCGACGCTTTCTGTGCAACTGCGGCGGCGCAAAACCTTCCGAACACGGACACGGTGGCCGTAAACCTGAACTCAGTTCAGGAGATCGAAGGCTTCACGGTGGATGTATCGCTCGACCTCGACGAATGGGCTGCTGATCTCACTTTTACAGCAATGGATTCGCTTGAGCCCAATCCGGTCTTCGGCCTGACCCAGATCCGTGAAGGCACCGGTCAGGTGCTCCCGGGCACCGTCGTGCCAGGCGCTGCTGGCAGCAGCCCCCTGCGCCAATCGGGCGAGCGGCCGGAGTGGTCGCTTTCCGGCCTGATCACCTACGAGCCGAATGATCGCTGGACCTTCGCCCTCAATCCGCGTCTGCAAGGCCCGGAATATGCTTATGCCGGAGGCACGGCCGCGCGGCTCGTGGATGCCAATGGCAATCGTGCGGTGCCTGACCAGAATTTCGGCGAGTATTTCGTGCTGAACGGATCGATCCAGTACTTCCTCGGAGAGGAACGCCAGCACCGGATCCTTTTGCGCGGCGTCAACCTGCTGAACGAAGAGTATTTCGAGCGCGGCTCTGCAGGATCCTTCCAGTCTCTCAACCGCTCCGTGGTTCGCAACGAGACAGGCGTCAATAACGCGGGCAACTACACGACGTATGGCTGGAACGGAAAACCCCAGTCCTTCTGGATCCAATACGAGTATTCGTTCTGATTGACCCAGGCCCTGCACCCGGGCGGCGTGTCCTTCCTGCGCCGCCCGGACTTTTCCGCCTTTAATCCGGCAAGTCACTAGAGGAGACTGCTCATGTTTTCGGATCTTTCCCGGCGCCGCTTCCTCGTGACGACGGGCACGCTGATCGGCTTGTCTGTTGTGGACCAGAAAGCGCTTGCCGCGTCGAATGGTGGCTATTTCTCGCTCGGCGTCGCATCCGGTTCACCTCGAACGGATCAGGTCATACTTTGGACGAGACTGGCGCCGGATCCGCTCAATGGTGGCGGCATGGCCCAGATGCCGGCAGAAGTGCGTGTCAGAGTGGCGCGTGACGCCCTGTTGAAGGACATAGTGATCGACGAGATCGTCACAGCGACGCCAGCTGAAGCCCATTCGGTGCACTTTGCGGCCCGCGGGCTCGTGGCAGGCCGAGAGTACTGGTACCAATTCTCCTACGGCGGAGACGACAGCCCGATAGGGCGTACACGGACGGCAGATCCCAAGGCGGGCGAGGTCAGGATAGCCCTGGCCTACTGCCAGCACTATGAAGCCGGCTACTATGCTGCCTACCGCGACCTGGCCGCCTGGGCACCGGACTGCGTCCTGCACACGGGCGATTACATCTATGAAGGCGGCATCGGCACGCTGGGCGCCCAGATGCGCAATGTCGGCGACGGAGAACGCCGTCTGTTTGAAACCGTACGGCTGCACAATAGCCCGGAAATCGTAACACTCTGGGACTACCGCAATCGCCATGCCCTTTACCGGACCGACAAGGACCTGCAGGCCGCGCACGCTGCAGCGCCCTGGATCGTGGCTTTCGACGATCATGAAATAGACAACAACTGGGCCGGCGATACCCCGCAGGATCCGGAAAAGCAGACCCGTGCGGAGTTCCTCATTCGCAAGCTGGCGGCCCTGAAAGCCTATTATGAACACATGCCGATCGAGAAGCCGCCTGTGATTTCGGATCTCAGGTCGAGCTTGCAGATTTACGGCGCCTATCATCTCGGGCCGGCGCTGGTGCACATGCTCGACACGCGCCAGTTCCGATCAGACCAGCCCTGCGGAGATGGCCGAAAGGCCTATTGCGAGGACGCCCTGTCGAAGGATCGTACGATGCTCGGCAAGACACAGGAAGACTGGCTCAAACGCTCCCTGAAACGCTCGAGTGCGCCGTTCAACGTGCTTGCAACGCAGGTCTGGTTTACGCCTTATCGGTATTCCGAAGCACCTGGCGAACCGGTCCTGAACCTCGACAGCTGGGACGGCTATCCGTCGGCCCGGCAAAACCTGTCTGACCTGCTCGCCGACGACATCTCCAACCCGGTCTTCCTCACCGGAGACTGGCACACCGCCATGGCGTCTACCCTTTACCAGAAGCCGTTTGACACGGCCTCCAGGAGGATCGGACATGAACTCGTCGGCAGCTCGATTTCTTCCGGCTGTCCCTGGGCCCGCGATATGGAAATGGTGCGGGCCCAGAATCCGCACGTCGCCCATCTGAACGGGCGCCAGCGCGGATACCTGCGCACGACATTCACAAACGATACCTGCAGCGCCGAATTTCGTGTCGTCGCAGACGCGGGACGCGCAGACTCGCCCGTCCTGACCGACGTTGAGCTTCGTACCAGGGATCTTTGAACCCGCGCAACAGGAACGTCTTTTAAGTCTCCAATCAGAAGGCCCCAGCCATGAAATACCTTGCCGCAACCGTCTGTCTCTCGGCCATCTGTGGTGCCCTCGGGCCTGCATGGGCGCACGAACGCGCCGTAGAGTTTCCCAACACGGCTGATGGCAGTTTCGTCCTGGCGGCCGACCTTCATACGCACTCTGTCTTTTCTGATGGACAGGTCTGGCCATCAATCCGTGTGGAGGAAGCGCACCGCGACGGACTGGATGTGCTGGCGGTGACAGAGCACCTCGAACATCAGCCGAAGAAAGCGGACATTCCGCACCCGGACAGAAATCGGTCCTTCCAGGTCGCTGTGGAATCGCTCGTCTCTCAGGGCTTTCAGGGTTTGCTCGTAATTAACGGCGCAGAAATCACGCGTAGCCAGCCGCATGGGCACATCAACGCAATCTTTCTGAATGATGCCAACAAGCTACTAGTTGACGATCCTCGAGCCGCCGTCGAAGCAGCGAATGCTCAGGGCGCATTCGTATTCCTGAATCATCCGAACTGGATTCCTCAGGCGCCGGACGGCATTGCGCGACTGTCCGACTTTCATAAGGAACTCATCAGGGACGAATTGCTTCACGGTGTAGAAGTCGCAAATGGCACGCTCGATGGCCACTCCGAGCATGCGCTACAGATTGCACTGGAGCACAACCTGACCGTCCTCGGAACATCTGACATCCATGGCCTCGTTGACTGGACGCACAATGCAGGTCATGGCGGGCACCGGCCTATGACACTTATTCTGGCTCGCGACAAATCTGAAGAAGGTATGAAGGCTGCGCTGCGCGAACGTCGCACCGTCGCCTGGCACAACGATGATCTGCTCGGGCAGGCAGAGCATGTCCGCGCAATTGTCGCGTCGTGCCTTACGATCGAAGCCGGCGCATTTCCCGGAAAAACCAGCGTCCTGCCGGTTACGCTGCGCAATGCCTGTCCAATCAATTTCATTCTCCGGAATACGAGTGAGGAAACATTCCAGAATGTCAGCGACGTTATCCGGATCGAGCGCAGTGGGGAGATCCAGTTGGCGGTCAGAATGGGAGAGGAGACGGACCGTGTGGGCTTGAGTTTCGAAGTCCTCAATACGCAGATCGGGTACCGCAAGCACCTGCAGATCGATTTCTCTGCGCCGGTAGCTGCGCCGCCTTTAGTGTCACGCTGAAGGTCTTTGGATTGCAGTCGGGACGTTTCCACAAAGTACAACCGCCTTCGAAATTTCCTGACACTCTGACGTGACAGAGGAGTACGAAATATTCGAACTTGAATTCCAAGGCCTGTTTCGGAATACTTACCAGACTTGTCTTTCCCAGACAGCGCATGGCCTGAACAGAGGAGACGACGGATGAGCCTGATCCGTATGTCATCTGCAGAATTTCCGGAAGCCCACAGGCTGGAGGCCTCTGTCGAGTTCTATGCACGTGTCGGCGCCATGGATATCGATCCGGCGCCCGGGACGCCCTTCGATTTCTCCATGCGGATGGCAGAGGCATCAGGCCTGCTTGTGGGAGATATCTCTGTAACCGGGTGCACGGCCCGGCGTAGCACACGTGAAGTCGGGGCCAGCAGCAATGTAGTCGTGCTCGGCATCGCACTGGGTTCGGAAATCGGGATGGCGATCGAGGGCTGCGCGCGCGCCGCTTATGGAGACGGGCAGGGCTTTGTCTGGGACGGCGAACGTGTCGGCGAAGCACACTACCGTGCACCGCGCAGCCGGCTCCTGAATATTGCATTGCCGCGTGACGCGGCCGTCGAAGCCGGTTGTGATCTGGCGGCTGTGTCCGGCGAGCCCATTCCCCAGACGCCGCTGCTGCGGCTCCTGTCGCGTTATGCGCTGGCCTATCTCGATGAGGCAGACGGGCTCATGGGCCCGGCCCGGGACCTTGCCGGCCAGCATATGCGCGATCTCTCACTCCTGCTGCTGGGTGCGGGATCCGATCACGCCCGGGCGGCCCAGTCTGGCGGCCTCAGGGCCGCGCGCCTTGCCGCGATCAAGTCTGATATACGCGGCCACCTGTCTGATGCGTCGCTCAACGTGCGGTCAATCACATCGCGTCACAGCATCAGCGAACGCTATCTTCGCGCACTCTTTGCAGATGAAGGCACAAGCTTTACCGACTTTGTGCGCTCGGAGCGCCTGCAGCGTGCCGCCCGCCTCCTCGCCGACCCGCGGCAGGCAGGCCGGCGCATCAGCGATATCGCGTATGATACGGGGTTTGCCGATCTCTCCTACTTCAACCGGATGTTCCGGGCACGGTTCGAGATGACGCCGTCGGACTACAGGGCGCAGGCGCTCGCCCCACGTTCGTGAGCGTGAGGCGACAGACTGTGCCGTCTGGTCCATATCCTTGTGCCGCAGAGGCCAAGCCCGGGGCTGGGAAAGCTCGCTAGGTTGACCCGCAGAATCGAAAGTCTGCGGAGGCAACCTCGCCATGCCACCCTTCCTGGTCCGGCTGCTCTATCTTCTTCTGGCCGTCCTGCTGCTGGCAGGGCCAGCACACGCAGAACCGACACCGCCGCCCGGGGACGAGGTAAAGGCCGTCCAGCTTGCCTATGAAGCGCGGACCGGGCAGCCGGGCCGGATCGCGAGTACGCGCTTTACTGCAGCCGAGGGGCCGGTGAGGTTCTATGTGCGTGGCACCGACATCTCGGCGCCGCTCTCTGTACAGGTCATTGCGGCGGCAACAGCGCGCCCGGTAAAGGTGAGCCTCCACCGGCATGTCTGGGGCAGCGCCGAGGCGTCCGGCACAACGGGCGCCGCCGGGATCTATGCTTTCGAAGGCCGTGCTTATGGCGACGTCGGCGTGCAGCTTGTGTCGGAGACCGGTGACCCGGCAGCTGGCACGCTGGTCATCTGGCAGGGTGAGCCGGCGCCGCCTGACTTCTCGCAGGTCTACGCGCCGCTTGGGGCGGCCGGTGAGGCGGGCAGGGATACGGCAGCGCCGCGAACCCCGGACAGTGCCGGGGCGGCAGGTTCCTCACCGGTGTTTTACCTGATCGCCGCTCTGCTCGCGGCAATTGCCGTGATGATTGGTATACTGATGATGCGGCATGGCCGCTCAAGACAGCTTGCCCTCGTACTGGCCTGCGGTCTTGGAGTCATGGTTCTGGCTCCGGACGGATGGGCGCAATCCGATACGGACAAAGACCCTCCGAAGCCAGGAATTCCGAATCCGTTTGATGTGGAAGGGCCTGTGCCCGAAGTCCCCCGGGACAAGGACAAGGACGCAACCGCCGGAAAGCCGGACGAAAAGCCCGGGGAGGCGCCCGGCAAGCCAGGCAGCGCTCCTCCGAACCCGTTTGATGTTCCGGAAACGGCTGATGGAGCCGGCCGGATAGACAAGGACAAGTCGGCCTCAGCGGGCCGGCCGCAGGATGCACCCAAGCCGGGCGATGAAACCGAAGGCGCGCCGGTCGATGAAGGCTACGCCGATCGCCTCGCCGAAGCTGAGGCGCGCATTGCCGATCTGGACCGGCGCGCGTCTGCCAACCGTGCCGAGATCGAGCGATTGCGCCTCCTGATCGAATCTGATGCTGACAATGAACCGGACCCGGACAATGTGCCGCCGCTGGAAGTGTCGTGCCGTCCGGGTGATCTGTTCGATGACCGGGGGATGACGAACCGCGAGGCTGAAGACGCCTCAGAAGCCTTCGAAGCCTGTCAGAAATGCTATGAACGTCCTCTTGCGGACTTCGAAGCGCAGATGCTCCTCTATGAAAAGCTGCGTGTACTTTACCGAAGCACGGATTCCTATGTGAAGAAGGTCATCGATACCGGCGATAAGGCACCGAAGCCCCACTACCTGCTCGAAAATGCCTGGGCGGCACAGAAGCTGGATCTGAGGGTGACATTCGCGAAGACGCAGCAAGCCTATGACGCAAAGCTCGAGGAGTTCAATGCGAAGCTCACCGTCACGCTGGATGAAATCGGAGACTGCGAAACGCGCTTCAACAACAATCCCAACTGGAGACGCACGACCGGACTCTTTTTCTACCAGACCATGGCTAACAGCTACAAGCGAGGTGACTGATGATGCTTCGGAGCATTCATACGCTTCTCATCGCCGGCGCGCTGGCTTTATCCGCCTGCGGAGCGAAAGAGGCAGAAGGCGCCGCTGAGGGAGCAGGCGATACGGCTGCAGTGGAAACAGCGGGAGCGGGGCCTGCCGCGCGGCCAGCTGGCATCCCGCCGGATGCCGTCGGTGTGATGACAGCTGATGGTGAGCAGTTATGGGTACAGGCGCGTCCGGGCGGCAATGTGCTTGTCTACCAGCTTCAGGAGGACGGCACCGCCATGGGGACAGGCGGTCCGGTTGAAGATATTGCCGCCTTGTTCCCGGACGCAGATTTCAGCGCGTTTGAGCGGAGTGAAGACGAGCCGGCCACTTCCGGAGAACCAGACGGTCAGGACCGGCTGAGGGCCTCTCAGCAGCAACTCGTCGACGTGACCCCCGGCGCCGCCGAAGCGCTCGATATCGCGCGGCGCGGCACGGTTATCGAGCTGACGGGTCCCACACTCACGCACATGATCGAAAGCATGGGGGGCTCGCTTGATGTCACGTCTGAGGATCTTGAACGCCTGCTCGCCTCGAGAGATGGGCGCATCACGGCGACGCAATCGGAACTCCGGGCACTGATCAAGCAGGCCGATGGCGATCCTATCAGGGAGG
>CAZXQD010000012.1:0-29168 GCA_964643405.1 uncultured Hyphomonas sp. | reverse complement strand
GCCGCGCTGATCGCGCGGACCCTGGATGAGCCGGCGCCGAAGCTTGAAAAAGATGCAGCGACACGTGGCCGGACGCAGGAGGATTGTCCCGGTCTGGTCTATGGAACAGGCGAGCGGGAGATCTGCCTGCCACTCGGTGCATTGTCCTTTGCCGATGCCGCCGTCTCTTTCGTCCCCGGAGCCAAGCCGTCAAAGCCGCCATTCGATTTTCCCGGAAACGCGCTTGGAGAGCCCAATTACCGCAACACCCGTAGCGCCGACTTCATCTCACTTGGCTGCCAGGGCGTCCTTGTCCTGCAGTTTCTCGACAATGCGCTGATCGATGTCGACGGCGTGGATCTCTATGTGTTCGAGATCGGGCCGTTCGTGGAACGAACCGAGCTGGCGATATCGGCGGATGGCAGCACCTGGATCGATGTCGGCGTGATCGAAGGAGCCCGGTCTGAAGTCGATATCTCCGGTCATGTCTCGCGCGGAGAGCGCTTCACCTATGTACGCCTGACAAATGCGGGCAAGAGTTGTGGCGGCAATCACTCGGGCGCCGACATCGACGCTGTCGCCGCCGTCGGCGCCGAAATCAGATTGTCGCTGGACAGCGCGCTCTTGTTTGATGTCGGCAAATCCGACATCAGGCCTGAGGCGGCGTCGGCGCTGGACGAACTCGCGGCGCAGATCCGGGCTTACGGGACAGATATTCGTGTGACTGTCGAAGGGCACACCGATTCGACGGGCGCGGACCGGTCCAACCTTTCACTTTCCGAAGCGCGCGCCCGCTCAGTCTGGAACTATCTGGCGCCGCGCCTCAGTCTTCCGGCATCGGCTGTCACCATTCGCGGGTTTGGTGAAACAAGGCCCGTGGCTGACAATGCAACGGAGGAAGGCCGTGCGAAGAACCGAAGGGTAGATCTGCTGATCCTTCCGGGTTCCAAAGGCTATCTGAAGGAATAGGCGATGCGTGTAGCGATACTGTTTCTTGCGGCCGGATTGTTGATCCAGCTTGGGGCCTGCGGGGCAGAGCCTTCGCCGGCACCGGTGCCGGTAGAGCCAGAAGCGCCAGAAGCGGTCACGGCGCCCGTTGGAGGCGCGCCTTTCAACGCGGCGGCGTGGAGCGAGGTGGTCAACGCGTCTCCCTGTGACTGGCTGTCCGGCGATACGGTCTCGGCACTTGTCGGGCCCGGCGCGGTGGGCTCGCCTGAAGTTTCGAGGTCCGAGACCGCGTGCGTCTGGAGAGACGCGGAGGGCGCGCTCGTCTTCACAGCTGCCGTTGTCAGTTTCGACAGCGCCGCCAACCTGTCTGCAGAGCGGCAGGCGCAACTGGACGAGGCGCAGGGCGGCCAGCGGTTCCGCCGCCTCGACCCGGCAGGGGGCGTCGTCACGCCTATCCTCAGAACTGACCGCATCAAGCTGATGATGTTCCCGAACTCTGAAGATGAGTCAGCCGTGATTGTTCTGTCCGGTCATCCCGTCCTGGGCGATCCGGAGACCGTGCGCGCCGAAAAGATGCGGCGTGCTGAGGCATTCGCCCTGGAACTGATGCGTGTGCACGGGCTCTGAGTTGCTGGCCATGAGGGTGCCTGCAGTGTTCGGCTGCTGAGCTGGCATTTCCTCACCAGGGGATTTTGTCGAGATGGGATGGTTGGAGGATGGTCCGAAATGGCTCAATAAGCTGTTTGCCGATGCACTTGCCGAGGTCAACTGGACTGAAGATCGCTATCACGGATACGTCCGGATTGAACTGTCTCGCACGGAGTCGAAAGTCGACTTTGTTGCGGTCAACATTTGTCTGTCCCCGGAGTATAAGGTCAGGAGCCTGAGGAAACTCTGATCCGAAAGCTGGACAGTCAACTGGTGCTGCAAGAGAAAAACTGAACTCAAACCAGGCGTTTCAGACGATTGGCAAGGACATCAACTTACCTGACTGAGCTTCTGAATGCGGCTATGACAGATCGTCTGCCGATCAGACCTGGGGCATTCAGCTGCGATCGGCGGCACGACAAGGCCGCGCTATCCCGGTCACGGCAAGCCGGCCCGTATCGGGAAAGTCCGTGAATATGCCTGTCGCGCCGGCAGCAACAGCCCTGCGGATCTCTTCAGCGGCCGTTGGCCACGGCTCTGGGAGATCGTCATCTCTGAAAGTCCAGGGATGGACTTCAAGGCCCAGTTCGCAGGCACGCTCGCCATATCCGGTCGGCTTGCCTGTTTCCGGGTCCATGATCAGATCTTTGTACGGACCAACACCGTCGGCATAGTCTGCAATCTCTTCCAGGGAAATGTTTGCAGTTGCGCCCGGCATCCATCCCTTTGGATAGACGAGCTGGACAAGCGGCGTTTCGATCCGGCCGTTCATCTCCATGAGGAAGCCCGGTTCAAAGCTCTGAACGAAGACCTTAGCGTCCCGTTCATTTAGACCGGCCGACCTTAAGGCCGTTTCAAAGGCACCCGCCATATCGAGGCCTTCACGGGCATGTTCAGCCGGCCACTTTGCCTCCGGATAGAGTCCGACGTTGCGCCTTGCTATCGTGCCCTGCGACGCGGCCAGCGCGATGATTTCGGCAATGGTCGGAACAGAATACAGATCGTCAAAATCTCTGGACCGATCCGGTCTTACCTGCCTCGCGCGCAGGGTCTTCAACTCGGCCAGCGTAAAGTCCCAGCTCCACCAGTCTGTGATAAGTTCGCCTTCAGGGCTGATGAGCGTCCTACGGCGCTCCGCGAATTCAGGCCGTGAGCCAACGTCCGTCGAGTCGGAGAGCCAGGGGTCGTGCCTGGCAATGAGATGCCCATCGCGTGTCATGACGAGATCCGGCTCGATATAGTCAGCCCCCTGAAGGATTGCGAGCTTGTAGGCTTCGAGCGTATGCTCCGGAAGCTGCCCGCTGGCGCCGCGGTGGGCGATCACGATCACTTCGGTCTCTTTGCCTTTTATCAACCCCGCGCAACCGGTCGTCAGCAATGCCGCACAAAGTATCAGGGATCGCATGAGGTATACTCCTCTGAATGAACGTTCCCGATGTAGCGGCGAATTGTAACAGGTATGCAAAAAGAACGGTTCGTGCTTTGGTTGGCATCAAATGCCTTCAATCCTTTGCATATCCGACAAATGCAACTGACAGGTCGGCCGCTCTGTCCCGAACGGGCGCCAGTTGCGGGCAGCTGAGGTCGAGGCAAGACTTCGTTTGTTGGCATACCTCAGCGATGCCCGAGGTGAAGTGGCGCAAATCTCAACGCGGATCCGTCAAGGGAGTCGTGCCGGCACCGGCAGGTTGCTCAAGTCCAAGCCAGTCGCGTGGCGGCAGGCCGAATGTCAGCTCAAGGAACATCGGCGCAATCGCCCAGACGCGCTGAGCCCGCGTGTTCGACAATACGACGATCCCGGTATCCCGCTCCGGTACGAACATGATGTGCGCGCCATAGCCGTCGACCGAGCCGCCATGCACGATCACGCGGTGTCCCGCATAGTCGTAAACGCGCCAGCCCAGCGCGTATTGCGAGGCGCGCAGGCCCGGTGCCACTTCCCTCATCCGCCGCGTCTCGGTCGGCGTATCCACCAGCGGGGCATGGATCAGCGACAGCGCGTCCGCAGGCAGCACATCCGGCCGGTGGCCCAGCTGCGCATTCGCCCACTGCGCCATGTCCCTGATGGAGGCGTTCACGCCGCCGGCGGCAGGCGTGCCATAGTACGGTGTCTTCACGTCCATCAGCGTCCAGGGATGCGGCGGCAGCGCAGGGTCGGTCTGTCGCTTGCGCGTATGCGGCCGGGCCCAGCTTCCCGCGCCCTGCAACCCGTCAATCCCGTATGAGGCCGTCTCCATCTTCAGGGGACGGAACAATCTCTGCGCCACGAGGTCGGTGAAAGCCGTGTCATAGGCTGTCGCCAGCGCGCGTCCCGAAAGATCGAACGTGATGTTCTGGTAGGCATAGCAGTCGCCCGCCGGGCACACCGCTTTTACCTTGCGGAACATCGGCAGGATGCGCTCTGGTGCGATTCCATCTTCAAGCAGGTTGTCATAGGCGTTCGGCGGCAGGCCCGTCCGGTGGCTCATCAGGTGCGCCAGCGTCAGTGCCTTCTCCGCACCGCCCGGCAAGGCGAGTTCCGGCGCAATATCGTCGGCGCGTTGGTCCAGCGAGAGCTTGCCTTCGGAAACCGCGATGCCGGCCATGCTGGACGAGAAGCCCTTTGACAGGGATGCGATGCGGAACACGGTATCGGGCGTTACACGTTCGCCGCTGCCCGTCGCCGTCTCGCCATAGCTGCCAATGAAGCTGATTTCGCCGCTGCGCACCACGGCCACGGAAAGCCCGACAAAATCGCCGGTACTCATTGCCGCCTTCAGCGTCTGGTCGAGGCGCAGCTCATGCGCCTTCGCCACCAGCAGCGGCGGCGCAAACTGCGCAACGCGCGCCGGATTGGCCTCTGCAGCCGGAAGCGCGCCCAAGGTCAGGGCCGCCAGCAGGCCGGCCAGCAGTCTTCTCATCGGCAAGTCCCGCGTCTGATTCCCGTCTCTACCGAGCTTAGAATCGGTTCCGGCGCCTGTGTCCAGTTGCAGTCTGGAAAGATTGCGGGCGCGCCCACCTCAGGCGTCGGCCCGTGCCTCGGCCTTGCGCGCGGCCATCACGCCCGCAATGATCTCGAAGGAACGCCGCCGCTTGTCCTGGTCATACATGTCGGAGACGACCATCAACTCGTCCGCCTGCGTACGTTCCAGCAAGGCATCGATGCCTTTGCGCACAACGGCCGCGTCTCCAATGATGCTGAAGTTCAGCATCGCCGAAGCCTGCGCGCGCTCGACAGGCGTCCAGTAGGTGTCGATGTCGTCGATGGGCGGCTGGGTCAGCTTGCGTTCGCCGCGCACGAGGTTTGCGAAAGACATCTGCTGCGAGGTCGCAAGATACTTTGCCTCTTCGGTCGTATCCGCCGCAATGATGTTCACGCCGACCAGCGCATAGGGCTTCGGCTGCTGTTTCGAGGGGCGGAAGCTGCCGCGATAGATCGCCAGCGCCTGGTCCAGCATCTGCGGTGCAAAATGCGACGCAAAGCCGAACGGGAAACCATAGGCCGCCGCCATCTGCGCGCCGTAGAGGCTTGAGCCCAGAATCCAGATCGGTACATTCGAATTGGATCCGGGCACGGCTTCAATCCGCTGGCCTTCGCGCACCGGGCCAAGCCAGGCTTGCAGCTCCAGCACATCCTGCTGGAAATGTTCGGAGGCCGACGGATCGCGCCGCAGCGCGCGCAGCGTCATCTGGTCAGTGCCGGGCGCCCGGCCGAGGCCAAGGTCGATCCGGCCCGGATAGAGCGCGTCCAGCGTGCCGAACTGTTCGGCAATCACATAGGGCGAATGGTTCGGCAGCATGATGCCGCCTGCGCCCACGCGGATCGTCTTCGTGCCCGCCGCAATGTGCGAGACCACCAGCGATGTCGCCGCGGTCGTGACCGCCGCCATGTTGTGATGCTCGGCCACCCAGAAGCGCTTGTACCCCAGCGCCTCGGCGTGCTGCGCCAGCCGCCGGGCATCGTTCAGTGCATCTCCCCGCGTAAAGCCCTCGCGCACACGGCCCAGTTCAAGGATGGAGAGTTCTGCCATGGGTCAGGTCCTTCGCGTTCGCGCCGCCGCCTGCAAGATGGGGGTAACGCCGCTGCATGCCAATACCCCAAGGCCCCTTGCACAACATTCGGCGCTGGCCCCGGAGGCCAAATCCGCAAACGCCACAATGCACTGCGAATTCGAAGGCCGGAACTTGCCCCACACCGCTGATGCCGGGGCTATACTCCACCTCGTCCCCCCAAAGACACCCAGCAGGCCTGGATCGACAAGGCCCCGAACGCGCGAGAACGAGTGATAGAAAGTGATAAAGAATGAGGGTCGTGAGAGCTGGTTGAGAAAGGATCGACACCCGATACAAGCGCATTGCAGCGGAACGAAACAGGAATGACAGGCAACCCACCAGATTTGTGCCTACATCAAACACCGCGTCCGGAAAATAAACTTCATGACAATCAGGCGCGTGTAGAATTCAGATCCGCTGCTTGTGCAACACCTCCGTCCACGGACATCTTAAAAAAGCTTCTCAATCTCAAAAAAATGCCGAGGCGCTCACCTCGCCGGCCAGTCGGGAAGCGATCGCAACGGCCCCGGCGCGCTTTCAGAATCCGGCCGGCTTCGCGAGGCCGGGCGAGGAAAGGCAGATCGCCTTGAACCGCGCCCCCATGTCCGCCGGGTCAATCAGTTTCCGCGCCGCTGTAAACACTTCTTCCGCATTGTCGGGATTGGCCGCCACAAGCTGGTTGAGGCGCGCCTGTGCGCCGAGGCCAAGGAGGAACATACCCTGCGGCGCCGGCCCCGCCACGTCGAGCCCTGCCGCGGCCGCAAGGCGTGCCAGGCGGCCGAAGTCCACATCCACCGTCAGGTCGCTGACCCCCGGCGCTTCCAGCGGGCTCACCTGCCGGCCTTCGCGGTAGGCGCGCAGCGTGTCACCCGGCGCCTTGTCGTCCGGCCCATAGTCGATGAACAGCGCCCGCACGGGTGCCGAGCGGAGCACGAGATCTGCAATCACGAGATCAAGCCCGGTCTGCACTTCCACTGCCTCGCCGGCCAGCGCCGCGCCCTGCGGGGGGCGGGGCTCGTCCGCAGCAAGCCCGAACACGAGTTTGCGTGCTTCCGACAGGCCAACGACGCACTCACGCCAGCCGGAATCCGTGCGGCGGAACTGGCGGGCGGGAAGGCAGTCCAGATATTCATTCGCCACAATCAGCGCCGGGCCGTCGGGCACCTGCGCGAGCGTGGGTGCAAAAACGGGCGCCATCGGCGCGAACAGGTCCGCCAGTGCCGATTTCAGCACCGGGCTCGGCTCCACGAACACCAGCTGCGCCGCATCGCCGAACGCCTTGCCACCGGCAGCGGCGGCGACGCGCAGCGCATCCAGCATCAGCTGCCCCCGGCCAGGGCCGATCTCGACAAGCCGGAAAGTCTCCGGCGCGCCCAGCGCTTTCCATTCATGCACCAGCCACAGGCCGATCAGCTCGCCGAACACCTGGCTGGTTTCCGGGGCGGTCGTGAAGTCCCGGCCGATGCCCGGCCGCGCAGCATAGTAGCCGTCCTGCGGGTCGTGCAGAGCAATCTGCATGAAGGTGGAAAGGGGGATCGGGCCGCCTGTCTCGATCAGGCGCACCAGCCGGTCTTCAATAGTCATGGTTCACTCAGGTTCGCTCGGCGGCGTCCTAGCGCGCCTTTGCAGGAACGAGATAGGCCGCGCCAAAGATGCCGGCCAGCAAGATCAGCACCCAGCTCGCCATCGTCCCGAAATCATAGAACTCCGCGTCGCGGTAAATCCAGTGCAGACCGACATGGACCACCGCGAAAACGCAGGTGCCGTAGCGGACGGACGCCCGGTAGGTTGTGTCTGCAACGAACAGGAGCATCAGGACCACGGGAATATGGCCCCACATGAAAATCATCTGTTCGAGGCGTGTGAGCGATGTGAAAGGGTCCGGATCGATCACGATCCGCATGACCGAATCCAGCTCATGCGTGATCAGGCACGCTGCCGTGAGCTTGTAGAGGCTATCCGCTCGCATTTTGCGCTTCCCCCCAGGATCGCGCTCTGTTGCTAGGTATTTTTACTTATTAACGAATTTTATACGCTCTTTTCCTGCCGTTTCAAGGCGTTCCATATCAGCCAGCTTCCGCCGATCCACATGGGAACCGAAAGGATCATGCCCATGGTCAGCCATTCCGGCAGCCCGCTGACAAAAGCATCGGGTTCCCGGAAGTTCTCCGCCACCGACCGGCCGATCCCGTACATGATCAGGAAAAGGCCCGCGACGAGACCCGGACGCTTCAGCGCGCCGAACTTCCAGACGAGGATCGACAGCACGATCAGGGGCAGCCACCCTTCCAGCACCGACTCGTAAAGCTGGCTCGGATGACGGGCCACTTCATCGCCGCGGTAGACCCATTCATCGGTGTCCCAGTTGAAGGCCGGCGGGGTCGAGCCGGGCACATAGCCTTCCGGGAAGACCATGCCGACCGAGGCATTGGTCGGCCGGCCATAGAGTTCCGCATTGGTGAAGTTCGCGATCCGTACCAGGCCGATGCCGATCGGGGCTGTGAGGCCGGCGATATCGCCCACCGAGAGCAGTTTCACACCGCGTTTTGCCGCAAAGAACCAAAGTACGAGAACCACGCCCGCAATGCCGCCATGGAAGGCCATGCCGCCATCCCAGATGCGGATCACCGTCAGTGGGTCCGCCGCCAGCACGTCCATCTGGTAGGGCACCATGTAGAACAGGACATAGCCGAGCCTGCCGCCAAGAATGATGCCGATGATGATCCAGAACATCAGGTCATCGAGGCCCTCCTGGTTCAGAGGCGGCTTGCCGGCCCAGAGGGTGTCGCGCTTCAGGAGCTGCGAGCCATACCACCAGGCGCCTCCGATGCCGGCGATGTAGCCGAGCGCGTACCAGCGCAGATGGAACTCGCCGAGGCCGATGAACCCGAGATCGATCGACAACAGGGCCGGGCGCCATTCCGGGAAGGTCAGCGCGGCCTGGTGAAAGTAAACGCCCATCATCGTCAGCAGTTCGGTCATGCGGCGTCTTTTCCCTGTCTGGCCGGCGCCTTATCTGTTAGGCCAACCGGCATACCCGGCGCGAAGGAGTAGCCGCATGGCAGGCACAAATCCACTGCTCGATGACATCGCCAGCCTGATGACCGGCGCCCTCGGCGCCGCTCGCGCGGCAGGCGAGGAAGCCAAGACCGCCGCGCAGGCCCGCGTACGCGCGCTGATCGCCGACATGGACCTTGCCGGCCGGGATGAGGTCGAGGCCCTGAAGGCTATCGCCACCGCCGCCCTCGACCGGGTCGAAACCCTCGAGGCGCGCATCGCCGCCCTCGAAGCGGGGCAGGCAAATTCCACGAAATCCTGACCCTCTGCTGCGCAATCCCATGGACAAGTCACCAGCCGGCCGATTTGTTCGGAGGTGGATTTGTCACACGAATCCGGCGCCAATCACGTTAACCCAGATGCGGAGGCCTCCAGATGAGCCTTGACCTCGATCGCAGCCAGGATTTCGACATCGACCCGCTCGATATCGTGGAAACCGTGCTCGAAGCCGCCAACTGGCCCTTTGAGCGCGATGAGGAAGGCACCCTGCAGGTCGTCGCCGAAACGCGCTGGGGCGACATGGGCGCCCTCTTTGCCTACCGGCCGGAGCCTTCTGCCATCCATTTCTCCCTCACACTCGACGTGAAGGCCATGGCTGCAAAGCGAAGCGCCATTGCCGAACTGGTGATGCTCGCCAACGAGCGCCTTTGGGTCGGCCACTTCGATTTCTGGTCGGATGACGGCGTCATCATCTTCCGCTACACCTTCCCGATGGAAGGCCGCGAGGAAGTCTCGCCGGGCGAAGTGCGCGCCGTGCTCGCCGCTTCGGTCAGTGCGGCAGACCGGTTCATGCCGGCGTTCAACTTCCTCGTCTGGGCCGGCAAGACGCCGCGCGAAGCCATCGACGCGGTGATGTTCGAAACCCACGGCGAGGCCTGAGGCCAGGATGGCAGCTGTGCCATCCCTCGTCCTGTTCGGCGCCGGGCGCATGGGCGCAGCCCTCGCGCGCGGTTGGCTGAAGGCAAAGCCAAAGCGCGTCATCACAGTTGCCGAACCGAACCCCACCGAGGAAGTTCTGGCCTGGGCGGAGGCGGGAAAAGTCCGTCTCAATGTAGCCCCGGCGCCCGCTGGCATCCTTGTCATCGCGGTGAAGCCGCAGGCCTTTGCCGGCATTGCCGAAGCGGCCTCTACCTTCGTCGGCCCGAAGACACTTGTCGTCTCGATCATGGCGGGTGTGCGCATCGCGCAGATCTCCCGCCGCCTCGGCACACCTCGCGTCGTGCGCGCCATGCCGAATACGCCGGGCGCCATCGGGCAGGGGATCACCGTGTTCTCGGCGGCGCCGGGCCTTGCGGCGACCGAACTTGAATCCACACGCGGCCTGCTTGCCCCGCTCGGCGATGTCCACGGCCCGGTCGATGAGCAGATGATGTCCGCTGTCACCGCTCTGTCCGGCAGCGGCCCGGCTTATCTGTTCCTCCTCGCCGAAACCATGGCGGAGGCCGGTGAGGCCGAAGGCCTGCCGCGCGAGCTGGCCCAGCGCCTTGCCCGCCGAACGGTGGAGGGCGCCGCAGCCCTGATGGCGGCCAGCTCCGACAGCCCAGAATCCCTCCGCCGCGCCGTAACTTCCCCCGGCGGCACCACCCAGGCAGCCCTTGACATCCTCATGGACACGGGTGGGATGCCACGCTTGCTAAGGGACGCCTTGCGCGCCGCCGCCACCCGCGACCGGCAGCTTTCCAAAGAGGCGGACTGAAACACCGGGAGGCCCGCCTTGGCGGCAGCTGAGAAGATCATCGAGAAGGGGCTGAAAGCTGCCCTTGAACTTGCCGCATCGCGGCCCTGGTCCGATATTCCGCTCACGGACATTGCCGCAAAAGCGAAGCTGAACCTTTCCGATTTCCACGGCGTGGCCTCCCGCGAGGATCTGGTCGAGGCGCTGGACGGCTGGTTCGACAAGGCGATGTCTGCCGAAGGCGTGCCGGATGAGGCTTCGCCGCGTGAACGACTGTTCGATGTCATCATGCTGCGCTTCGAGGCCATGGAGCCTTACCGTGCGGGCCTTCTGAACATCATGAAGTTCCGCGAGACCTCGCTGAACCATGTCGTGCGCCTTCCGAACCATCGCCACGCCAGCGCTGCCTGGGCGCTTGCCTCGGCGGGGCTCGACCATGACGGCGGCGCGCCTGCCAGCCTCAAGCGTATCGGAATTGCGCTTGTCATCGCGCAGGCCGAGCGCGCCTGGCGCCGCGAGACGAGCGGCGACTTCGCGCTCACCATGGCCGCGCTCGACAAGGGCCTGCGCCGCGCCGAGGACCGCCTTGGCCAGTTCAGGCGCTTTGCGGGCAGGCAGGTCAGCAAGGAGACAGATCCGGCATGAACGGCGGCGTGATCTACATGTTCGCCATGAGCCTTGATGGTTTCATTGCGCGCCCGGATGGCGCATTCGACTGGCTGGAAAACTATCCGGCCAATGATGATTTCAATTTCGATGCCTTTCTGGATTCCATCTCGGGTATCGTCATGGGTCGCGGTTCCTATGATGCCGTGCGTCAGCATGGAAAATGGGAGTATGGCCGCTGGCCCTGTGCGGTTGCAACGCGCCGGCCGGCCGCTGATCTGCCGGAAGGTGTCGAAGCGGTGGATGCAGGCCCTCACGGCCTCCTGGACAATCTGAAACGGCGCGGTGCCACAGGCGCGATCTGGCTTTTCGGCGGCGGTGACCTCGTCAGCCAGTTCCTGGATGCCGGGCTCCTCGATACCATAGAAGTCGGAACCATCCCGGTGCTCCTCGGGAAAGGCATCCCGGCCTTCGGCGTACCTCGCAGGGACGTCTGGCTGGAACCGGAGTTTTCAAAGACCCTTTCAAATGGCGCAACACACGCGCGCTACAGCGTGCAGCGCCAGGCGCAGGACACATGAGCTGTACAAAACAAAAAAGACTTTTGGAGGAAACATGAGCCGTCCCGGACTCGATACGCACCCGTTGGAACTGAAGGCCGACTGGTTCAACCAGCTGTTCGAAGAAATCGGCATTGATGGTGAAGTGCGCAGCCTGACCTCGAAGTCCATCGGCACGGGCCAGATCGGCGAGAACGTCCGCTTTGTTTTCGACTATGCGCGTGCAGGCGCCAACGCGCCGAAAACGCTGGTGGGCAAGTTCCCGTCGGCCAACGAGATCAGCGTCGCCACCGCCAAGATGCTGAACCACTACAAGCGGGAAGTGATGTTCTACCGCACCTTTCCGAAGGTTGCCGGACGTATCACGCCCGACGCGCTGTATACGGACTATGACGAGGTGACCAATCGTTTCGCGCTGATCATGGAAGACATGGCGCCTTCCGAACAGGGCGACCAGTTAAAAGGCTGCGGCCTTGAAGAGGCAAAGCTCGCCATGGAAGCCGCCGCCATACTGCATGCCGCGCACTGGGAAGACCCGGTACTGGACGAGCATGACTGGCTGCAGGGCTCCGCCAAGGCGCCGCCGCCTGGCCTAAGCCCGGAAATGGTTGCAGGGCTATGGACGGGTTTCAAGGAACGCTACGCGGCCCACATCAATGCAGAGCAGATCGAAGTCGGCGATGCCTATGCTGCCAGCCTGCCCAAATGGGGCGATCAGTACCAGGGACCGTATGCGCTGACCCATTCGGACTACCGCCTCGACAACATGCTGTTCGGCAAGCCGGGCGCCAGGAAGCCGCTCGCCGTTGTTGACTGGCAGACCGCCGGCAAGGGCGCGCCCGCGAATGACGTTGCTTACTTCATTGGTGCAGGCCTGACACGGGAGGACCGCCCGAAGCATGAGAAGGCGCTGCTTCGCCATTACCACGACCGGCTGAAGGCCGAAGGGATCACCAGCTACAGCTTTGATGATCTCTACACGCACTATCGCTGGTTCGCCTTCTACGGCATTTCGGTTGCTTTTGCGGCCGCGATGATCGTGAAACAGACCGAGCGCGGCGACGAGATGTTCCTGACAATGCTCCGGCGGCATTCAGCGCAGGTCCACGACAACAAAAGCCTGGACCTGCTGAAGTCGCTCGTCTGACGGATATCTGGCGAAACGGTTGACACTCTGGCGATGGCGCGGGCCATAGCGGGCCTGTGGGGATCAGTCCCGCGGTCCGACTATCACGCCCGTGGAAATCAGGTCTGTCAGCAGCGCCAGCGTTGCCCTGCCGGAACAGTCGAACGGGTCGAGCTCGGCACGCTTGAAGTATTTCAGCAGCATCGACGGATTGAGTTTGCTGATGTTGACCTGCGCCATCGTCCAGTTGCCGAACTGGCGTTCGGCGATTTCTTCGTAGATCAGCAGCCGGACTTGCTGGTGACGCTCATCCCGAACAATGGCGTTGAACAGGTCGCAGACTTCATCGCGTCCTCCTTCGATGACCTGGATGAACAGGTCTTTGGATACGCAAAGCAGGCCGGTGATCCCGAGTTTCGGATTGTTCTTGCGGGACTGTTCGAGAATGCTCTCAATGAAGGGTGCATCAAGCGGTTCGAGCGGGCGGCTGGCATACAGGCAGCGAACGAGCATCGTCTGTCTCACTTTCGATTGTTGAGGAGGGCAAGGAACTCGCCCCGCAGATTGTGATCCTTCAGGAAGGATCCCCGCATCACGCTGTTGATCATCTTGGTGTCGTCGTCCTTCACGCCGCGCCAGTGCATGCAGAAGTGGTCGGCTTCCATCACCACCGCGAGGCCGTCCGGGCGGACCTTGTTCATCAGCACTTCGGCCATCTGCGTGATCGCCTCTTCCTGGATCTGCGGGCGCGACATGACCCACTCGGCAAGCCGGGAATACTTCGAAAGGCCGATCAGGTTGGAGTGTTCGTTCGGCATGATGCCGATCCAGAGCCGGCCCATGATCGGGCAGAAGTGGTGGCTGCACGCGCTGCGCACTGTGATCGGCCCGACAATCATCAGTTCGTTCAGCGAGGAGGCATTTGGAAATTCGGTGACCGGCGGCGCCTCGACATAGCGGCCGCGGAACACTTCGGTGAGATACATCTTGGCAACGCGGCGCGCGGTGTCGTGCGTGTTGTGATCGCTCTCGGTATCGATCACGAGGCTCTCGAGCACGCCCTTGAACTTGGTTTCGACTTCATCGAGCAGTTCCTCAAGTTCGCCAGGCTCAAGAAACGAAGCGATGTTGTCATTGGCGTGAAATCTCTTGCGGGCCCGCTGGATGCGCGAGCGTATTCTCGCCGATGCGGGTTCGCCGGGTTTTGATTTCGGCGGCTTCTTCTGGTCGTCCATGATTGGTGCGGCTCGTTTGTTATAGGCTTGGCCAACCTACTGCACGCAGCGGTTGCTGTCCCACGCAAATAGGGCAATCGAGCGCTGTGGCCAGCCGCCTCGTGCAGATCGGGAAAGCTTACCGGAAACTGGCACAAAAACCCCTGTCCTGGCGCCTTTTTGACCCATTCGGCGCCGTTGTGCCGCCCCGGAACAGGTTTCCAAACATCCCCCTAACGAAGGGGGGCAAACTCATCTTCCAAGGCAAGGCCGGGCTTAAACCGCCTCGTGTAGGGTCTTTCCCATACGGCCCGCAGAAGCGGGGCGGAAACGATATGACCTCGAAGTGGTTTTGAACATGAACATGCAGAATGCACGCCCCATGAGCGTCAAGGGGCCGGATGGCCAGACCCTCACGCTTGCCGACCTTCCCTCGCCGGGCATTTCCCGCTGGGTCACCCGCCGCAAGGCGGAGGTGGTTGCCGCCGTCCAGGGCGGTCTCCTGACCCGTGAAAGCGCCTGCGAACGCTACAGCCTCACCGATGAAGAGTATGAGGGCTGGGAACGCCTTTATGCCCGCCACGGCGCCAAGGGCCTTCGCACGACCCGCCTGCAGCAATACCGCCGTTAACGCGGCGTTTGCCTTGTTAAACCTGCCTTAAGGCAGGCCTTCTAGCTTTCCGGGAATCTGCCGGCCTTCGTGGCCGGCCCCGGAGGGCTAAATGGCGTTGGGCAACAGCACGGCAGCGGCAACGGGGGGGCTGATGCGCCCGCTCGCGATGCTGGCCTGCGCGCTTGCCCTGGGCCTGCTCTGCTGGCGCGGCGGCGCCCTGCTGACAGGGCCGGGCACGTCAGTCTCCGCCAGCCCCGCTGAAGCTGCGCTTGCGGATGTTCTCGCGCCCGTGGCCGGACCCGGCCTTTCGCGCCTTAGCGTCACCTTCAACGCTGAAGGCGGGCGCACGATCCTCCTTCTGTTGGATGACCGCGCCGCAGACCGGCTGCCGGAGCTGCAACGCATTGCGCCCATCGCTGCCGGGATCATCCCCGAGCGCGGCGACAAGCTCGTCATCGAAACGGTTGCCTTCGCCGAAGGCCTGCCGGGCCGGCCGGATGCCGCTGCCTGGGCCGAACTTGCGGGCCTTGGCGGGCTTGTCCTGATTGCGGGCGCGCTGGCTTTCCTTTCGGGGCGTGCGGCGCCGCAGGCGATGCCGGCGGCGCAGATCCTTTCGGCGCTGCAGGCCGAGGACCGCCCTCGTGAAGTGCCGCGCCCGGTCCGCCCTGTGCCGGCCGCTGCGCCGGCGTCCAGTGGCGCGGTCGACATGGCCCGGCGTGACCCCGCCCGCGCCGCCGCCGTGGTCCGCGGCTGGATGGCTGACAGGGACGGCAAGACATGAGCGCGCTGGCGAAACAGTCCGCGCCGCTGGCGCCGGGGCTTGCCCGATCGGCCCGGCTGATGCGTGCGCTCGGGCCGGAAGCGGCGCCGATCTGGGCGGAGCTTGATCCGCAGGAAGCTGCGCAGCTGAGTGCGGCGATGGACCAGCTGGCCGATGATCCGTCAGCGGACAATGACGCGCTGCGCCGTTTCAGCGAGGCCCAGCGGGCGACCAGCGGCGCGGGTGTCTGGGCCGAACTTTCGGCGCTGGATACATCCGCGCTGGCGGCCTTGCTGCGCCACGAGCGCCCGCAGGTGGCCGCGCTGATCCTGTCGCGCCTTTCCGGCGAGGCGGCGGCAAAGCTGCTCCGCGTGCTGCCGCCGACGCTTTCGATCGAGGCGATGCAGCGGCTGCTGCATCTTGGCGAGGTCCACCCCGCAGCCATGGCGAGTCTGGAGCAGCACCTCAAGGGCCGTGTCGCCTCGCTGGCCCGCGAGGGTGGCCGCGCTGGCATCGAACGCATTGCCCGCATCTTTGACCGGCTCGACCCGCGCGCGGGCACGCTGTTCCTGGCGGCGCTGGAGAAATCCGAGCCCGGCACGGGCGAGAAGATCCGCTCGCTGATGTTCACCTTCGACGACCTTGCAACGCTGGACGCGGGCGGCATGCAGACGCTGCTGGCCAGCGCCGGGCGTGCTCTTCTCGTGACGGCGCTGAAGGGCGCGAAGGAAGCAACTGCCGCGGCCTTCTTTGCCAACATGACCGCGCGCGCGGGCGATCTGCTGCGCGAAGAGATTGCGGCGCTCGGCCCCGTTCGCCGCAGCGACATCGAGGCGGCGCGGGCTGACCTTGTCGCGCTCGCCCGTGAGATGATTGCCCGCGGCGAACTTCATGCGGGCAAGGCCGCGCCAGATGACGAGCTGGTGGAATGACCGCGCGCGCCATCAAGTCTGTTGCCGATTTCTCCTTCCGTGCCGATTTCGGCGCGCAGCCTGACGAAGCAGCGGCCGATCCCACGCGCGTGAGTTTTACCGGCGAGGAAGTCGCCGCCCTCATCACGCAGGTTCGTGCCGAAACGCTGGCAGAGGTGGCGAAGCTCAGGACCGAGACCGAGAGCGAGCGCCTTTCCGCCGTGACCGCCGAACTCACGCAGGCGCTGGACGAGATCACCGAGGTGATGCGCCTCATTGCGTCGGCGCAGTATCATGTGACAACCGAGGCGCGTTTGCGCAGCCTCATCGATGGCGCGGCTGCGCGTATCGCCGGAGGGCAGGGTGACCTGTTCGCCGTGACTGGACAAAAGCCGCCGGCTTCGTCCACGGAAGGAGCCTAGATGACCGACGCAACCAACCCCGCTTTCCACCGCATGCTGATGGATGTGCCCGTGCGCGTCGAAGTCGTGCTCGGCGAAGTGCGCCTGACCATGGAAGAATTGATGGCGCTGTCGCCCGGCGAAGTTCTGACGATGGAAAAGCAGACCGGCGAGCCTGTGGATATCTATGTTTCCGGCCGCCTGATTGCGCGCGGAAAACTGGTCGTGGCGGACGGCGAACTGGGCGTGACACTGACCGAGATTGTCGACAGCCGCGCGGTCGCGTGAATTAGTTACATCTGGAACTAATTTCATGTTCGGCCTATACTGGCCGCATGGACACCGCCTTTGCCAAGAATCGCTACCACGGCGCCCCGCGCGCGGCCGATTTCACCATTGATCAGGCATGGGAAACCTATAGCGCGGCCGAACATGACCGCTGGGACCGGCTGTTCCGGCGCCAGCGCGAAGTGACCAAGGGGCGCGCCTGCGCAGCGGCGCTGCAGGCGATGGGCACGCTGGAGCTCTCGCCGTCGGGCATTCCGCATATGGGCCGGCTTTCGGACAGGCTGGAGAAGCTGACGGGCTGGCGCATCGTGCCGGTGGCGGAGCTGGTGCCGGACGAAATTTTCTTTGACCATCTGGCGAACCGCCGCTTTCCGGCGGGCGCGTTCATCCGGCCGGAAGCCGAGTTCGATTACCTGCAGGAACCGGACGTGTTTCACGACATCTTCGGCCATGTGCCACTGCTGGCGAACCCCGTGTTTGCGGACTTCATGCAGGCCTATGGCAAGGGCGGGCAGCGGGCGATGCGGCTGGGGCAGTTGCATAACCTGGCGCGGCTCTACTGGTATACGGTGGAGTTTGGACTTATTCAGGAGACGGACGGTTTGCGCATCTATGGCGCGGGCATTCTCTCGAGCCCGCAGGAGACTGTGTTTGCGCTGGAAGACGCGAGCCCGAACCGCATCGGCTTTGATCTCAAACGCCTGATGCGGACGAAGTACATCATCGATGATTTCCAGCAGACCTATTTCGTGATCGACAGTTTCGAGGCGCTGCTGGAGGCCTGCTACCAGGACTTCGGGAACGTCTATGCCGAAGTGAAGGGCCTGCCGGATTTCGAGGCGGGTGATGTAGTGCCCAGAGACCGGGTACTGACACGCGGGAGCCATGCGTATTTCGACGTCGGTGGGCGAAAGTCAGAGTCCAGTACGGGGTGACGTGCAAGCTCGTTGATGAGGCGCATGCGAAGATTGGAAGTGTCGAGTCAGCCATCGTCTTTGGCTGTTTCGGGATGTGCGACGGTGCTTGCAGCAAAGTTGGCGGGGTCGTTCCTGCCATTGGGCTGACGTTGTTCAAAATACCCCAACACCCAGTGAGCACCGGTAAGTTTTAGCAAAGCGACAGTATTTCGTTACACAACCGTCGGCGAGGCTCGGATAGGTGCATCGGAACGCTAAAACGGTCAGTGCGACACCTGCTTCCTGTCGGCGAGTCCTTATTTGGTCTACCGCTCTCCGATTATGCGCCAATATAAGCGCGAAAAGTATGATTTGGGGTAATTTTACGCCAAATATGGCGTTTTAACACTTAATTGTTGGATTCGTCGTAATGTGCCATAAGCGACATATTAAAGTTCAATTTTGTGTTTAGAGCGCCAAAAATGGCTTACAAAATAGATTTTTCAACTGCTTCAAGCGAGGCGATCATTGAGGCGCTTTGCAAGCAGCTCGACGAAATCCGGCTGAGCCGAAACATCAGCCAGGCCGTACTGGCGGCCGAAGCAGGCGTTTCGCGCCGGACGATGAGCCGGCTTGCCGACGGCCAATCCATTTCCCTCGATTCCTTCATTCGTATCGTGCAGGCCTTGCATCTGACTGATCACCTCGCCGCGCTTTTGCCCGATCCATCAATCAGGCCCGTTGACCGGGTCCGGCTGGACGGGGCCGAGCGCAAGCGCGCGCGCGGCAAGCGCGCAGCGCAAGGCAGCTGGACATGGGCAGACCGCGGAGTCGATGAATGAAAGATACAGCCCGCGTCATCCTCTGGGGCAGCGATATTGGCGCTGTCACCTGGCTTCCAGAGCGCGGGATAGGTGTCTTCCAGTACACCCCGGAATTTGCGCAATCTGGCATCGAAGTCGCGCCGCTGATGATGCCCCTGACGGATGCGCCTTACGAATTTCCTTCTCTGTCACAGGAAACATTCAAGGGATTGCCGGGCCTGCTGGCTGACAGCTTGCCCGACAAGTTCGGCAGTATACTGATCAATGCCTGGCTCTCCCGGCGTGGTCGCGATCCAGGCAGTTTCACCCCGGTCGAGCGGCTTTGCTATACCGGTACGCGCGGTATGGGCGCCCTCGAATTCAAACCCCTGATGAGCGATGCGCCGGCCGTGTCGCGCAAGGTGGAAATTGACGCGCTTGTCGACCTTGCGAACCGCGTCCTGGATGACCGGATAGCGCTGAAGGGAAAGTTCAACGGCGTGGATGACCAGCGGTCGATCGAGGACATTCTCAGGGTCGGCACATCTGCTGGCGGCGCGCGGGCAAAAGCGGTTCTTGCCTGGAATCCGCAAACCGGTGAATTCCGCTCGGGCCAGGCGCCGGCAGATCGCGGTTTCGGCCACTGGCTGCTCAAGTTTGACGGGGTGCATGGAAACCGCGACAGGGAAGTTGCCGATCCGCAGGGGTTCGGGCGGATCGAATACGCCTACTACCTGATGGCACGCGAGGCCGGGATCGACATGCAGGAATGCCGCCTGCATGAAGAAGGTGGCCGCGCACATTTCATGACAAAGCGCTTCGACCGGACCGAAACGGGTCAAAAACTGCATATGCAGTCGCTCGGCGCGCTGATGCATTACGATTTCAATATCGCAGGCCTCTACGCCTATGAACAGGCTATCCAGGCCATCCGGCGCCTCGGGCTTGGGATGGCCGACACAGAGCAGCAGGTGCGGCGCGCCTACTTCAATGTTGTCGCACGCAACCAGGACGACCATGTCAAGAACATCGCTTTCCTGATGGATCGCAGGGGTACCTGGCGCCTGTCACCGGCCTTTGACATCGCCTATTCCTACAATCCTTCCGGCGCCTGGACGGGGCAGCACCAGATGAGCCTCAATGGAAAACGCGATGGGTTCGATATTGACGACCTTATTGCCTTCGCTGGCGTAAGCGGCATGAAGAACGCGAAGGCAAAAGCGATCCTGTCGGAAGTATCTTCCGCAGTCAGTTCCTGGCGCCGTTTTGCTGAGGATGCCGGAATGCCGGAAACGGATATAGACCGCATTGAGCAGACCCAGCGCAGGCATCTATTTGTTTGAAGTCTTCTCATTTCGAAGGGCTTTTTTGCAGCCTGCAGGGATCAGATCTCGCCGCTGATCAGCGCACAATTCAATAGGCGGCGGCGACGCGGCTGAGTTCGGCGCGCAGGGATTTGCCATTGGTGGCGAGGTGGGTGTCGACTTCATCGTGTGTGGCGCGCCAGATGGGGACGGCGGCCCTCAGAAGATCGCGGCCCGCGTCCGTGAGATAAAGGCGGCGTGAGCGGCGGTCGTCCGGGTCGGGGCGGACTTCGACGAGGCCGCGGCGCTCGAGCGGCTTGAGGTTTGCGGTCAGCGTGGTGCGGTCCATCGCGAGGAAGTCTGCCGCGGCGCCGAGGCGCGGGGCATCCGGGCGGTTCAGCGACATCATGAGCGAGAATTGCCCGTGGCTGATGCCGAAGGGCGTGAGGGCGGTATCGAAGCGTCGGGCAAGGGCGCGGGCGGCGCGGTGGACATTCAGGCACAGGCAACGTCCGTAGACTTTCTGGGTGATCGTGATCGGCAAATCCTTGCGCATGACGAATAAGTAGGTTGACATCAACATATCTGTCAACGAGAACAGGCGGGCAACAAAGAGAAGAAGGGGAGAAGGTGATGCCGGAAGTGACAGCCTATAACTGGGTGCCGGAGTTTGCTCAGGGCTTCGTGCGCGACCTGCGCGTGCGCTGGGCGCTGGAAGAGGCGGGGATGGCGTATTCGGAGAACATCATCTCGCTGGCCGACAACAAGACGCCGGAATACCTGCGCCGTCAGCCGTTTGCGCAGGTGCCGGCCTACCGGGACGGCGATGTGGACATGTTTGAGTCCGGCGCCATCGTGCTGCGGATTGCCGAGACTTCAGAAACACTGATGCCGAAGGACGAAACTGGCCGGGCGCGCACGCTGAGCTGGGTGTTCGCGGCGATGAATTCCATTGAGCCGAATGTAATGAATGTGCGCATGGCTGAGCTGTTCTGGGCGGACGAGCCCTGGGCGGGCGCGTTCGGCGTGAAGGCCGGCGAGGCATTGCACGGGCGGCTGGCGCGGCTGGCGGACTGGCTGGGACAGAAGGACTATCTGGAGGGCCGGTTCACGGCGGGCGACCTGATGATGGCCTGCGTGCTGCGGGAGGTGGCGGGCTCGCCGCACCTCGCGGCTTTTCCGGAACTGGAGGCCTATTGCGCGCGTTGCATTGGCAGGCCCGCGTTCAATCGGGCGCTGGAGGCGCAGCTGAAGGCGTTTGACCCCGCAGCGGCCGTTGCGTTCGCCTGAAGGAGACACTTGATGGCCTTGCTTGAGAAGAAAGTGCGCACCTGTCTCTGGTTTCAGAACGGCGGCGTGGAGGCGGCGGAGTTTTATGTGTCGCTGCTGCCGGACAGCCGGATTGACGGCGTGATGGATCACGGCGTGCCGGATGATCCGATGGTTGTGGAATATACGCTGGCGGGGGCGCCGATGATGCACCTGACGGCAGGGCCACACTTTACGCTGTCGCCGGCGGCTTCGATCAGTGTGCTGACGAAGGACCAGGCGGAGACGGACTGGCTTTGGACTGCGCTGGTCTCGAATGGCGGACAGGAGAGCATGTGCGGCTGGCTGGCGGACAGGTATGGCGTGTCCTGGCAGATCATTCCGGAGCGGCTGATCGAGCTGCAACGCGTGCCGGACAAAGCGGCCGCAACGCGGGCGCGCGAGGCGATGCTGAAGATGCGGAAGATCGATATTGCCGCGATTGAAGCGGCGGCGAAGGGCTGAGGGAGGACAAAATGGCCAAATCGAAGAAAAGACCGGTGGCAGAGATCGCCGCCGAAATGGGGATGGGAATGGTGACGCCGCATATCGTGTGCCGGGACTGCGCCAAGGCCATCGATTTTTACAAGGCGGCGTTTGGCGCCGAGGAAATGATGCGCCTGCCTGGACCGGACGGGCGATTGCTGCATGCTGCGATCCGCGTCAATGGCGCGATGGTGATGATGAATGACGAATATCCCGAGATGGGCGGCCACTCGCCGCTGGCGCTGGGTGGATCGCCCGTGACACTGCACCTGATGGTGGACGATGCGGATGCAGTCGCGGCGAAGGCCGTGAAGGCGGGCGCGGAAGTGGTGATGCCGGTGGAAGACCAGTTCTGGGGCGACCGCTACGGCGTGGTGAGGGATCCGTTCGGGCATATGTGGTCGATCGCGACACCGATCTGGCCGCCGAAGACACCGGAAGAAATGGAAGCAGCCCGCGAGGCGGCGATGCAACAAATGTCAGGAGACTGAAGATGGCTTATGTGGATGGATTTGTGCTGCCGGTGCCGGATGCCAACAAGGAGGCATACCGCAAGCTGGCCAAGGACGCGTCGAAGGTTTTCCGCAAGCATGGCGCGATCGGCTTCGTGGAGAACTGGGGCGAGGACGTGCCGCAGGGCAAGACGAACTGCTTCAATTCCGCCGTGATGAAGAAGGACGGCGAGACGGTGATGTTCTCCTGGATCGTCTGGCCGGACCGGGCGGCGCGGGACGCCGGCAACCAGGCCGTGATGGTGGACCCCGACCTTGGCGGGCCGGGCATGGAAATGCCGTTTGATGGCATGCGGATGATCTTTGGCGGGTTCGAGCATCTTCTGGGAGATGCGCTGGCGGCGCCGGGACTGATCAATGGGACGGTGATGCCGGTACCGGCGGACCAGCGCGCGGCCTATACGGCGGCGGCGAAGAAGATGGCGGAGCTGTTTATCGAATGCGGCGCGACCTCTGTGGTGGACGCCTGGAGCGATGACGTGCCGGAGGGCAAGGTGAACTCGTTCCATACTGCCGTGCTCAAGAAGCCGGGGGAGGACATCGTGTTCTCCTGGATCAACTGGAAAGACCAGGCGGCGCATGATGCGGGCTGGGAGAAGGCCATGGCGGACCCGCGGATGGGTGAGTTCAGCCCCGCAACCGTGGGGGCGGACATGGGCCGGATGATCTACGGCACGTTCCGGCCGCTGGTTGTTGCCTGAAAGCGACACTTTGTGGCCCATGCGCGCAAAACGTCGCATGTGAATGAGAATTAGTTGCAATCGATAGGCGGCCCTGTTAGCGGCGAATGAGAAACATTCGCAGTACAGGGTTGCCTATCATGACATCATCGTTCCGCTCCGGGCCACTCGGCCGCAAGACCTTGGCTGTGCGCCTGCTGGGATGCGCGGCCACGCTGAGCCTTGGCTTTGTGGCCGCAGGGCTGACAGCGACGGCCGAGGAAGAGGCGGACGCGCCGAAGCGGCAGGAGACGATCTACGTCTACGGGACCAGCACTGGCTATACCGAGGACGACTCCCGCGGGGCGACCAAGACCGATACCCCCATCGTGGAGATTCCGCAGGCGATGACGGTGATTACCGGTGACCTGATGAGGGACCAGGCAATGACGGGCGTTGGCGAAGCCTTGCGCTTCGTGCCGGGCGTGACCGTGGCGCAGGGAGAGGGTCACCGCGATGCCCCGGTATTGCGCGGCAACACGACGACGGCGGATTTCTTTGTCGATGGCGTCCGTGATGACCTCCAATACTTCCGCGATGTCTACAACACCGACCGGATCGAAGTGCTGAAGGGGCCTTCGGGTCTCGTCTTCGGACGGGGAACCGGCGGCGGCGTGATCAACCGCGTGTCGAAGCAGGCGGACGGGGAGCGCACACGCGCGGTGACGCTCGGGCTTGGTTCGTTCGGCTACGCGCGGGCCAGCGGCGACATTGGGGGCGAAGTCTCCGATGGCATCAATGCGCGCATCAACGCACTCTACGAGCAGGCAGAGAGTTACCGCGAGGATGTTTCCAGCGAGCGGTATGGCATCGCGCCGAGCGCGGCTTTTGAACTCGGCGCAAAGACATCGCTTCGTCTGTCTGCAGAGCATTTTGTGGACGAACGCGTGACCGATCGCGGCGTGCCGTCGATCAATGGCCGGCCCTACGAAGCCTCCGAAAAAGCCTTCTACGGAAATCCGGACGAGAGCCCGAGCGATGTGACGGTGAACGCGCTGACCGCAATACTCGAGCATGAATTCTCGGATTCGCTGAAGCTGCGGTCGACGTTGCTGTATGGCGACTATGACAAGTTCTATCAGAACATCTTCGCGGCCAGCGCCGTGAACGCGGCCAACGGCACAGTGCAGCTGGCGGCGTACAATTCGCTGACGACGCGTGAGAACGTGATCGGGCAGACTGACCTGATCTGGGAGGGCGCGTTCGGCGGGGTGGAGCACACGCTGTTGCTGGGTGTCGAAGCGGGGACGCAGAAAAGCGAAAACCTCCGCATCGAAGGCCAGTTTCCGGCCGCTGGCGGGCTCGAGCGGCTGACGGTTTCGGTGGCGGACAGGGGGCGGAATTCGGCGGCGGTTTATGGCCGGGTATCGCGCGACAACCTCAATGACCTCAATCTCCTTGCCGTGTATGCCCAGGACCAGATCAAGCTGACGGACCAGTTGCAGGTGATTGCCGGTGTGCGGTTTGACCGGTTCGATTTCGAGTTCGACAACCGGATCGGTGCGGATGCGGCGCGTACGGATGAATTCGTGTCGCCGCGCCTCGGTGTGGTCTATGAGCCTGTTGAAGATCTCTCGTTCTATGCAAGCTGGGCGCAGTCTTACCTGCCGCAGTCCGGCGAGCAGTTCGGCAACCTGACGCCCGCGCTGGCAGATTTTGACCCGGAAGAGTTCGAGAACACTGAAGTTGGCCTGAAATGGCAACCGTCTCAGGAGCTTCTGGTGACGGCGGCGCTGTTCCGCCTTGACCGGACGAATACGCTTGCGCCGGGGCCTGTGGCAGGGGTTTCCGTGCTGACCGGCGCGCAGCGCAGCGAGGGCCTCGAACTGTCCCTGCAAGGCGAGATACTGGACGGCTGGGACATTGCAGCGGCCTACGCCTGGCAATCAGCAGAGATTACCGAGACGACCAGCGCCGCTCCTGCGGGCCGCGATGTGCCGCTTGTTCCGGAACAGAGCGCCAGTGTCTGGAGCAAGGTGCGCACGACGGATCGTCTGGATCTCGGGCTGGGCGTGGTCTGGCAGGATGACCGGTTCGCGACGATCTCCAACGCCGTCGTGTTGCCGGCATTCACGCGCCTCGATGCCGCAGCGTATTATCAGTTGACGGACGACCTTTCGGTGCAGCTGAATCTCGAGAATTTGACGGGCGAGCTTTATGCCGTGAGTTCGCACAACGACAACAACATCACCTTGTCGGCGCCGCTGACGGCGAAGCTGACCCTGAACGCGCGCTTCTAGACGGCGTTTGCAGCAAACGACCGAACGGCCCGAAGGCAACTTCGGGCCGTTTATTCATGCGGGTGCGAGGATCAGGCGGGGCGGCGCTGGCTTCCGGCGCCGCGTTCGGCGCCATATTCAGGCACGAGGACGCTGAGGAGACGCAGGGCTTCGGACGTGTCGTGGCGGCGGGCCGCTTCGATGAGGGCGCTGACCTGCTTGTCCATCAGTTCGCCGGTGGCGGCCTGGCAGGTGACGCGGTTGATGCCTTCCACGGCGGTTGGTTCCAGCGCTTCGTAGGCATAGGTCAACGCTTCATGGCGTTTTTCGCCCTTGCGCATGCCCATGGTGGTAATCTCGATATCGACGCCAGGGACCTTGCCTTTCAGGCGGATCATCGTCTCGGCGAGTTGGCGGATGGCGATGGGCTCGCCCATGTCCAGCACGAAGAGCTCCGCATGCTGCTTTTCGCGCTGCAGGGCGGCGGCCTGCAGGACAAGCGCGGTCGCTTCCTCGATGGTCATGAAATAGCGCGTGGCTTCCGGATCGGTGATCGTGACCGGGCCGCCAGCGGCGATCTGGCTTTCGAACAGCGGCACGACCGAGCCGGACGATCCGAGCACGTTGCCGAAGCGGACCATGGCGCCCGCCATGCCAGCCTCGGCCACGATGCGGCTGATCGCGAGTTCCGCAAGGCGTTTGGTGGCGCCCATCACGTTGTCCGGCGCAACGGCCTTGTCCGTCGAGATGAACACGAACTGGCTGACACCGGAGGCAGCAGCGGCGCGGGCGACGGCAACAGCGCCGCCGACATTTGTGAGGATCGCTTCGCAGACATTTTCTTCCATCAGCGGCACGTGTTTCAGCGCAGCAGCGTGGATCACGAGGTTTGGCTTGGATTGGGCGAAGATATTCGTAAGGCGGACCGGGTCGCGCACGTCGCCGAGATGGGATTCGAGTGGCAGGCTAGGATGTTTGACGCGCAGGTGATGGTCGATCTGGTAGAGATTGAACTCGGAGGAATCCACGATCGACAGCAGAGATGGGGACTGGCGCGCAACCTGGCGGGCCAGCTCTGAACCGATGGAGCCGCCGCCTCCGGTGACCATCACGCTGGCGCCTTCGATCAGCTGGCGGACGGGCGCAAGATCGAGCGCCCGCTCCGGGCGGGCGAGAAGGTCTGCCGGACGGACGGGCGCAAGCGTCTGGGCGGCGCTGTCATTGCCGAGCGACATGATGTGGGCGCCGTGGGCGGAGGCGATTTCCAGCACGCGGTTCATCGTGCCGCGCTCGCGGGCCGGGCCGGTGACGGCGATCCACGGCGTATTGCCATAGCGCAGGGTTAGAATATCGATCACTTCGCCGAGGTTTCGAAGGCTGCCCATGATCGGCAGGCCGCGAACGGCGCGGCCGGGCTCTTTCGCGTCGACTTCAATGAGGCCGAGGACACGCAGCGTGGCGCTGTCGCCGGAGGCTTCAATACGGCGGAGGACTTCGATCCAGCTGGCAGGGTCGCCGACGAGCAGGACGTCCTGGCAATTGCGCGGGACGCGCTGGAAAATGCGGAACGGGGCGTTGGTGGTGCGATAGCGGGCGATCATACGGCCGGTGAAGGCCGAAGCTGTCCACAGGAACGTGGCGACAAGGAGGGCCGGCACCGGATCGACGAGGCGGCCGTTGAGGGCGACCATCACGGGCAGGTAGAGCACAACGGCGAGGGCGATGCCCTGCAGCAGGCGGATGGCATCCGGCGCGCCGATATGGCGCCAGACCTGGCGATGGACGCCGCCGATCACGAGGCCGGCGGCTGCGGCCATCATGAAGGCCGTATTTGCGAGGATCCAGGCACGGACCGGAAAGACGGGGACGTCAGGATCGGAAATGAGGATGGCGAGATGTGCGGCCGACATGGCGACGCCGGCCATCGCGACGTCGAACGAGAGGGTGAGTGCCATCGCGCGCCGGGCGGCGTCTCTGGTTTTCACGGCCTCTACTCCCCTTACTCTGAATCGCCGGAGCGATTTTCCCTCTAGTGCCACTGAAGGCCGTCCGGGAAAACCCCGGCAACATTGCGAAACTGTAATCCAGAGCGGGAAATCTTTGCGCGTGTCCGATCTGGCACAGTTGTGGCGTACGGTTCGGGCATTTCAGTTTTGTGTATCTCACGCAACGAGCGAATACGATGTGCTGCGTCCGCCCGCTTCGTCTTTGCGCAGGATGCCGAGAGCAATGAGTTGCTCGATGTCGCGGCCTGCGGTTGGCTGTGAAGATTTGGTGATCTTCGCCCATTTGGATGAGGTGAGTTTGCCCTCGAAGCCATTGAGCAGCTTATTCAACATCAGCTTCTGGCGGTCATTGAGATTGGTCTCGGCGTGCTTCTTCCAGAAGTCCGCTCTGCGCAGTACCGACGCCAGGATTGTCTCTGCACCAACGAAGGCATGATCGAGACAGTCCAGGAACCATGTCAGCCAATCAGTGATGTCCAGATCACCTTTTTGGGTGTGTTCAAGAATGTCGTAATAGTCATTCCGTTCAATCCTGATCTGCGCGGACATGGAATAGAAGCGGTTCGCGCTTTCTTCGGAGCGGGCAAGGCTCATGTCGGCGATAGCGCGCGCGATCCGTCCGTTGCCGTCCGCAAAGGGGTGGATCGTCACAAACCATAGGTGAGCAAGCGCGGCCTTCAGGACGACATCAAGCTCCGTGCTCGCATTATACCAATCAAGGAAGGCTTTCATTTCGGCGGACAGGCGTTTTGCTTGCGGGGCTTCGAAGTGAACGCGCTCCCTGCCGATGGGGCCTGAAACGACCTGCATCGGCCCATCGGCATCCTTGCGCCAATCACCGACGACGATTCTGCTTAACCCGCTGCGACCGGTCGGAAAGAGTGCCGCGTGCCAGCTGAACAGACGTTCGGCGTCCAGTGGCTTCGCATAGTTTTGCGTTGCGTCCAGCATCATCTCGACGACACCTTCCACATCGCGATCGGCAGGGGTGAGCGCTCCGATCTCGATGCCGAGGCGGCGGGCAAGCGAGGAGCGCACCTGATCCGGATCAAGCTTCTCGCCTTCGATCTCGCTCGTTTTGAGGACGTCTTCGGTCAGGGTGCGCAGAACGGCCTCGCTGCGCAACGTGATACCGAGCGCTTCCATGCGTCCGATCAACTTGCCCTGGCGCAGCCTGAGGCTAGCCAGTTGCGTCGTTATCCTGGCCTCATTCCAACAGAAGTTCGGCCATTCATCACGCTCATGGATATACATTTTCTGATCATCCTGTGAGGAGATTATAGTTCAGAATGAGGAGAATAACCAGATTATTCTTATCAAATAGTGATCGGAATAGGGAGCCCAATCTCTTCGTGCTTCAGAATCTCTAGGTTTTTCAATGAGCCAGAGAGGTCGGGCGCCCTGAGCAGGTGCGCATATTTGTCAGGGCGCTGACTCGCACCGCGCAACATGCCGCTCATTTCAGGCCCCGATCTGTCCACAGCGGAACCGCGAGCTGAGAACGGGTGCGGCCTTGGAGGCTTCGATTTACTGGAAAGAGGTGCGGAGAGGCTGGCGCGGTCGGGACCCAGAGCGACGGCACCTGAAAGTCTGGTACTGCCACCTCAGGATACTCATTCCGATCGGCCCGAACGTCCAGAACCGGGATCAGAGAGTCCCCTTCGGGGCCCGGCTTAGCGAAAGTGTTGGTCACCGCCCCGTTGAAGGGGATGCATTACGTCGAGACCGCATACGGCCAGCCATTTTCGGTGAAACGGAGGGTGAGCGAGGCCCATTTACTGGATTCGCTTTCGCTGCACGCGCTCCGCAAGGCGGACAGGGTGCGGATGGCTGAAAGCGCCACCGAAAAGGAGACCGCAGCAAAGCCGGTTCACACAGATTGCCCGTCGGCACCGGTTTACACAAAAGGTGCCAATCAAGAGCGCCTGGCTGTCGCAGCATTCAGGCGGGTCATTGAACAAAGCGCGGGCGAATGCGGCCCACTCAAACTGGCAGTGGGGACATTTTCAGAAAACCAAAAAACAGGATTGAGATATTGAAGGTGGTGGGCCCGGAGGGACTTGAACCCCCGACCAGACCGTTATGAGCGGTCCGCTC
>CAZXQD010000011.1:22604-58437 GCA_964643405.1 uncultured Hyphomonas sp. | reverse complement strand
CCCGGGTCGCAGGTGACGCGCGATCATCCGGGTCGTGTCGCTGACATACGATATATCCGGCTCACGGTGTGCATTCAGCGGCGTCGGCACGCACATCAGCAGCGCATCGCCGGCCGGCAGGCGCGTCTCGTCGCTGGTCACTTCCAGCCGGCCGGTCGCGTTCATCGCGGCAATCCGGTCGTCCGGAATATGCTGGATATAGGTCTTGCCCGCGTTCAGCAGGTCGATCTTGTTCTGGTCGATGTCAAAGCCGAGTACGCGGAAACCGGCGCGCAGGAAGGCTTCGGCAAGCGGCAGGCCGACATAGCCAAGGCCCATGATGCCAATGGTCAGATCGCGGTGATGGGCGCGGCGAACATAGTCCGCCGCCATGGCTTCGGAAGTTTTCGGGCTGGTCAGCATGGGCGCACGCTTTGGCTATGAAGTTGGGCAGGATTGCGGCGGCGTCAGGCGCCAGCGGGGGCGAGGCGGCCTTCGGCGCGCAGCAGGGTCTCGACGACCCGCATGGCTTCCTGGCCGTCGGTGCGGGGCGTCAGCTTGCCGGCGCAGCAATCGAGGAAATGCCGGCATTCCTGTTTTAGCGGCTCGTCGGCGGGGAAAACGATGGTTTCCGGATCAGCCTTCACCGCCTCGGGCACCTTGCCCTTCCAGACGACGGAATGGCGGTAGAGCTTCAGCTTGTCCTCAGCTTTGGTGGCGGAGTCCTCGAAAACCAGCATGCCCGTTTCGCCGACGACGACCAGGCGGTGCTCCTTGAACGGGTGCAGCCAAGCGGCAAACACATGCGCGCGGCGCCCGCCGGAGAAGGTCATGTCGAGGCGGTATTCGTCCTCAAGCCCAGGCGTGATCCAGCTGCTGCCGCCGCCCGTCACCTTTTCGGGGCGCTCGCCCATGATCGCCAGCAGCATCGACAGGTCATGGGGCGCGAAGCTCCAGAGGGCGTTTTCTTCGATCCGCAGTTTCCCGAGGCTGAGGCGGTTGGAATAGGCATAGCGGACACTGCCGATGGCGCCTTCGCGGACAAGTTCGAGCAGGCGGATGAAAGCCGGGTGGTACTGCAGCAGGTGGCCGACCATCAGCGCCTTGCCGGCGCGGACGGCGGCGTCGCACATCGCGCGGCTGTCTTCGAGTGTGAGGGCGAGCGGCTTTTCAACGAAGACGTGCTTGCCGGCGGCAAAGGCTTTCAGGGCCAGTTCGGCGTGCAGCTCAGCGGGCGCGGCAATCGAGACGCCTTCGATCGACGGGTCGGCGAGGACTTCGTCGACCGTACGGACGGGGACGCCATTGGCGTCAGCTTCGCGTTTTGCCGTATCGGGGTGGGGGTCGCAGACCGCGGCGAGGGCGCCCAGCTGGGCAAAGTTGCGCGCAAGGTTCTTGCCCCAGTGTCCGGCGCCGATTTGCGCGACACGGGGGGTAACGGGAGTATTTGTCATCACGATACGCCGGGCTGCTGAGTGACGCGGTGTAAAGGACACAGGCGAGGTGTCGTCAAGTGCGCCATTCCCGCTTAAAGAGACGCCGGGACCGCAAACTGCAAGGCGGTCGAGACCAAGATTACGGTGTTGTTACAGGATGCTGGCCGAACGCGAGAAGGAGATTTTCCGGGCCCATCCGGGGCGTGCCGACCCGGCCGCCGTATTCGTGGTCGCAGCGCCGCGCACGGGCAGCACCGTGCTGTATCAGGCGCTGGCCGATTCCTTTGCCCTGCCGGTCATTTCCAATCATGCCAATGCTGATACGCCGAGACATCCGGTGGTCGGTATCCTCGCCAGCCATGAGGTTCGCCAGAGCGGGACCGGGCGGGGCGACTACGCCAGCCGCTACGGCAAGACCGAAGGCGCGCACGGCCTGTCCGAAGGCTCTGCCATTTTCACGCGCTGGTGCGGCGGCGGGCATCCCTCCCAGACAGTCAGCCCTGCTGTGCTGGACGCGCAGGCGGAGCATTTGCGCGCGACCCTCGCGGCGGTTGAGGCGGCGACCGGCAAGCCGCTGCTGACGAAGAATGCGTGGAACTGTTTCCGTGTGGCGGATCTGGCGCGGCGCTTTCCGAATGCCGGCTTCATCTGGCTGCGCCGGGATGTGCGGGCGGCGGCGGAGTCGGATCTTGCCGCTCGCTATGCCGTGCAGGGCGACGCGCTGACGTGGAATTCCGCGACGCCCGCAAATGTCGACGCGCTGCGCAAGTTGCCGCCGGAAGGACAGGTTCTGGAGAACCAGTACGAGTTTTCGCGGGCCATTTCAGAGGCGGCAGCAGGCCTTGCGCCCGGTCGGTTTGCGGAAGTGTGGTATGAGGATTTCATCACCGCGCCGGACGACGTGACGCGGCGCCTTGCCGCGTCTTTTGATCCGCTGCAGGGGATGCAACCGGCGGGCCTGCCTGCCTTCAAAATGCTGCGCAGCGCGGTGCTGAGCGAGGCGGAGCGGGCGGGGATTGCGTCGCATATGGTGCGGGACCCGGCGCGCTGGCGGGCGCTCAGCTGGCCGCGGCCTCAGTAAGTCATCCCGAACATCTCGCCCCACTGTCCGAAGACGTGGATGCGCCAGACAGAGAAATCGAACGGGCGGGCGCCGGACAGCATGTCTGCCGTATGCTGACGAACGGCGGGCGCATTGAAGAGATCGGGATAGCGCTTCAGCGTCGCTTCGACCCCGGCTTCTATCTGCGGACGCAGGGGCCCCCGGAACCAGGTTTCTTCCGGCGTCGCGAAGCCGAGTTTGTCGCGCCGGTGCAGCACGCTTTCCGGCAGCAGGCCCGCCATGGCGCGGCGCAGGACGCGCTTGGTGTCGGCGCCGGTGATCTTGTGCTGGTCGCCAAGCTCAAGGCAGAACTCGATCAGGCGATGATCGAGGAAGGGCACGCGGGCCTCGATGCCATGGGCCATAGAGTTGCGGTCTTCGTAGCGCAGAAGCATCGGCAGGTTGGTCGCACGTGTCAGGATCACGCAATAGTCGCCGAGGGTGCGGGGTGTTGGAATACCCTCGTATTCGAGCGCAGTGTTGAGCGCGTCGCGCCCGGGCGGTGATACCTGGTTCATCAGCGCTGTATCGAGGATCGGCAGTGGTGGCGGCGCGCCATCGTTCGGGCGCAGCAGGGGGCGCAGCGGCGCTGGCAGGCGGCCCGCGAAGGGCCAGAGCTGCTTCTTGTAGGACACGCCGTGCCAGGCCTTCCGTTCCTTCATGGTACGGATCAGTTCGGCGACTTCCAAATGCCGGATCAGGCGGCGGTAGTGATAGAAGAAGCATCCATGATAGCCGCCCAGAAGTTCGTCGGCGCCCTGGCCGTCCAGCATCACCTTGATGCCGTTTTCGCGTGCCGTGCGGAACACATGGTATTGCGCGTGGATGCTGGTCGAGCCGTAAGGCTCGTCCTGCGCGCGCAGCACGGCTTCGGTGTCTTCGACGAGTGTGGCGGGGCTCACGGTTGTCGTGATCGAGCGCACGCCGGAGGTCGCGATGACATCCCGGATAAAGGCAGACTCATCAACCGGCGAACCGGGAAAGACAGCGCTGACCGCGTTCAGCGGCTCGGTGCCTTTCGGCCAGGTTTTCGCCTGCGCACAGACGATGGACGAGCTGTCGAGGCCGCCCGAGAGGCAGGAGCCGACCTTCACATCGGAGCGCATATGTAGCCGGATCGAGTCGAGGAAAAGCTCGCGAAAACGGTCGGCGGCGTCGCCTTCGCTGAAGCGTTCGGCGGAGGGGCGCGGCGGAACCCAGTAGGTTTCTACCGGCAGCGGCTGGCCGGGGCGCCAGGATTTGAGGTCGAGCCGCACGAAGCGGCCGGGGCCGAGATTTGTCGCGTCGGCGAACATCGTGTCCGGCATATGGTCGGTCACGCCGGAAGAGAGGAAATCGTGTGCGCGCTGGAGGTTCATCCGCCGGCTGAAGGTCGGCAACGGCATAAGCTGCTTGATCTCGGACGCAAAGGCGATGCCCTGTTCGGAGGCGTGCATCACGACCGGTTTCACGCCCACACGGTCGCGCGCGATCAGCAGCGTCTTCTCGGTATCGTCCCAGACGGCGAAGGCGAACATGCCGACCATCCGGTCCAGCGCCGCCGGGCCCCACTGGATGACGGCCTCGAGCAAGACTTCGCTGTCCGATTCGGTGCGGAAGCGCACACCGGCCGACTGAAGCTCGCGGCGCAGTTCTATGTAGTTGTAGATCTCTCCATTGAAGACCAGCCAGTAGCGGCCGGTCTCGCGCGTCATCGGCTGGGCGGCGCGCGGGTCGAGGTCAAGAATGCTGAGGCGGCGGTGGCCGAGGGCGACCGGGCCGGCCGGGCTGTCGAACACCCGCCAGCCATCACCGTCCGGCCCGCGATGGGAAACGGCATCTATGTATTTGCGCGACGGCTCGAAACCGACCGAGAGGAACAGACCACACATCGCGTCACCTATAGTGCAATTGCCAGGCGGCAAGGTAGGCGTCGATCACAGGTGTGGCCTCGGTGTCCCAGTTGTAACGTTTTGCCGCTTCCAGGGCGGCGGCGCGCATGCGGTCAATCTCCGGCCGTGTGAGGCTGTTGATCGCTGCGCCAATGGCGGCGGGCGAGCCGTCGCCGAGGCTGAAGCCTGCGCCGGTATCGTTGAGAAGGGTGACCATCTCCTCGAGGTCGGTCACGGCCAGGGCAAGACCGGCCATCATGTATTCGAACAGCTTGTTCGGCAGGGCAAAGCGGGTGTGCGCCGAATGCCCGGGAAGTGCCATCAGGCCGATGTCGAATGGGCGCGCGGCAGCGACGAGACTGGTCATCGGCACCGGACCTTCAAAGCTGACACGGTCGGTGACACCGTGGCTGCCAGCGAGGCGGGTCAGCTGGTCCATGTAATCGGGCGGCGAGGCGGGCCCGCGAATGGTCAGCGAGAATCCGGGCTTCCAGCTGGCGGCGCTTTCGATCAACGCTTCAAGGCCCCGGCCGGGTGAGACAATGCCATGATAGAGAAGGCGGACGGGGTCGCCGGCGGGGCGCGCGTCTGTCGCCTGCCAGGCCGGCGCGTTGCGCAGGGTCAGATGCGTTGCGGGAACCTGGTAAGTCGCGTCCAGATGCGCTGTGATACCGGGCGAAACGGAGCTGATGACCTTTGCGTTCCGTATGTAGCCTGCTTCAACATGGGCGACGACCGGACGGATGTATTTGCGCCATTCAGGCCGCTCGGCGAACTCCTCCAGCGCCAGCTCGTGGCTGTCATAGACCACGATGCCGCCCTTGGTGGCAGCGGCTTCGGCGGCGATGGGCAGCATCGGCCAGTCGTTTGCGATCCAGAGCGCGGGGCCTTCCAGTTTCAAGACGGCCTCGCGGATCGCGGCGGCGTCCGGCTTGATTCGCCAGAAACGGCGCATCAGGCGCCCATCGGCGGGCAGTGCTGCTTCACTGATCCAGCGGCTGACGGCCCGGGAAAGGCCGGAGAAGGGCCGCGCCGCGACCACCGCCCGGTGGCGTATCTGCAACAGGACAGCCCCGCGCGGAGAACCGGCTGCCGACAATGCGGCGCCGGCAATGCCGAGCGGCAGCGACAGCAGCCACGCGGTGCCACGCTCGACCAAGCCCAGGAGGCCGGGGCGCGGCACGATCACCGGCGGTTTCGGCAGTGCTGCCTCGATCACCGGCCAGTCCGGATTGCCGGACCGACCGCCTTCGAGGCCGATGGCTGTAACGCGGAAGCCGCGCGCCGCGAGGCCATCGCCCATCCGGCGCACGCGCGGATCGTCGGCAATCGCCGAGGCGGCGAGCAGGTAGGCCTGGCGAAGGGGTTCAGTCATGGAGGCGTTGCTATGCCCTGATCTTACGTTGAAATCGAGTGCTGAATGTGAGCCGCCGCAGGGATGTTGGCGCGGGCCATCGGGCAGTCTATAGGTCCGCGCCATGAGCAAACTCAAAGTCCTGATTACGGGCGCAGCGGGCCAGGTCGGCTCGCATGTTGCCGAGCTGATGCTGGCACGCGGCGATACCGTGCTTGGCCTCGACGATTTCACCACGGGCCGGCCGGAACACCTGCCGTCCGAATCGGCGAACTACATGTTCCGCGAAGGCTCGATTGCCGACGCAGACTTCGTGAACCGCGCCTTTGGCGAATTCCTGCCGCATGTCGTCGTTCACACAGCCGCCTCCTACAAGGACCCCGAAGACTGGTATTCCGACGCGCTGACCAACGTTGTGGGCAGCGTCAATGTGATCAAGGCGTCGAAGACGGCGCAGATCAAACGCTTCATCTACTTCCAGACGGCCCTCTGCTACGGTGTGAAGCCGATGGAGCAGCCGATCACGCTGTCGCATCCCAAGAACCCCGGCAATTCGAGCTATGCGATCTCCAAGACGGCGGCTGAAGACTATCTCGAACTGTCAGGTCTCGACTTTGTGACCTTCCGTCTCGCCAATGTCATCGGTCCACGGAACGTTTCCGGGCCGCTGCCGATCTTCTTCTCGCGCCTTCGCGATGGGAAGCGCTGTTTCGTCACCGAGGCACGCCGCGATTTCGTTTATGTGGGCGATCTTGCGAAAACAGTCGTGCGCGCGGCAGATGGCACGGGGCAGGGCACGTATCATTTCAGCTCCGGCAAGGACATCGCGATTCGCGAGCTTTATGATTCGGTTGTGACCGCGATGAAGCTGAATGACTATCCGGAGCCTGAAGTGCGCCCGCTTGGCCCGGATGATGCCGCTTCCATCCTTCTCGATCCGTCGCGAACGTTTGCAGATTTTGGCGAAGTGACCTTCACGCCGCTCGCAGATTTTGTGCCGAAAGCGATCGAATACTATCGCGAACATGGCGTGCTGGGCGAATACACGCACCTGAAGCTCAAGGACGCGGAAAGGCGCTAGCCGATGCGACTGCTGATCACCGGCGGCGCCGGATGCCTCGGCGCGGGGATTGTGGATCATCGCCTCGCGCAGGGCGACGAGATCTGCGTGATCGACAATTTCGCAACCTCCTCCCGTGCGGCCTTGCCTGCGGATGTGGAAGTGCATGAAGGCTCGGTGACCGACGCGTCGCTGCTCGCGCGCGTATTCGGTGCGTTTCGTCCGCAGGCGGTCATTCACGCGGCGGCGAGCTACAAGGATCCCGATAACTGGCAGGGCGACCTCGCCGTCAATGCGGGCGGCACGCTGGAAGTCTTGAAGGCTTCGAAAGACGCCGGCGTCAGCCGCTTCGTGAACCTGCAGACGGTGCTCTGCTATGGCAGGCCGGCGTCTCTGCCGATCCGCGCCGATGCACCGGCTGCGCCTTTCACGAGCTATGGGATATCGAAAGTGGCGGGCGAGCAGTATGTGCTGGCGAGCGGGCTTGATGCGGTGTCTCTGCGCATTGGCAATGTGACCGGGCCGCGGCTTTCCATAGGGCCGATCCCAACCTTCTATACGCGGCTGAAGGCGGCGAAGTCCTGCTTCTGTTCGGACACCGTGCGCGATTTCCTCGATATGCAGGATTTCCTGACGCTCGTCGACAAGTCACTGGTGCCCGGTGCGGCCCGGGGTGTGTTCAATGCGGGCAGCGGGCAGGGCCGCAGCATTCTCGACGTTTACAAAGCCGTGGCGGCTGCGCTCGGGATTGACGCGCCTGTGCCGCCTATCGTTCCTCCGGGGGCAGATGATGTTGCAGCAATCGTGCTGGATTCCAGCGAGACGGAGAAGGCTTTCGGCTGGAGGCCAGTTGTCGGCTTCGAGGAGAGCATCCGCCGTATGGTGCGCTGGTATGACACGCACGGCGTGCAGGCGATCTATGCGCATGTGCGCGCGCCGGAGGGATTCAAGGCATGACGGAGTTCAGCGGCAATTCCTTGCTGGTGGTAGGCGGCGCCGGTTTCGTAGGCGCCAATCTTGTGCGCGCGCTTCTGGCGGCCGGAGCTGGACAGGTCACCATTGTCGACAACTTCCTGTCGTCGGACAGATCCGCCGTGCCGGCCGATGCGCGGGTGAAGCTGATCGAAGGATCGATTGCGGACGACAGCGTGCTGGCGCAGCTTCCTAAATCGCCGGACTATGCCTGGCACCTTGCCTGCTATCACGGCAACCAGTCGTCCATTGCTGATCCGCTGGCGGATCATGCCAACAACACGATCACCAGCCTGAAACTTTTTCAGCGCCTGTCGTCGACAAAGAGCCTGCAAAAGGTCGTCTATGCGGCGGCAGGCTGCGCGGTGGCCGAGAAGACTTATGGCGAAGCGGTGGCGACCTCGGAGGATGCACCAGTCTCGCTGTTCCAGGACAGCCCGTATTCCATCTCGAAGCTCGTCGGCGAGATGTATGGAAACTACTTCTTCACGCAGGCAGGCCTGCCCTTCGTGAAGGCGCGTTTCCAGAATGTCTACGGCCCCGGTGAAATGCTCGGCGCGGGAGACTGGCGCGGCACGCCGCACACGGTCTGGCGCAATGTGACGCCGACCTTCATCTTCAAGGCGCTGCATGGTGAAGCGCTGCCGCTGGACAACGCGGGGCAGACATCCCGCGATTTCATTTTCGTGGAAGACCTTGTCCGTGGGCTGATGGCCTGCGCGCTGAAGGGCAGGCCGGGCGAGGCATACAATCTGGCCACAGGGCGCGAAGTGACGATTCTCGAGCTTGCCAACGCGATTAATGCTGCCACCGGCAACCCAGCGCCGCATGACCTGCGCCCTGCGCGGGACTGGGATCGCTCAGGCCGAAGGTTTGGTGATCCGTCGAAATCCCGCCGCGAACTGGGTTTTGAAGCCTCCACTCAGATCGAGCACGGGATCGCCCGCACGGTCGACTGGACGCGCGCCAACCTGCCGGTGATCCGCCGCTGCATGGCGGAGCATGCCGGGCGGGTCGACCTGTCGGCCTATCTCTAATCGCAGATACTGTGCGCGTGGGCCAGGCTTTCGAAATGAATAAGGGACCCGAGTGACTCAGGTCACTATCAACCAAAGCGCCTAAGTATATCGAGCGGGAACATTTACATCGTCCAGAAAGATGTCCAAACACGTTTCCCCTTCAAGGCTCTTAGCTCATTCAATTGGAAAACTCGTTTCGACGAACTCCGCTCATGCTATAACTGACGCCGCAGTAGTGCCTGATGGAGATGGAATGAAACCTGTCTGGGCTCATCCATTTTTCCGCTCGTTCACGGGAAATGAAATCCGTTTGGGGCGCATTGAGTTTGTCAAAGATGTTGATTGCAGTTCGCCGGAATCCGAGTTTCCGGGCATTGTCGAAATACGCCCAATACGGCAAGAACTTCAGGGGCAGACGGTAGATCGTTTGTATAATCGGCCAGATCAGCGCGCAGATCAGATACGATAACGCATTGACCCATCCTCTGGGCAGATTGCGTAGGAATATCTTGCGGAAGGGCTCAACCAGCCATCGGACGAGCTCATTGCCTTCAGCAGAATAAGCCCAGACTATCATCCTGCCACCCGGCCGGCAGTGCCGGAACAAGTTTTTGAACGACCTGTCCGGATCATCCGTGTGATGAATGACGCCAACGCAGATCACAGCGTCGAACTGCTTTCCGAGGTTCATGTTCGCCAGGTCGCGCTCAAGCACTTCGACATTAGGTCGCTTCCCAACAGAGGATTGGGCGATGGATGCCGTGTTCAGGTCTACGGCGGTCACATGCCGGGCGACATCGGCAAGAAGCACGGTGTGATGTCCTGGGCCACATCCCGCTTCAAGGACAGCACATCCCCGAAGGTCCTCAAGCGTGACCGGGGCTATCCAGTCATCGAATAACCAGATTGTATCGTCACCTTCGCGGTAACGTGTCCACTGGTCCGTCCATTCAAACTGTTTGGCTTGCTGGGGAGTGAGGCCGGATTGATCAGAGTTTGGCTGTTGCATGGTCAGGGGATGTTCTCTGCTTCGATGATCGTATTAATATCGATCCAGCTCGAGCCTGGGTCGGGCGTGTCGCGGACAGCGAAGAGGAAGTGACGCTCCCTGCTTACATCGCCGCTCAAGCAGCCTGTGCGGTCCGGATAGGCACAAAAAGGTTCCGATACGAACAGGGGTTCAAGGTACCTGCCGTCAAACTTCAATAGAACGCCGTTGTCATCTGTCTGAAACACCGCGAGCGTTCTTCGTAGCGAAGACTTATGTGGCTCGCCGTACGGAATACGGATGGTTTTGTGCTGAACCGAGTCCCAGTCGTAAACACTGTACAGATTGCTCGGCATGATCCGGAAGAACATGATGTAGTCCACCTGTTCTTCCTTTAGAGCCTCATAGGCACTGGAAGGTTCCTGGGCCGCGAGAAGTCTGAGAGCGGTCGGAAACGGCGGCCATCCATAACTGACGACATTGGATGTCTTCAAGTAATAGTCGGCCCCCATCATCAGAGGGGTTGCCCATTTCGAATCTGGTTCTCGTTCAATGATGCCATTCGCTACAGAAATTATGCTCTCTGGCTGCGGTGTAACGCGGCGAAAATCCCCGGCGATAGCTCCGGTGGCTACTTGGTCTAGAGCAGGCCTGAGGGTGAAGTATCCAATGCCGCATGTCGCAGCAGTGAGCAGGACAGCCATCGAGGTAGTGCGCACAATTGGGCGAGAGGCATTGGAAAACCAGATGGCCGCCAGTGGGGCAGAAGCACATAGGGAGAGCAACGCCATCCAGTACATGTAGTAGCGCGCCGAAATGTTCGACATGAAGTAGGAGCAGATGAATGCCGAAAGGGATATGAGAGCCGTGAAAACGAAGAACCGGCGTGGCAAGGGTTGGCGGACAAAGAGACGACCGATGATGGAACCGACGAAACCTGCGGCGAGAAACGGGCCGATCGTATGCCCATTGAATGCAAAACCAAACGGCTTCGCAAGTTCCATATGGGTAATGAGGTAGTCACCGAAAGATCCTGCAGTTCCGAATCCGCCGGAAGCCGGAAAGTAGATGCCATAAGGATAGGTCACATGTCCGGTCATCAGGATGTTGCGGACGATCCAGACGCTTGCCAGCAGGGCAGCGGGTACAAACAGCGCAAAGGCCCCCGCCAAAAAGTCTGTCCACCGACGCGGGTCGAAAGGCCTGCGCCGCTGCCGGCCGACGAACTCGAACAGGGCATGCAGCCCCATGGCCACAGGGAGGAACACAGTGTGGAAGGTCACGGACGCCGCGATGCCGGTCAGGACGCCCGCGGCAACAAGCTTTGCAGGCCCGGCTGAAGGCCTCACCTCATTCGAGAAATAGAGGAGGACGGCTGCAGTGCCATAGACAGCCCCCATGAGGTGGCCTTTCAGGAAGGCGTGGGGGAACAGATAAGAGCCCGTTTCGTTGGCGATCAGAATGGCGAAGGCGAGAGGCGCGAAATCCCGTCCGAAGATACGGAGCGACAGGGCTTGTAAGCTGAAGAAGATCGTTGCCATGGCAATGATCCTGTCAGCTGCAACGAAAGAAATGTCCCCGGCGATTGCGAGTGTGAATCCGTCGGTCCACTGAGCAGTCTGTGGCAGCCAGAACATGATCTCTTCGCGCTGCTCGACATAGCCGCCATTCTGGAGCGCTGAGTTGATTGGTCTCAGCCACCTGAACACCTCAAAGTCCAATGAAGGTACAGCAGCAGTAAGTATGGCCAGCACCAGTAGTGTGGCAGCTGCCAGCCAATAGAATGGCTTGGGAAGCTGCAAGGAGGAGGGAACGGCACCGTCGGTCTGCAGCCACTGCCATCCAGATTTGAGACTGCCGTTGAAGTATGATGTCAGCGCCCAGGCGGTGCCACCGATCAGTACAAAAACTGCAGCGGCGACGCATAACTCATTTGAGACCAATCCGCCAAAAACGACCGCAAGCATGAACAGATATACGGCGGCAAAGCCGAACGTCAGCGATAGCGCGATGACTTCAGCTGTGTTCCGGGTTTCAAGTTTCAGTCCACGAACAATCGCAAAGCCAGCGATGAAAAGCAGCGCAGCCTTGAGTGGAATGTAGGCCAGGACCAATGAGACGAGATGGAAGTCGTTCATGCTGCCCCTGCGCGTTTTGCCTGCCACACCCGATAGCAAAACACTGCCAGCAATAGCAAATGCCAATCCCGCCGTTTTTGACGGTGCTCGGTCCAGATGCGCGTGACGGCCGCTTGATCAAATGGATCGCCAGCTATCTGTTGTTCGAATACTCGGGCTACTTCTGAGCCCGCATTGGCAAACCATTCGGCGGCCGGTGCATTGAAACCGCTCTTGGGCTTTTGGAGAGTTTCCGGTTTTAGGCGGTCTTTCTGGCTGTGTCGCAGGATGCGTTTGCCTTTCAGCGCTTGCCGCCGGAAGTCTGGTGGAAGCCGGGCACAATACTCCAGTACCGGACGTGCAAGAAACGGGGAGCGTACTTCCAGGCCATGCTGCATGCTGGTTCGGTCTACCTTTACAAGGATGTCCTCCACCAGCCATGTATTGAGGTCGATGTACATCGCCTGATCCGTATAGTGCGCATCGGGTACATCTGTAGCGAAGTCAGCCGGGTCGAAGTCCGTTCTCTCTGCCTCAATACGCAGGTCAGCATTCAGAAGGCCGATACATTCGGATCGCAAGGCGAACTGGCGCCACAAGGGATGGCGCGCTGGCCAGCTTTCTCCCATGGCAGACGAGAACTGCCGAAGCTTGAAGTCGAGACCGGTCTTGCCATGACCGTGCGGCAACGCGGTCAATCCTGACCGGACCGTTTGCCAGAGTGCGGCATGTCCGGGCAGTCGGCGAGACAACCAGTCAGCCGCGTGAGTCGGATAACCTGACAGAATTTCATCAGCCCCATCTCCTCCTACCACGGCTTTCACCCTTTGCCGCGCAAAGCCTGCAAGCCGATAGCTGGGGAAGTATGACGTGTCCGCAAGCGGTTCGCTTTGGCAAGCAGCGATGTTCAGCAGGTCATCGTCCGTCATCGCACCTATACGATCGATATGGTGATTGAGGCCGAGCTGTGCCGCGACGAGGCTGGCGGACTGTGTTTCGTCGAAAGTCTCTGACTCGAAGCCCATCGAAAAGGCACGCAACGTCCTGCCCCCAGACTGGCCGGCAAGGCTCGCGGCTATGGTCGATGAATCCAGCCCGCCGCTCAGAAGGACCCCAACTTCCACATCCGCTTTCCCTTGCATCGCGACGGCCGTGTCGATCCGTAAACGGAGTTCGTCCGCAGCTTCATCAAGCGAAACCCTCTCAAGCTTGTTCGAGAAAAACGGCCGGAGGTCCCAATAGCGTGAAACTTCAGGCGATCGTCCTTCAGAGAAAGTCATGAAATGCGCGGGCAGGACCTTTTCAATCCGGTCCAGAACTGCTGAGCGTGTGGGCATGTAACCGAACTGAAGGAAGTGCAGCAACACCCCGGGATGGCTCTCGGAGGAGGTCTCCGGAAGTTGGGCAAGCGCTGAAAGCTCCGAGGCGAACGCCACGCCATTGTTCTGGAGACGCACGAAGTAGAGAGGCTTCTCACCCGCGCGGTCGCGCGCAAGATGTAGACTGCCTTCGACGCTATCCCATAATGCAAAGGCAAACATTCCCTCTAGGCGGTCGAGCGCCTTTGGGCCAAAAAGCTTCCAGGCCTCCAGAAGGACTTCAGTATCGCTCTGTGTGCGGAAAATGCTGCCTTGTGACCTGAGATTGCGCCGAAGGTCTTCATGGTTGTAAATCTCGCCGTTGAAGACAATTGCAAAACGTTTGCTGGCATCGAGGAACGGCTGATGTGCGCGCGGATCCAGATCAACGATTGAAAGGCGCGTATGGCCAAGTGCAACCGGCCCTTGCGACCACACGCCTTTCGCGTCAGGGCCACGGTGGCCAAGCTTTGAAACCATCTTTGCGACATCGCTCTGCCGCGCCGGTCCGTTCCAGTCGAGGATTCCGGTTATCCCGCACATTAAGGCACGCGGGAGTTGCTTGTCTCGCCCTGGGAAAAGAAGTTCCGGATGAGATCAATGTTGTGTCTGACGCGCTGTTCGCCGTATCCGGGGTAACAGGGTAGGAACATCATGCGCTTGGCTGCAGCTGAAGCATTCGGGCAGTCTCGTTTCCAGCGGCTGAACGCATCGACCTCGGCACAATTGTGATAGTGTGAGGCAGTCACGTCACTGCCGTGGCGCATCATGAACTTTACCAAAGCTGTCCTGTCCGGAGGTTGAATCGGAAACACAAGGAAGATGTTGCCGTCGTCATTCAGGACAGGAGGGTAAAGTAGCCCGTCGATCCCCTCCAGTCCTTGTCGATAGATCCGTGCGTAGCCACGCCGTTCGTTACTGAAGCGGTCTACATCTTTCAGCTGCATTGCAATCAGGCGTGCCTGAACGCCAGTTAGGCGTGCGCGATATGTCTCCGGCAGCTCGGACCTGAGAGAAGGCTCATCTTCGCCGCGCAGTCTGTTGGTGATTGCATCTATGTCGTGCAGGAAGCCGTGTCTGAATACTGGAAAGGTCAGGAAGGGAAAGAGAGGTGGGTTCAGGATGATGTCAGAGAGAGCAAGGTAGGCTGCGCGCTTGAACAGCCTGTCTGATCCGAAAAGCGGCCAATCCGCCATCTCTGAACGGATCGCGTCTGCCCATGCATCGTCCGACGTAACGATGGCGCCGCCGAAGAGAGAGTTTACATTCTTGGCCATACCGTAACTGAACACACCCGCATCGCCATATGCCCCGAGCCGGACTCCGCTGTGTTCGCCGCCAAACGCCTGAGCTGCATCTTCGATAAGTTTCAGGCCGTGCTCTGCGCACATCGCTTTGAATGACGGAAGGTAGCAGGCCACCCCATGCAAATGCGTGACCATGATCGCCCCCGTCCGCTCCGTGATCAGGGATCGCGCAGAATCTGGGTCAATGTTTCCAGTTGCCGGTTCGACATCGGCAAATACCGGCGTGCATCCACTCGCAACAACCATGTTGATCACATCATGGATAGTGTAGGGGGAGAGGATGACCTCCCGGCGTTCACCTGGCATGCACTTGAGGAGGAGGTAAATACCTACTCGATCTTGCGGAACAGCAATGGCGTGCCGGGTTCCAACAAACGCGGCAAGCTTTGCTTCAAGGCCCTCGACTTCACCTTGGATTTGGAAACCGCCGCCTGCGGCTGCCTTCAATACATCAAGATAAGTCGCGGGTGCGCCATAGAAGTGTTGTCGCGCGCGGGGCAGAGGGGGCATTTCAGATATTCTCCGCAGGGGGTCAATCATTTCCTACACATTTGAATACATCACGCCATCGCATCATTCGATGCGAGGCCGCTTTTAGTTTCCGAATGTCTGCTCCTTTGGGGAAAGTTCGCGTCTTGGCCATACTTTCATCTTGAGCCTCCTCCGCGTCGGGGCCCTCCTCAAGTATCGACTTGATTGAATCCCTCAGGAACCGTCCGCCGTCGAGAGAATGAAAATAGTTGAACTCATAGACAGACCAGCCGAAGTTCATGGGCCAGGATTTTTTGCGCCATATGGGGCCTGCATCAATTGCAGGTACCATGCGATGCAAGGTGACGGTCCGGGTCGGTTCGCGTTCGAGCATGGTCCAGACATAGTTGGCAGGTCCCCGATAGGCAGGCAGGTCAGCGCCATGGCAGTTCAGGGTTGCAATTCTGGGCGCGTTGATGACGGCCTTCCCCAAGATCGCGGGTCCGGTGCTGATCAGATAATCAGGGTCTTGTGAACGGATCAGATTCAGGACCTCGGCGGGGCGAGCACTTGCAAAGCTGAACGTCTTTACACTGTGCTTTTCGCAAAGTTGGGACACGCTTTCGCCACGAGCGAGGGACAGTGCATAATGGATCCAGACTTCTGCAAACTTGAAAACAAGGAAGCTACCGGCACATCGGCGTATCAATTTGAGAAACGCCCGAAATTCACGCCAGGAGGATAGCGGAATATTGTCGAGGATGATCACTGCTGAAATCTCGTGGGACAGGTCCTCGATCAGGGGGCGGACCGTATTTGCAGATGCGAGATTTTGAGCGGTTATGATAACCAGACGGCGCCGTGTATCTGTCATGGCGAAAGGCTTTCCGAATGCCAGCGAGAAATCCCGGAACTTATCTCTCTTATTCCTCCAACAACTGCGGCAGCAACATGCTGGGTGTAAAGTGCGAGGACCGGGAGGGCTGCGTCTTCTGGTGGGAGGCCAAGTGACAGGTACAGCGAGAATGCTGCCGCATCGCCCGAATTTAGCCCGAACAGGCCAAGAGGAATGAGTTGACCGAATGTGGATACAGCCGAGACAACAGCAACGTCAGAATAAGAGACATTGATCTTTGCTGCTTCAATCAGGATCGTCACGGACATGATGATGAGACATTGCCCAAGCAGCGAAAAAAACACTGCAGGTGCTACTGTTGTGAGCTGCCAACTCTGGTCCGGTAGTGAACTTCTGCTTCGTGCATGCATCAACTTTATGCCGCCGGCGGCTCCGATTATCGCCAACAGGCATACGCCTCCCCAGAGAGCTAAAGGATACTGTCGCGCCGTCTCCAAAAGAAGGGAATGGGGGAGGGCCAAAAGGCCGAGGCTCAAAAGTGTGCTGACCCCGACAATGCGATCAATCAGGATAGAGCCGCCGATAATTCGGATTCGATCACCAAGTCCTTTTTCCTTCGTATCGTTCATCGCGCCAGCAATGAGCGCTGCCCTTGAAGCGTCTTGACCGATTGAGGCCGGAAGAATGAAAAAGAAGAGCATCGACCGAAAGTGAATGTCCACCATACTGCGAGCTTTCATCCGCACGCCCGCAAAACCGAGGCAGGCCCGCATCCGCAGTGCAAATGCCAGCATCGCTGTCAATCCGCAGGCGAATGAAAGTACCAGTGGGATTGGCGAGCGCAGCAGGTGTACCGCCGATGGTGACCGCAGCACGACCCATGTCAGTCCGATGAGAATGACTACGGCTCCAGCGATCCGAACTACGAGCCAGAGCCGCGATGGCTTTGCATCGCTGTGGCCAAGGTTCATGGCGTGTCGTCAGGCGCCGGATCGGCGGGCACGCCTTGAGCTGAGGTCAAGCCTTGTCCCATGATTTGTTTCAGCAGTTCGCCGAGGATACCCATGGCGACCACGATCAGGGCAACGAGGAAACTTCCTGCAGCAAGGAAGAACGCAGTCCGGATTTGAAATCCAACGCCGAGGATCAGGAACAGGGCCGACAGCACGAGACAGAATGCGGAGAGGCTGAAGAAGATCTTCAAAGGGTTGTAGTAGATTGCCTGCTGGAAAACGTACTGCAATGACCGGAGCGAATCCCGAATGATACGGACTTTCGTTTTCCCGATCCGCTCGCCGTATGGCATGGGCAAGAACTTAACGAACCGGCCCGACATCAGATAGGATAGCGTCAGTGAACTGGTAAAGCTGAAGGTGTCGCACAGGTGGGGATAATAGGATCGCACCGAAGCTCTGGAGAAAACGCGCAGTCCGGAATTGACGTCGGGTACTTCACGGCCACTGACAAATTCTACGATTGATTTGAGCACGATCCGTAAGGGCATCTTGATCAGGGATTCCCGGTAGGCGGCACCTTGACGCTGGGCAACGACCATGTCGATGCCGCGGTCATACTCAGCTAGCAATTCGCCAACTCGATCGATGGGATAAGTGCCGTCGGCATCCATGATAACAATCGTATCATGCATCGCCGAATCGATTCCTGTCTTCAGAGACCTGCCATAGCCCGCATTCATCGGGTGGGAGATCACCGTGGCGCCCGCAGCCCTGGCTTTGGCTGCCGTGTCGTCAGAAGACCCATCGTCAACAACGATGAGCTGAAAAGGCACGTTCAGACTCTGCAGCGCGGCCAAAGCTTGGGCGCAGGTGGGCTCGATTGCCGGAGACTCATTCCAGGCAGGCACCACGCAGGTAACACCCTGGCTGGATTTTGGCCCAGCTTGGACATCTGACGTCGCACGGATAACTGCGTCGTTTTGCGGCGTCTGGATTCTGTCTAACATGACCGGGCTGCTGGTCTCCTAAACCCTGTCTCTAGAAACAAGCCTTCACTATGTCTAGAGGAAGAGAGCGTACACCTTTAGTTTAGCCCAGTATAACTGCGAGCCTATTGTGCAGACCGATAATTCGCCTACCGGAACGACAGCAGATAGCGCGGCTGGGAATGCTGTCCCGGTCACTGGTTTCGCATCAGTTTCCTCAGCTATTGGTGCAGCCGATAACTATTCAAAATGGGTTCTCGCAGAGGCACTCGGGACAATGCGTCCACGATCCCTCCTTGAAGTGGGTATTGGCCACGCCAACTACAGGTCGCTAATGCCGTTCGTATCAGATTATCTGGGCGCCGATATTGATGACGATGTGGTACAGGCAGCACGGGCGAAACTTCCAGGTGACAGGTTTTTGAAGCTTGATATGTGTGATGCCCGCTTTCCTGATGAAGTCGGACGAGACCGCTATGACTTCATACTTTGCATCAACAGCCTTCAGTATGCGAATGATCCTCGCCTGGCGCTTTCCAACTTTGTTTCTACGCTCAAAGTGGGTGGCGGGTTCGCTGTCTTGCTGCCGGCAATGCCGTTGATTTACGGCCGCATGGATGTGCTGGCTGGCCATCGTCAACGCTATACACGCAGGGACGTGCATGCGTTGGCAAACGGCCTTCCGATTGCTGAAAGCCGGATCCGGCATTTCAATCCGATTGGGGCATTTGGTTGGTGGGCGAACAATTTTTCTCAATCAGAAGCACTCGACGACGATTCCCTGTCGGGACAGATTGCGATTTTCGACAAGTATCTCGTTCCGCTGTCCCGCTTGGCGGATCCATTGACAAGATCATTCTGGGGGCAATCCATACTGTGGACGGCGAAAAAGACCTGACATACGTCGAACGCGAGCTCAGAAGCTTGTTTCAGGCCTGCACTGGCATGCCTTGTCCAGAGCGGGCCATGCCGATTCTCCTTTCCGCGGACTTCGCAATTGCTTCGTCTTCGGGGCTGAGGGCGCCGCGGTGGCTTTTGGAAAGCCCGTTCTGGCTTAGGCTGTTTGAGCCGCTTCCGGGTAGGTCGCCCGAGTACGATGAACGGCGGAAAGTGATCCTGCAGCTTGCGGAGAGTATGCCGGAGACAGCTCACCTGTTTCATGCGCAGCGCGCACCTGGAAAGGTGAGAGCTTGGTTGAGCCTTGCAGGCTTCGGTGTCCTTGAAGTGATGAAACTGCCTTTCAGGTATGTTGCAGGGTTCATTGTTTGGTGATGCGGTTATTTGATGCCCTGATTGTTGGTGCGGGGCCCACCGGGCTGGCCGCTGCGCACGGGTTGAAGTCAGCCGGTGCCCGGGTCGCCGTTGCAGACGCCGGCAATCTCGACGCGAGGGTGAGGTCCCCGCAGCCTTTCATGTCTGACCTTCGGTCTGGCAAAGGTCAGGACTGGCAGCGACTACTCGGACGCGGCTTTGGCCGCACGAGATCGAACGTCAGCGTGTCACCGAAGATGCGCGTCCATGTCCTCGAATCTGAACTCGACGCATGGAAAGCGCAGAACCGGATCTTGCCAGAGGGCTTTGTGGCGACCGGCCTGTTGAAATGCGGCGGTCTTTCTACACTTTGGGGCGCCATGACGCCTCTGCTCGATTCCGCGGAGATCGCGCGACTAGGTTTGCCAGAACTTGAAATGGCGGATGCCTATTCTGCGCTCATCGGCATAATGGGTGTCAGCGGGCCGCAAGATACCCGTTTCAGTTCACTCCAGTCACCTTTGCCATTGAGTCCGAACGCAGCGTCGCTGTTGGAGCTACACCGAAGGAAACAGTCTGACCGAAAAAGTTTCCGTATTCGCCAGCCGTACCACGCCGTCCTTACTGAAGCCAAGGGCGAGCGGGACGGCTGCAACGCATGCGGCGGTTGCCTCTGGGGTTGCGGGCGGCGCTCGATATTCGATGCCTCCTCAGCATTTGCGGAACTTGCTGCGAAAGGTGAGATTGAGCTTTTCCGGGGCCAAATTGTAAAGAGGCTAGTGCGGGATGCTCAAGGCTGGGGTTTGTTGTGCGAGGACGGCTCGGGCGAAGGCCAGGTCCGTGCGAGGTCGCTGATTGTTACTGCGGGTCATCTACCGAGTACCCGGCTGGTCCTCGATCACCTGTCGATTTTCGACCGATCGATCAAGATGCATCATGCGCCCGCGTTTGCTTTTGCGGCCCTGTTGCCTGGGAAGATAGGCAGTGCTTTGCCCCCAACGGCATTTGGCATGGCGCAGCTTTCGTTTGAATGGGATTTGCCTGGCGCAGATCCCGGGTCAGAGCCTCTTTTCGGTGCGCTTTATGATGGTGGGTCTGTTGCGCCAAGCGATTTGTTTGCTGGCACGCCACTTGGAATAGGTAGTTTTGCGCCGACAGCGAAGGCGCTCATGCCTGCGCTCGTTCTGGTTTTCTGTTATCTTCCTGCTGCTTTCAGCAACAACACCGTAACCTTGCAACGTACGCCCATAGGTTCAGAGCTCCTGGTTGAGGGTCACATGGACGACGAGCTTATCAGAACCCTGCGCCGAGCAGCGTCAGGTGTGTCGAGCGAACTCGCAAAGTTGGGGGCGTTTGCCTTGCCGGGATCGCTCCAGCTTTATAGTCCGGGTGCAGAAGTTCATGCAGGCGCAGAACTTGGATTGGCTGGTCTGATAGATCAACGCGGCGAGGTCACTGGCGCTAAAGGATTGTTTGTCGCTGATACGGCCGCTCTGCCGGCGATCACCGCTAAGCATCCGACGCTGACAGCAATGGCTAACGCATACAGGATTGCAACCGGCCTTATAAAGGATGGCAGCCTTTCGCAGAATTAGTGTAGGCGTTCGACGAAACTTGGGCCTGCGTTGCCAGTATTCAAGCGCCGATGCTGACGAGCCGCATCGCCAGCGTGCGCAATCCCAGCCAGTCGTGCCAAAGCGCGAGGAGGGCAAGGCCGAGCAGGAAGACGCCCAGCAGGGTGTTGTCTGCGAGGCGCATCTGGCGGGCTTCGACGGATTCGACTTTCACGCGCTCGGCCCGCGCGATTTCCTGAACCTGGTTGCCGACTTCCGGAATCGCAGCCTTCAGCGCGGCGACAGCATCGCGCGCCGTGGCAGATTCGATATGGCCGGCCAGGGTTGCCGGATCAATGCCGGCTGGCGGCGCATACCCTTCGCGGCGTACGAGAATGCTGTGAGCAGGCTCGGCCTGCAGCAGGCCGGACAGCGCAGCGTTGATCCCGTCGCGAGCGGCATTCTCTGACCAGAGCGCAATGCGCACTACGCTCGGCCCGATCTGGGGCCTGGGCGGCGTATTGCCAAGCTGCAGACGTACTGGGGCATGCTCTGACAGCTCGGCGGCCAGCGCGGTCGCCCAGTCGAGATCACCCCGGGAATGAAGAATGAGCGTTGCGACCATCTGCTATGTCAGGAGGCTTGTTGGAGGAATTTGACTTCCGAACCCGCTACCTGTGCAGCGGCCCATTCGCCCTCCTGATGGAAGAGGCCCGGATCGTGACCCAGTCGGCCGTCAATCCGTAGACGGAAAGCTCGGGAAAGCAGATCGTACCGAACGGCGGTCGAGGAATCGACCATGTCGAAATGTTTGAAAAGCGCGCAGCTGAAAACATACTCGCCGCCAGTCAGCTGGCAGTTAGGGATATGCAAACGCAGACGAATGATGTCGCCATCCTTTACTTCGCGCTCATAGTAAGGACTGAAGTTACGCGTCACTCCTATGCCGTCAGGCGTCATAAACAGGATCGACAGTCGGAAGCGGAAGTTTCCGGTTTCTTCAGCGCGAATGCCGGTCTCCAGCGTGAATGCAGCACCGCTGGAGATCCTGTCCGTCAGCTTGCCCTTCGCGTCCAGCACACGAACGTGGTTGATCTTAAGGCCGCGCTCGCCCGGCCAGCGTTCCAGCCCTTCGACATTCGAATCGTGCTGGTCGTCCAGCATCGCAGCGAACATTTCCTGCTGCCATGGCGGCAGAAGCACGCCGTCGCTGTTCAGTTCCTCGCCTGCGGGGCCGTCAGGGAGCACTCGCGCCCACGCCGGTTCAGCATCGGTGTTTGAGGCTTGGTCAGGGAGGGGGGCGCCCGCGCCATTGTCTGACGGTCTGGCAGATTGGCCTTGCGCTTCCGCATCAATCGCATCGCGCTTGGCGTCGACTTCTGCCCAGAGGGCGGCGGTCTGCTGGCGCATCTTGAAGTTCAGTTCTTCGATATACGCCTCATAGATGCGCACGACGTCGAGCGCCGGGCCTTCCATCAGGATCGAGCCCTGGTGCATCCAGATCACGCGGTCGCAGAAGCGCAGCACTTCCTGCGTGGAGTGGGAGACCAGCAACAGCGTGCAGCCCGACATCGCGAGCTTCTTCATCCGGTGGGCGGACTTGGCGGAGAAGTAAGCGTCGCCCGCGCCGAGCACTTCGTCGACGATCAGGATGTCCGGCCGGATGGCGGTCGCGGCGGCAAACTGCAGGCGGGCCTGCATGCCCATGGAATAGGCCTTCACCGGCTGGTGCAGGAAGTCGCCGAGTTCCACGAAGTCGATGACTTCCTTCAGCGCCTCGTCGAAGGCCTTTCCGACAAGGCCGTTATAATTGAGCGAGGCGACGATGTTTTCGTAGCCGGTGAATTCGGCATGGAAGCCGAGGCCGAGCTGCAGCAGGGCCTGCACGCTGCCATCGATGGTGACGCGGCCGGAGGTCGGCGCGAAGTTCTGCGTGATGAGGCGCAGCATCGTCGTCTTGCCGGCGCCGTTGCGGCCGATGATGCCGACGCGCTCGCCGCGCTTGATCTCGAAGGATACGTCGCGCAGCGCGTGGAATTCGGGGCTCTTGCCGCTCGACTTCGGTCGCAGGAACTTCGGCAGGCCGATATTGTCGAGCACCTGCTCCTTGCGGGAGTCATACAGCTTGTAGATCTTCGAGACATGCTCGAGCCGGATCGCGACGCGCTCCTCGTCAGGCAAAGTCATAGAACACCTGCTTGCTGCGATGGAACACGGAGTAGCCGACCGTGAAGAAGGCGACTGAGACGATGGCGCCGGTCAGAAGCGTATTCACCGGCGGAACCTGGTCGAGGATGATGATGTACTGGAAGCAGGTCACGAAATAGTAGAGCGGGTTGAACTGCATCAACGTCTTCATCTCGTCCGGGATCATGTCCGGCGTGTAGGCGATGGGCGTGATGATCAGCAGCATCATCGTGATGAAGTAGATCAGCTGCGCGAGGTCGCGCACCAACAGGGCGACCAGCGACAGCATCCAGCACACGCCGACCGAGAACATGATCTGGAACACCATGACGACCGGGATCAGCAGGAACAGGGCGCTCGGCTGGCTCCACATCAGGTCGCTGAACAGGAGGATCATCGTGCCGGTGACCATGCTGGCGCTGCCGACGAGCACGCTGCGCAGCGGGATCATCTCGGCGGGGAACACGGTGTTCAGCATCACGGCGCGGTTGGACGAGAGCGAAAGTGTGCCGGCTGAGAGAGATTGTGCAAAGGCCAGGAACGGAACTATGCCGCAGAAGACGTAAAGCACGTACTCTGTGGTCGAAAGGGTGGGGATACGCACCTTGAAGATCACCGCATAGGTCAGCGCATAAACCGACAGCATCAGCAGCGGGCCGACGATGACCCAGATGATTCCCAGCACCGAGCCGGCATAAGCCGCCTTGATGTCGACCCAGGTCGTGCGTGCGAGGATGGAACGGTGCCGCAGGATCGCCTGAAACGGCGCAAGCATGGCGAGCAGCAGACGAAACATGTACTGGCAGTCCCTTGCTCTGGCCTGGCGAAGCCCCCGCCGCCCGGCCAATGGCGCCTGCCATCCGAAGGTGGCAGCCTTACCCCTTCGGGCTCGCTAACACGGCGCCCAGCTTGCGCGCAATACGCCCGGGCAGGGTGCGCAGGTTGAGGCGGGACTTTAGCACGGCATTGCGGGCGAGCTGGGCCTGGTAGCGCTCAAGTTCACCGGCATGGGTCGCGAAGTCGAGATAGTGGCGCGGCGGGGCGTGGATGAGGGCTTTGAGCTCCTCGACCGAGAAGCCGAGCTTCTTGGCGACGAAGGCTGTGTCCTCGGCCAGTTCATTGTCCGTATAGAGCGGTTTTTCCAGTTCTTTCAAGGCTTCATCCCGGGTCAGGGAGCCGGCCACGATCAGGCTGGAGAGGTGCGCCTTGCGTTTGTCGTAGCCGAACTTTTCCGGGAGGTAGTGGGCCTGGTACCAGCGCGTCCAGATCGACTCGTAGTGCTTGCCGCCATAATAGCGCCAGCCGTAATTCTGCTCGAGATGGGCGATGGCGCTGGCCTTGTCATAGGGCATGAAGTTCAGCGGCGCGACGAATTGCAGCTTCTGCAGCATCGTCTCGTAATAGTCGCGGAAGCCGAGGATCGGGAAACGCTTCAGCTTCACCTCGCCGAACTGGCGGTGGATGTCGCGGATATGGGCCGCGTCCATGGCGTCATAGCCCCAGCCCTGGGGCAGTACGCCTTCGGTGGCGAAGTTGGTGCCGCTGATGACATAGGTGATGCCATGTTCGAGCGCCTTGTGGACCAGCGCCGCGCTGAAGGCATGGTCCTGGGGGATGTCCTGGTTGGCCACGTGGGACTTCAGGAAGGCGCGCTGCAGGTCGCGCATTTCGTTCCAGTCGATCACCACCGTGTCGAGGTGCAGGCCGACCTTGGAGAGGATCTGCTCGATATTGTTGACCGCCAGCTCCGAGTTCCAGCCCGCATCGACATGCACGACCAGCGGGCGCAGGCGCCATTCCTTCAGCTTGGTGGCGAGGAACGACGAGTCGACCCCGCCGGACAGGCCGATGATGCAGTCATAGGGCTTGCCTTCGCCGTCGCGGCGGATGCGCTCCAGCAGGGCCTCCAGCTCGGCCGCGCCTTCGGCATTGGGCTTCCAGTAGGGCTTCAGGTTCTTCTCGAAGCCGTGGCAGTTGCTGCACACGCCGTCCGCATCGAAGGTGATGTCGGGGTCGGTCGTGTCCATGACGCAGCGCGTGCACATGCGGTATTCGCGCGTTTTGCCGTCGGGCATCCAGGCTGTGGTCGGATGGGTCATGCGGGGCGGCATACTTCATCGATGGTTTGAAGCAAGACAGCTTGTTCCTGTTCCCAGCACAAGGTCTCCGCTGCTTTGAGTGCATTGGCCTTGTAGGCGTTGATCTGGTCGTCGGTCAGGCTGTCGATCGCGCGGGCGATGGCTTCTGGGGTCAGGTCGTTGACGATGACGCCCGTGTCGTACTGGCGCGAGAGGGCCGCCATCTCAGGCAGGTCGCTGATCATCAGGGCAAGGCCGGCCATCTGGTACTCGAAGAACTTGTTGGGCAGCACGAAGCGCCGCTGGGGCGAGCCGTCCCGGTAGACGAAATAGCCGATATCGGCCTCGTTCGCCCGTGCCAGCATCTCCGTGAAGGGCACGGGTGGCTCGAGCGTGACCTTGTGGGAAACGCCGAGTTCGGCAGCGAGGGCCTTCAGCTGATCGGCCGTGTCGCCCTCCGACGGGCCGCGAATGATCAGATGTGTGTCCGACGTCCACAGCGCGGCCGCGCGTATGGCAATCTCGAGGTCGCGGGCCGGGTCGATCAGGCCGTGATACAGCAGCTTGCGGGTGCCGGAGACGGGCCGGAAGGGGTGGCGCGTGTGCCGCGGTGTGCTGCGCATGAGTTTCACGGGCCGCTTCAGCCGTTGCTCGGCGGTGATCCTGTCGGCGATGCCCTGCGAGACGGTGAACACCTGATCGGCGCGCGCGAAATAGTAGTCCTGCGCCGCCTTGATGAAGGGGCGCTGCTCGCGCACCCACCGCGGCGAATCCAGCAGCACGCCGAGCATGTATTCCTGCGAGTCGATCAGGAACGGAGCGTTATGACGCTTCGAAAGATCCGAGGCGGGCGGGCAGGTGTAATGGTTGTGCGCGATCACAAGGTCCGGCTTGAGGTCCGGGTTCTCTGCGGCGATGCGGAGGATTTCCTTATGGTCGCGGTGCCAGTTCGGCAGGCCGGAATAGACGAGGTGGGAGGCGAGGCCCTTGAGCGAATCCACAGGCAGGTCGAGCCGGGCGAGGTGTGTGCCGATCCGGCGCTGCCACTCCATACGGCGCGCAGTCCAGCCTCCGATGGCGGATTGATTGGCGAGGGATACGAAATTCCAGTCCGCGGGCATGGGGCTGCGCCCCTCATAGCCGCAGACGACCACGCGCCAGCCGGCCTCAAGCAGCGTTTCGACCTTGCGCACAAGGCGCGGTTCGTCGGTCGCGGCGGAGTAGGATATGAGCCAGGCTGTGCGGAGCCCGCCTGCCGGGCTGCGGCGCAGATGGGCGCGAAACGAGGCAGGGTCTTCGGTCAAGCTACAATCCCGTTTTGGCCCGTTCCGGCCCGTTTCGGTTCGCCGGAGGGCTAGGCGAAACGGGGCCGGCATTCAAGTTCAGCGGACACCCTGACCGCGCTCGGTTGAACTGCCCCGGCCGCCCCGCTACAGGCATCGCAGGAGTAGCGTATGAAAAGAATCAGCCCGGCCCTGCTTGAGACCTACCTGAGGTCCGATCCCGTCGCGCGGCTGGCAGCGGAGGCACAGCCGGGCGCCGCGATGACCTCGCAGCGCTGGCTCGACGAGACTCCGGCGAAACGTTTCATCTACCATGAACTCTACGCGGATTGCCTGTCGCCAGGCGGGCCCGCATCGCTTCTGGACGTCGGCGGCGGACTGACGGCCCTTACGCCGCTTTTGGCTGCCGGGCGCCGGTACGGCCTGATTGATCCGCTGTTCCACGAGTCGCCGGAAAGCGTCGCGGCCATCCGGCAGGCGTCCGGAGGCTTTGAGCATATGGTGGCCGACTGGCACGCAACTGAAGCCGGCGACTGGGACGTGATCGTTGCCAATGACCTGTTTCCGAATGTCGACCAGCGACTGGCGCTGTTCCTCGAATGGGCGGTGCCAAAGGCGCGGGAAGTCCGGCTGTCGGTGACGTTCCACAACACGCCGCGCTGGTTCACCCTGCAGCGTGCCGGGCTGGACGAGCGCCTGACGATGCTGGCCTTTGATGGTGCGCGGACGCGGGCGGCGCTGGAGGCATTCGCGGCGCGCATTGACGGCTGGTGGCCGGATCTTTTTGACGGGAATGACGGCTCCGTCTTTCCCAACGGACGACAGGTCGTCACATTGAGTGTGAAGGGGGACCGGTGATGTCGGCAGCAGGACAAGCGGTGCGCGAACTGCGCTTTGCGTTCTTCGGTGACTCGATCTGCGTGGGGCAGGGCGTCTCGCCGCACAAGACGTGGGCAGTGCGGCTTTCGGCCCGCATTGAGGCGCAGCTCGCAGCGGCCGGACGGACTGTGTGCGTGCTCAATCCCTCGATCAACGGCGACACGACCCGCAAGGCCCTCGAGCGCATTGCGTTCGACATTCAGGCCGCAGGCGTCGACGCCATCCTCGTGCAGTTCGGCCTGAATGACGCGAACCGCTGGGCCACCGATCGTGGATTGCCCCGTGTCAGCGAGGCGTCCTTTGCCGCCAATCTCGAAGAGATCATCGCGCGGGCGCGGGCATTCGGCGCCGGGCCCGTACTGCTGAATACCAACCATCCGACAACCCGGGATGTGGAGAACTATCCGCACTATCCGGCGACGTATGAGGCCGGCAACCGGCGCTACAACGAGATCATCCGCGACGTGGCCGCACGCGACGGGAATGTTGTGCTCACGGATATCGAAGCCGCCTTCCTGCAGCACACCCGTGCGGGCATCTCGCTCGCGAGCCTGCTTTTGGTGGACGGGCTGCACCTCAGCGAGGCTGGGCACGACCTCTACCTGGAACTGCTGTCGCCGCCGGTATTGGCGGCTGTGCAACGTCTTTCGACATAAGGTAAGATTTATGTGCGGTATCGTTGCTGTACTTTCGCGAAGCCAACCAATTTGTCCCAATCTTCTTAGTACTATGCGCGACCAGCTGGCGCATCGTGGCCCTGATGGTGCCGGTCAACGGATATTCTCTTTTGATCGTAGCGAAGTCGGCTTGGCCCATCGTCGACTAGCAATCTTGGATCTGACCGACAGCGCGTCCCAACCAATGTCTAATGTCGCTGGCGACATCTGGATCGTTTTTAACGGCGAGATTTACAACTACATTGAACTTCGTTCCGAATTGTTGGCGCTTGGGCATCGCTTCCGAACGGACTCAGACACCGAGGTTCTGCTTCAAGCATATGAGCGTTGGGGCGCAGAATGTATTCATCGCCTAAACGGAATGTTCGCGTTCGTAATTCTTGATCAACGGACGCGGCAGCTGTTTGTTGCTAGAGATAGATTTGGCGAAAAGCCTCTATACTATGCGAGACTACCTTTTGGGGGGCTGGCATTTGCGTCTGAAGCGAAAGCACTGCTGCCCCACCCGGAAATAGCGTCCAACATCAACGAGTCGGTTCTTGCTCGGCATATATCGGGTTCCGCGCTCGAATTTGGAGAGGAGACCCTGTTCTCTTCCATACTCCGGCTTGATGCTGCTCACGCAATGGTCGTTGGAATCGAGGATGCCAGCGTAAAGCACTGGCGATACTGGCGTCCCGACTACAACACTGTCCGTGAAGAAGAAACCATTGAAAGCGCTTGCGAACATTTCATGGAGCTCTTTAGCAGCTCCGTAAGGGCCCGCCGAAGATCAGATGTTGCAGTAGGCTCCAACATTTCTGGTGGAATAGATTCATCTGCCATTTTAGGCGAATTGTTTCGTCAGGGCGCATCCGGCAAAGGCCAGCATGCTTTCACTGCGCGTTTTGACGATGACGCAACGATATCCGAAGGACGATTTGTTGATCATCTAGAGCGGCGGATACCGATCAGCTATCATTCGGTGACGCCGACTGCTGAAGGCCTTATTGCCGATTGGCATGACCTGCATTGGGTCAACGAGATTCCTCTGCGTTCTGCTTCTATATACAATCAGTATACTGTCATGCGGCTCGCCCAGAAGCACGGTGTAACTGTGCTTCTTGATGGGCAGGGAGCGGATGAGCTCCTTGGCGGATACCAGTATTACTTCGGTATGCACCAGCTCGACCTTCTGAATGCCGGAAACATCAGGCAACTTGAGCGTGACTCAGCTCTACTTTGGTGGCGGCTTAAAAAGACAGGGCGTCGCTATACGGATGTTTCCAGGCGATATGCGTTAAGCCCTGGATATTCACTTGAGTACCTTTGGAGGCGTAGGTCTGAAAATTCAGACGTTGGTGAGCTGGAACATTTTGAGGGAGTGCCCGAGGACAAAGGCGCCCTGTTTCGCCGGCAGTTAGCTCTCAGTTTGCAATATCACCATCTTCCGAATCTGCTCCACACCGCAGATAGAAACGGCATGGCGTTCAGTCGTGAAGCTCGTTTCCCTTTTCTCGACTACGTTCTGGTTGATTGGTGTGCTGGTCTGCCAGCTGAACTCCTTTGCAGGGACGGATGGCTAAAGTACCTGTTGCGGGCGGCTTCCAAGGATATCGTTCCAAAAGCCATTAGGTGGCGCGTGGACAAAGTTGGATACGCTGCCCCGCAAGACAAATGGTTGAGAAGCGAAGCGAAGGATTGGGCGCATTCCCTTTTGTTCGAAGGACCAATTACTCTGCGAGCTGAGTATGCTTTGGATTCCGTGCAACAGATGTGGACGGAACATATGAATGGCAAAAGAGATGTATCTGCTGATCTGTGGCGATTGATGAGCGTGAATCAGTGGCTGGCCATGGCGGAATCAGGGGCTTGGACAAGGCCTCGGACTTTATAGGATTAAGGCATGTCCCTGAACATACTTGTGCTCCACAACATCGAAGACCTGTCCCGTGCACGCAAAAGCGCTCTCGACCATGTCCTTGCTTTTCAGAGGTATGCGCCAGATCATCGGTACACAGTAAGGCCAGTCAGCTGGCCTGTGAATGATGCCCTGAAAAGCTTCCCTTGGGATGCTGTTATCTTCACCAGCACTGCGCTCGGTATTGTTACCTATCGGCCTCGTGAATTGTTTGAGGAAAGGCTGTCTGACTGGTCTTTCCTTGCAGATCATACTGCAGTGAAGATTGTCTTCCCTCAGGATGATGCCGATCACGGAGCATTACTTGATCGCTTTTTTGAAGCGATCCGGGCCGACTATGTGTTTACCGTCAGGCCTGAGTTTGCAGATCTGATTTATCCGAAGACACTTAAGTTCGCGAAGTTCGAAAGTACCTTTGCGGGTTATCTAAACGACGAAGATATAGAGCGGATTCCTCTGTTTGCTCGAGAGTTTCACTCACGCGAGGTGACTATCGGGCAGCGAGTCACCCTTTACCCGCCTGTTGGCGGCAGGTTGGCGAGATTGAAAGGCGAGGCCGCTTTGGCCATGAAGGCTGCCGCAATAGACCGCAAAATTTCAGAGGACATCTCTGTCGACCCTCGCAATGTTTTTTTGGGTGATGACTGGTATCGGTTTCTAGGGAACTGCAAGTTCGTAATTGGTGCTGAGGGTGGGCTCGGTGTTTGGGACCCCGAAGGCAAGATAAATGACGCGGTTCGACAGTATACCGAACAACACCCTTCAGCCAGTTTCGAGCAGATTGAAGAGGCTTGCTTCAAAGGTCTGGATGGCAATCCTGAGTTTCCTGGTTTCTCTCCCAGAATTCTTGAAGCCGCCCTTCTGGGGTGTTGTCAGATTCTTGTAGAGGGATCGTACCGCGGCGTCCTTAAGCCATTTGAGCACTACATACCGCTCAAGCGCGACTTTTCGAACTTTCGCGAGGTGTTCGCGCACATGAAGGACGACGACTTGGCAGAGCGATTGATCAGGAACTGCTCACGAGACCTCGTCGAAACGGATCGGTTTCGATATCGGACTTTGGTTGGTAGGGTGATAAGCGCTATCGCGCAACATGATGTTGTCCGAAGTGAAAGCGCCTTCAGTGAACTAAGCTTTGAGGAGCGTTTTCCAATACGGGAGCTCACAAGACAGGCGTGGAGCGTCGGTTTCACTTGGCCCGGCATTTCCGATCATGTGGTGTCCAAGATTGCTGCTCAACAGCATTCGGAAGTCACTGGCTACCTCGTCCCGAATGAAGTGCTCAGCCAGACGTCATTCCGCGTATACCAAGCTTTGGTTCAAATCATTTCAGACAGTGATATGAACATTCAAGGGCGTGAACTTGCGAGCACGTTGCTCGTGGTCGGTGTCAACAAAGAACGCGCTTTGTTTGTCGACTTGCTCCTTTCGGAACCGAGGCTCTCAGAGCTGTCCCGATTTACCGAAGCTGCGGTCTACGCGCCTGAAGTTGCAGGATTGGTTTCACGCATAACGCCGAAGTCCGGAGAACGTTTCGAAGGTGCAGAACTCCTTCGCTTGCAAAAGATCGATGAGTTACTCGTCAGAACTGCAGAAATAGGGCTCGAGCCAGTATTTAGGTACTTGGCACATGGGGAGTCAGCTGAGCGTCTTTTGAAGGCGTTAGATGAGGGCGGAAACCGATCGCAACTTCTGATGGCATTGTCAGCGTCCCCTCCCAGCATTTCACCGCTGGTGGATCGGCTTACGCCGCGTGGCGGCAGCAGTTTTTCGGATGCTGAGATAGCCTCGCTTCAGAGACTTCAGTCCTTTCTCAATGGCCGGCTAGGTCGTCTCATCAACAGGGTGTTGGGGTTGATTGGTCGAAACTGGGCCCCTCTCAACCCACACGTACCGGAAGGCGGCTGACCCTGTGTTCACAGGACGGGAAGTCCGGCGTAAGAGAGCCGGAACCGGCCGCCGGGCACTGAACTTCCGGATTGGCCGTTTCGGGGTTTGGCGCTACTGGTGATTGAGGCTCGTTGCGGCCGGACCCGGTTGCGGCCGCTGCCGAGGGAAACATTGATGCGCCGGGGCAGGAAGGCCAAGAGCTTGCCTCTGGATGGATCAGCGTCGCTCAGGCCAATCGGCCTTGGGGCGCACAGCGAGAGGAACGACTGAATTGATCGTCATCCTGAATTACGAGATGGGCAATCTCGGCTCGATCCGGAACATGTTCAAACGCCTCGGCCATGAAGCGCAGATCTCTAACGATCCTGCCGTCATCGCAAAGGCTGAGCGGCTGATCCTGCCGGGCGTCGGCGCGTTCGACCAGGGCATGGCGAATATTGACCGTCTTGGGTTCCGGCAGGTCCTGGAAGAGCGGGTCCTCGGCGCGAAGGTCCCGATCCTGGGCATCTGTCTGGGCATGCAGCTGATGACAAAGTCCAGCGAGGAAGGCTCGGCCACCGGCATGGGCTGGATCGATGCGCAGACCGTTCATTTCCGCAATGGCCAGAAGCCGGTGGAAACCAACGCCCGGCTGCCGCACATCGGCTGGAATTTCGTGGACCCCGAGCAGCGCCACCCCCTCGTCGCGGACCTGCCGGATGATCCCCGCTTCTATTTCGTGCACACTTACCGCGTCGAATGTGCCGATCCGGCGGACGTGCTGATCACATCGCACTATGCGGGATCTGACTTCACGGCCGGTTTTGCGCGCGGAAACATCGCCGGGATGCAATGCCATCCTGAAAAGAGCCACAAATTCGGGATGCAGGTGCTCCGTAACTTTGCGGCCTGGGTGCCGTCCGAATCAAAGGCCGAGCTGAAATATGCTTGATGCCTCTGCCAAGCCTGCGGGCGCCGCCCGTGCCGCACGGATTCACCGTCCGCGCGTGATCCCTGTGCTCCTGCTGAAGGGCGATCTCCTGTACAAGTCGGTCCAGTTCAAGGACCACAAGTATGTCGGCGATCCCCGGATCGCGGTGAAGATTTTCAATGACAAGGGCTGCGACGAGCTGGTCCTGCTCGACATCACCGCGACCAATGAAGGCCGGCGCCCGAACTTCCAGCTGATCGAGGAGATCGCCAGCGAAGCCTTCATGCCAGTAGCCTATGGCGGCGGCGTGCATACCCAGGAGGATTTCGCGCAGATCATCCGGCTGGGTGTCGAGAAGGTTGTCCTCTGCACCCGCGCAGCAGAAAACACTGCCTTCATCGCCGAGGCCTCCCGCGTCCACGGCGCCCAATCCGTCGTTGTCTGCATGGACGTCAAGAAGAACTGGATGGGCAAGCCGCAGCTCATGACACATGCGGGCACCAAAGCCGCGCCGGGCAGCGTCACCGATTTCGCGAAGAAGGTCGCCGCTGCCGGGGCCGGCGAGATCATCGTCAATTCGATCGACCGGGACGGCACGTTCAAGGGCTACGATATCCCCTTGATCAAACAGGTCGCGTCTGCTGTTGACGTACCGGTCATCGCCTGCGGCGGGGCAGGCAACCTTGACCACGTGGTCGAGGCGATCCGCCAGGGCGGGGCCTCGGCGGCTGCAGCAGGCAGCATCTTTGTTTTCCAGGGGCCGCACCGTGCGGTCCTCATCACATTCCCTGAGGAAGCAAAACTCAGGACGGCCTTCGGCCACTAATCTGACGGGCGGGACGGCAATGTCACAAGAAGAAGACAGATGGGTTCGCCGGAGCGGCAAGCGTATCTTCGCGCCGACGACCGGCTATCGCGTTTGCACGCGCTGCATCATGGATACGTCGGACCCGGAAATCGTTTTCGATGAGAACGGTGTCTGCAATCACTGTCACGACTATGAGCGACGGCTGGCTGCCGAAGTCTATCCCGGCATCAAGGGCAAGCAGCAGCTCGCAAAGGCTGTTGCGCAGATCAAGCGGGACGGCGCGGGCAAGAAGTACGATTGTATCCTCGGCCTCTCAGGCGGGGTGGATTCAACCTATGTTGCCTATGTGACGAAACAGCTGGGCCTGCGTCCGCTGGCCGTGCACCTCGACAATGGCTGGAACTCAGAAATCTCTGTGCGCAATATCGAGAATATCGTGACGATCCTCGGCATTGATCTGCACACCGAGGTTCTCGACTGGGAAGAATTCCGCCGCCTGCAGGTGGCCTTCCTGCGCGCCTCTACACCGGACTCTGAGATCCCGACCGACCATGCGATCATCGCGACGCTGTACAAGCTTGCAGCCGACCATGACATCCGCTGGATCATGGATGGCTCGAACATCGTGACCGAAATCATGGTTCCGGCCACATGGAGCCACGGCCACTCGGATTGGGGCTATATCAAACACCTCAACGACACGTTCGGCGGCGCGGAACTGAAAACCTATCCGCACTATGACTATTACGACTACATGGTGCGCTTTCCGCACATCCAGCGCATCCAGCGTTTTCCGCTCCTGAACTACATCGACTTCAACAAGATGGAAGCGATGGAAATCATGAAGCGGGAATTGAAGTGGACGCCGTATGGCGGCAAGCACTACGAGTCCATCTATACCCGGTTCTATCAGGGCTACATCCTTCCCAAGAAGTTCGGTTTCGACAAACGCCGTTCGCACTTGTCCTGCCTTGTGGCAAACGGGCGGATCACGCGGGACGAAGCTCTGGCGGAGATCCAGAAGCCGGCACTCTCGGAGGAGATGGAACGCGAAGACCGCGCCTTTGTCGCCAAGAAGCTGGGCCTCAGTGACGCCGAGTTCGACGAGATCATGAACGCCGAGCGCAAGACGTTCTGGGATTATCCGTCGTCTGAGCGAGACCTTCCGGGAACGGAGACCTACAAGAAGTATATCGCTGCATCCCAGTATCATTCCGGTGAATGGACGCGCATGACTGTTGCGCGCCTGAACTCAAGGCTCATCAGCCTGCGGTCGGTGCATGTGCGCGCCCTGCAGCGCATGCGCCGGATTCACATCAATCCGATGGAGACGGTGACGTCGTTCGGCCGGTTTGCGAAGCGCACGGCTTCAAACACCGCATCTTCCTTGCTGCGTAACGCGATGAAGCTCACCATTCCGCTCATCCGGCCCGTTGGCAACTTCGCAAGAAGCACGATGTCCCCCGAGCAGTTTGCCCGCTTCAAACGGTTTGCCCAGAAATTGTATGCGGGAGGGCGCGTGGAGCCTGCTCCGTCTGCGCCCGAGATGAAGGAGCCGGTGTGATGGGCAAGACCGTCTGCATCATTTCGCTGACGCCGGTCACCGATGAGCCGCGCGTCCTTCGCCAGTCCAAGGCCCTGGCGGATGCCGGCTGGACAGTCGTCGTTGCCGGCTTCCGGGGGCGTCAGGCGCCGCCGCCGCATTGGCGCTACATTGAGGTCGAGCATGTCTATGAAGCGCGCCGGCTTGTCGAGAACGTCAAGCTTGACTGGAAGCGCCGCCTCTCGCCCTATTCAGGCCAGTTCGCCGAAGACTACTACTGGAGTCAGGCGGGCTATGACGGCATTTTTGAGCACATCGCGACAATAGAGAATGTCCGCTGCGATCTCGCCATCGCGCACGATTACTTCACGGCGCCGATCGCGGCGAAACTCGCTGCGCTTTCCGGCGGCGTTTACTCGGTGGACTGCCACGAGTTTTCCTTCGAGCAGTACATGCACGATCCCAGGTGGATCAAACGCGAGCGGCCGTGGGTGCACGCAATGGAAAAGCGTTTCCTTCCCGGCGCCTCGGTCGTCACCACCGTTTGCGACGGCATTGCGGATGCACTTCAGACAACCTACCAGCTGCCGAAGCGTCCGACAGTCGTACGATCAACTGCATTCTTCCATGATCTCCCGTATCGCCCGGTCGGTGAGAAGATCGAAGTTCTCTATCACGGCATCGTCTCGCCCATGCGCGGCCTCGAGCAGACCATCGAGAGCGTGAAACTTTGGAACCCTGAATATCACTTTGTGATCCGTGGCCCCGGCCCGGACGATTATATCGCCTCGCTGAATGCCCTGGCCGAGAAGCATGGTGTGGCCGGCCGTGTACGGATCGATCCGCCGGTCGCGTTCAACGAAATGGTGCCGCGTGCCAATGAGGCTGACATAGGCTTCTTCGTTCAGCCCGACATTTCCCGTCAGAAGCGCTTTACGCTGCCCAACAAGTTCTTTGAGTATGTTCAGGCTCGTCTTGCGCTTTGTGTGGCTGACCTTCCGGAGATGGCACGCCTCGTGAAAGAGCATGATCTGGGTATCCT
>CAZXQD010000011.1:0-22570 GCA_964643405.1 uncultured Hyphomonas sp. | reverse complement strand
CGCCTACAAACAGTCATCCATGAAGGCTGCACAGGCGCTGTGCTGGCAGAGCGAAGCCGCCGTGATGCTGCGAGCCTACGGAATTGAAGCGGGCGCGACCGTTTGACCTTGTGGGCGCTTCCTGTTCGGGAAAGAAACCGGCCCGTCATAGCGTTCATGTACCGTCCATTTGGTTTCCATAGGGACGTTCTCAGTTTTGGCGCCCTGCGGCGGCGCATAGGGGCGGCGGCATGACCAAGATCAAGATCACGACAATCGCAGGCGCCCGGCCCCAATTCGTCAAGGCGGCGGCCATGAGCCGAGCCTTCGTGCGCGATGGCCGCTTTTCCGAGCGGCTGATCCATACGGGTCAGCACTATGACTTCGCGATGTCTGAATCCTTTTTCCGCGAGCTCGAGCTTCCAGAGCCGGCGGTCAATCTCGGCATCGGCGGGTTGTCACACGGCGCCATGACAGGGCGAATGCTTGAGGCGATCGAGGCGGACCTGATCGCCAATCGGCCGGACGGCGTCTTGATCTATGGCGACACCAATTCGACATTGGCTGGCGCATTGGCGGCGGCGAAGCTGAACATTCCCGTGATCCATCTTGAGGCTGGTATGCGGTCTGGCCGCCCGGAATCACCCGAAGAGATCAACCGTATCCTCGCGGACCATGTCAGCGCGCTGCTGCTTTGCGCCAGCCGCAAGGCCTTTGCCAATCTGGAACCCGAAGGTCTCGCGTCCAAGGCGCAGATCGTCGGCGACGTCATGTATGATGTGACGCTGTTTGCAAAAAGCCGGATCTCGGCATCTGCAACTGCCGGGCAGATGGGGATTGAGACGGGCAGGTATCTGCTGCTGACCCTGCACCGTGCTGAGAACACGACTGATGCGGGCCGTCTGGGCGCGCTGCTCGATTTTGCACGAGAACAGGCCGCTGGCCGCGCCGTCTTTTTCCCAATTCATCCGCGTACGGAAGGAGCCGTCAAGGCGCTGGGCGTCTCGCTTGAAGGCTTCAGCCTCATCCCCCCCCAGGGATATTTCGAGTTCCATGCGCTGCTCTCCGGCGCAGCAGAGGTGCTGACCGACTCCGGCGGTGTCCAGAAGGAAGCCTACTTCCACCGTGTTCCCTGCACGACCCTGCGCGACGAGACCGAATGGACTGAAACTCTGGACGCCGGCTGGAACCGGCTCTGGACCCATCCTGTCTACTCTTTTCCACGCCGCGATATCCCGGACTATGGCGACGGCCGCGCAGCCGAAGCAAGCGTGGCCGCCATAGCGGCCTTGCTCTGCTGATTAAACGCGCCGGGTGCGTCAAAGGCGGCTTCACAGCATTGCAACTTTCTGATGGACAGAGTTTGCCGTCAGTCGAGTGTAATCCTGCCCCGTACGAGTACCTCACGTCCACGATCGATCAGAAAGTGCTCCAGCCCTTCGCTGTCGGGCGCTGTCAATCAGCCCACGAAGCGATGGCGCGCTTCTTCCTGCATCTGGCGGCGCCAGATTTCCAGGCTGAGTAGGCCCCATGATTTGCGGCTGAACGGCTGGCCATCCCCGAATGCGCGGCGCACGGCCGCGCGATTGAGATAGGGAAGCTCGCCCGCGCCGGCGCTCCCGAAGAGGTCGCCGACCAGTTCGCGAAGCTCCGAGTGGAACCAGGACGCGAGCGGAACCGGGAAGCCCATTTTGTCGCGCCGCCCCGTGATTTCGGCAGGCAGCACATTGCCGAAAGCTTCCTTCAGCATCTGCTTCGAGCGCCCGCCTGAAAACTTCACGTCCGCAGGCGCTGTCGCCGCGAACTCGACCAGCGGGTAGTCGAGCAATGGCACGCGCGACTCCAAGCCATGCGCCATGCTCATCCGGTCCTCGACATGCAGCAAGGCGGGCAGCAGGTGCTTGAAGTCGAAATGCGTCATCTTGTCGAAGTAGGCTTCCTTGCCGACATTCCGGCCATGGAAAGCGGTGCGGAACGATTCAAAAACCTCCGCAGACGGAAAATCGCCCCACTCGATCTCCTCCTGCATGTCGACAGAGCGGTTGACGAGCCGGAAGTAGCGGGCGTCCAGATCATCAAACAGGCCTTCGGCCCAGAAGGTTTTCAACAGAGGCTTGTATTCGTGCAGCATGGGCAGTTGCGGCACAATGGACTCGATCGTGACGACGAAGTTTCCATTCTTGTAGGTGCCGTCGATGGCGGCTTTGATACACTGCTCGAAATAGGCGATGATGTAGCGGGTATAGCCGCCAAAAATCTCGTCGCCGCCCTGTCCGCCGAGGACGACCTTGACCTTTGAGGCGGCCAGTTTCGCCGTCATGTATTGCGGGAATGAGCCAGGTCCTGCAATCGGCTCGTCGAGATGCCGGATCACATCGAAGATATGATTACGGAAGTCCTCTGCCGTGATGGACAGCTCGTGCAGGTCGATATTGCCAGCACCCGCCGCCGTGCGCGCAAATGCGCTTTCATCAAATCCGGGCGGTGCCCGGAATGCGCCGTGGAAGGCCTGCATCCGGCCCTCCTGCTGGCGCGCGGCGAGCAGGGCAATCAGGCTGGAGTCGATACCGCCCGAAAGATAGCTGCCGACGGCCGTATCTGCGCGCAGGTGGAGGCCGACTGATTCTTCTGTGAGGTCCACCAGGCGCTCGTGGAACCACTCGGTCTTGCGCCCGCGATCAATCGTGTACTGAACATCCCAGTAACGTTCCTCTCGCACCTCGCCATTCTCGACGATCAGGTTGTGGGCGGCGGGGAGCTGGCGGATACCCTTCACCAGCGTGTCGCCGCTCAGTGTGAACTGGAAAGTCAGATACTCCGCCAGCGAAGCAGGGTTCACATCGATCTGCGGAAGGAATGGCAGGATCGCCTTGATCTCCGAGGCGAAGTAGAGATGCCCGCCGATTTGCGCATAGTAGAAAGGCTTGATGCCAAACCGGTCCCGGCTGGCAAACAGGCGGCGCGTCGCAGGATTCCAGTGCGCGTAAGCCCACATGCCGCGGAAGTGCAGCGGCGCTGCGTCTTTCCACGCATCATGCGCGGCAAGGATGGTTTCAGTATCGCTCCGTGAACGGAAGGGCCAGCGTTCGGCAAGCTCCGTGCGAAGCTCCGGATAGTTGTAGATTTCGCCATTGTGAACCAGCTGGCAGCCATCGGCGCCCGCCATCGGCTGCGCGCCATTCTCCGACAGGTCGATGATCGCAAGTCGCCGGTGCACGAAGCCGGCAATGCCCGCAGGATCAATCCACCGGCCTTCACCGTCAGGCCCCCGGTGCGCAATGCGCGCGGCCATAACCGCCAGCCGTTCCTCCAGTTGTGGAACCGCGCTGCCATTCAGCGAGACGATGCCTGCGATGCCGCACATGGCGCGTCAGGCGGGCCGCAGCCGGCCGTGCTCGATCACATAGCGCTCGCCCTCGCGCGGGCAGGTCAGGTCTGCGCCCAGCACTTCGCCTGCCTTCGACACCCAGCCGATCCGCTTCGCAGGTACGCCCGCCATCAGGGCATAGGCCGGCACGTCCTTGGTCACCACGGCGCCCGCCGCGATGAAGCAATATTCTCCCAGCTCCGTCGCGCCGTTCGGGGCGCCGCACACGATGGTCGCATTCGCGCCGATCGTCGCGCCCTTGCGCACGACCGTTTTGCCGAATTCGTTCTTCCGGCTGACGAAGGCGCGCGGCGTCAGTACGTTGGTGAAGACGCAGGAGGGCCCACAGAACACATCATCCTCAAGCGTTACACCTTCATAGAGCGCGACATTGTTCTGAATCTTGCAGCCATTGCCGACCGTTACTTTCGGCCCGACCATCACGTTCTGGCCAAGCGAACAATCCTCGCCGATCTTCGTCTGCCCCAAAAGGTGCACGAAATGCCAGATCTTCGTACGCGGGCCGATCTCCACGCCGTCATCGATGACAGCGGTCTCGTGGGCCCACCAGGTCGGGTTGCTCATGTAGGTTTTCCTGCTTCTTTTAGGGCACCAGCCCTTCGTTCATCTTGGGATTACAGAGCCTCAGGTCGCCGCGCAAGGCAGGCGCTGAGTTGCGCCCACGTCGGGTCAGCGCTTGCCGGACGCTGTTAATTCAATGGGTTCGACAACGATCCCCCGGCCCAGCATCCGCATCGGGTTCCAGGCCATGGCACGGGCAATGTCCGGCAGGCTGGCGGTACGCAGGGTCTGCACGGTCCGGCGATCTTCCAGGACCGGTCCAAGTCCGCGGACGGCGTCCACAAGGCCCTTCATGGCATCACTGAAGCGCCCGGTGCTCAGCCCACGGAGGAGGATCGCTGCCGTCAGTGCGATGTGGGCGGGCAGGGTCACGAGCAGCAGGGGCAGGGGCATGCACTTGAGGTAGACCCAGAGCCGGTTTCGGGTGCCGTATCGCACCGCAAAGCCGGACACCTTGTCCGAAAGCCCGCCGCCCGCATGTGCAACGATGGCATCCGGCAGAAACACGCAGGTGCCGCCCTCGAGGCGAAGGCGGAAGCCGAGATCGACATCTTCGCAGAAGCAGAAGAGGCGCTCATCAAAGCCGCCGGCAGCGGTAAAGGTTTCGCGGTGGTAGACAGCGCTCGCCCCGCACGGCGAAAAGCAGGTGCCTTCCGCCGGAATCTCCGTGGACGGACGGCGATAGCCCCCGCGCCAGGGAATGCCGAACAGGAGATAATTGTCCCCTGCGCCGTCGAGCTTTGTTTCGTCATGCATCCAGAGCTGGGTGCAGGCAAAGCTCGTGACGCCCGTATGGCGGCGCGTGCCGGCGAGGATCTCCGCGAGCCAGTCCGGCCTTGCGGCGGCGTCCGGATTGAGGAGCGCGAGCCATCTGCCCCGGGCGCGCGCGGCCGCCAGGTTGTTGCCACGCGCAAAGCCATGGTTTTCCGTCTCGCGCATCAGCGTGAAGGCGGGCAGTCCTGAGGTATCGAGGTTGTCCACCGAGCCATCGGCCGAGGCGTTGTCGAGGAGGATCACTTCGAAGCTGCGGTGGGTCTGTGCTTTGAGCGAGTCGAGCGCGCCCTGCACATAGGCGCCGCCATTGAAGTTGACGATCAGCACAGAAAAGTCGGGCGTGTCGTCCAAGGCGGCGGCTCCTGTCTCGGCCCGGCTCCTTAGGGCGCCGGGGGCCGCTGCCGCAAGGGGATAGATAAGCAGCGCTAGCGCAAATGTTTACATACCGCGCCTTTACGGCCCTTATCTTGCAATGCAATAAGCCCTTGCTGTCCACCGCAGCGACCCCATATTCTCGCCGTGAGCAAAACTGCTCATGCCAGACACCGGAGTTTGCCTCCCTTGTTGCTCACGATGCTGAAGGCCAAGCTGCACTCGGCCACCGTTACCCAGTGCGATCTTTACTATGAGGGCTCGGTCTCGATCGACCAGGACCTGCTCGATGCGTCGGGCATCCTGCCTCATGAAAAAGTTGACATCTGGAATGTCACAAACGGTGCCCGTATCCAGACCTACGCGCTCGAGGCGCCACGCGGCTCGCGCACCATCGGCGTCAACGGCGCGGCGGCCCGCCACTTTGCAGTGGGCGACACGGTGATCATCGCGGCCTTCTGCGGCGTGGATGCTGCCGAGGCGCGCCAGCATGTCCCGACCGTCGTGCTCCTCGAAAACGGTAACCAGATCAAACGCCCGGCCTGATCCCTGTTCGGGCCGCGGCGCTGTTCACGGCGGGCGAGCGCATTCACGGATTGAAGGCGTAGGGCCTGAGGACCAGGTCGCGGGTGACGAGGACCCTGACGGGCGTTCCCGCCGCAATCCTGATCGTCGGCTGGACAGCGAGGCTGCGCTCAACCACCCGCTCGCCTGTGCGCGAGACACTGTCGCCAAAGCCCCTGCGGATCGCGCGCTCGACGTCGCTGCCCGGGGCGTCGCCTGCCTCCGCGCTGATACTGAGGAGCGTTGCAAGGCCGGCCGCCGCAAAGGCGCGGTCCCAGTGATGATCTGTGCGTCCGGCAATGCCTGCCGCGCCCGCCGCATCGCTTCCCGGCTCAGAGATGCGGATCGAGGATCCATCCGGGAACACGATCCTGTCCCAGACAACCAGCGCACGGTCCTGCCCGAAAGAGACCTCAGACTGGTAGCGCCCGATCAGGCGGGCGCCCTGAGGGATCAGGAGATGCGCGCCAGATACGGTGTCGAAGACGGGCTGGGTGACCTGGGCAGTGACCGTGCCGGGAAGGTCTGAGTTGAGCGCCGTGAGTAGCGCGGCCGGCACAACACTCCCGGCCATCACCATGAACGGTGAGGCGGGCGCTTCGAGCCTGTGCGGGTTGACGGACGTCTCAGGGCCGTTGCCGGAAAAAGCGGATTTTCGTGCTTGCAGGTTTGCGTCCTCCGCCGGCATCGGCAACGCTGTGGGCGCGGCGGCGCCGGCGCCCGCGCTGGCGGCCAGCGCCATGAGCTCGTCCGCTGCGCTCCAGCGCGGGGCAGCAGGCTCATCCGGCGCCCCGGCGGATCTGCTGCTGCCTGAGACCTCGAAGAACAGGCCGGACCGGCTCGCCGCGTCGGCAAGCTTTGCCTCGGCAAGACGCCGGGCGCGTTCGGCTTCGGCAAGGTCGGAGGGCCTGAAGTCAGTTGACGGGGGCACGTCCCAGTCGGGCGCAATCCCCCAGGCCTTTTCCTCGGCGACGATCGTGCCGCCAAGATCGCCGGTGGTCGGTGCGCCGAGCGGCGGCGCGCCGAGGCCGTCATAGGAGGCGGGCAGGCGACTGAGCGCTTCGGGTGCGCGCTGACCGGCGGCGGCGACCGGGATGTCGGGCGCCTCTTCTGGCCCTCGGGCAGGCGGCGCAAGCCCGGCGGTGAGCGCGGCGCCGATGCCCAGCATTACGACGAGACCGCCTGCCACGAGCACCCGCCGGTTGATCCGGGTCACGGGACGGATCCTCGCGCGCAGGCGCAGGGCTTTCTGGTCCGGAAAGGGCGCTGGATCACTCACCGGCGGCCTCCGGCAGAGCCGGATGTCTTCCGGATACGGACGACCGTCTGCGGTCGGCTGCCCTGTCTCAGTTCAGCGGCCTCGAACAGGTGGTCGACGATGTAATAGTTGCCCCTGACACGGTAATTGACGAGTTCGGCCTTCCCGTCATTGCCGGTCACGAAGAGCGGCGGGGCGTCAAGGGCGGAAAGTTCTTCCGGCATCTGGATGAAGACCTGCCGGCCATCATCAAAGGCCCGGACCGGTCGCCAGCCTGGCTTTGCCCCATCGATCCGGTAGGCGAAGTTAAGCGCATCGATATCGACGCCGCTGGCAATCTGCGTCTCTCCGCGGCCACGCCGGGTCTCGCTCTGGCGGACGAGCCTGGCCAGCGCGTCGGCCGGGTATCTCCAGGACACCGCGGCCATATAGGTTGTCTCAAGGCTCGTGAGTTCGAGATGGTAGGTCCGCCGGTCGGTTGCGATCATCAGGTTTGTCACGAGGCCTGCAGCGACGGGCTTCACGAGTACGTGGGCGCGCGCCCCGGCGCCCGCCCCCGAGACCGTGTCGCCGACGACCCAGCGCACGGTATCGCCGGCCGAGACAGATACGAGCTGTTCGCCGGGCTGAAGCGCGATATCGGAGACCTGGCCCGGACTTGCATAGAGCTGGTAGAGGGCGCCTTCCGTATACGGATAGACCTGAACAGCATTGACATATCCGTCCGGCGTCGGCTCGATGCGCGCGGCGCTCGTGCCCTCGGTGATGGCGACGGCCGGCGAGGCCGGCTTCAGTTCTGGCGCTGAGGGCGCAGGTTTGAGCTGGCCTGGAAGAGGGAGCGGAAGCGGTGTCTCGACGATCTCAACTGCGCGCGCTGGCCCCCCGACTGACAGGGCGGCCGGCTGAAAAGCCTCGGGCGCATACTCGATAACGGGCGGCGGCAGCGCGGTGCAGGCAGCCTGTATAAGGACGGCGCAGGCCGGGGCGAGCCATTTCATCGGGGATCTCCTGTCTCGATGTCTTCGCCCCAGTTGAGGCTGTCGATATAGATGCCAAGCGGATTGGCCCTCAGGACGGCGGCATCTTTCGGCGTCCTTGTGACGAGCGAGAAATGTCCTGTGAAGCGCCGGGCGCCGGTCAGCGTGCCATTCTCATAGGTCTTCTCCAGCCAGCGCGCCTGGAAGGACGTCTCCGTCATGCGCACGACCGAGACGACATCGACGGTGCGGGTGCGCCGGCCGACATCCGCAAACGGATCATTCTCCCTGGCATAGGCGCCAAGGGTGGCCGCGGCCCGGTCGGTGACCATGTCATAGGCCTTCAGCCAGTTCTGGCGGATGACGACCGGATCAATCGACAGGCTGCGGATATTCTGGATGAAACCGGCGAGATGGTGGGCGATCTGTGCATCGCCGGGTTCATAACTGCCGGTTGCCGGCGCAACCGCGCGCACGGCGCCGGATGTGTCGACTTCGACGACATAGGGGGTCACCGTTGACCCTGCAGCGCGCCAGGCCAGCGCGCCGGTCGAGGCGATCAGCGCGGCAAGCAGACCGAGCGCCATGAGGCGCCAGTTGCGGGCCTGCACGCGGGCCGACCCGATCCGATCGTCCCAGATCTGCCCGGCCTTCTGGTAAGGCGTCTCAGCCGGCGGGCTTTCGCCGTAATGGGCCGAAGGGCGCGTGAAGGTCATCTATGGCTCTCCGGAGGACTTGAGGTCAGGTGCGGCGCCGGACATCGGCCGGTCGCCGTCGCGCAGGGTATGGGCAGTCACCGTCGCCGCCTGGCTCAGCCGGTGGCCGGACGCGAGTTTCCGCGCCCAAGCGGGCCGCCGGTCCCCGGGTTCAGGGGGCACGCCGGGACCTGCGCCTCCCGTTGCTGCAAAAGCAGCCCGCCCGCCGGCGGACCAGGCTTCTGCAAGGGCGCTTGCTGGCCGGCTGAATGCCGCCCGGGCCATGCCGGCCCCCGCCGCCGCCATCCCGGAGACGCCGGCGGCAGCGCCGCGCCAGCCGCCTGCCTCGGAGCGCAGGCGCCCGAGATCGTAGGAAGTGCGGGCGGCGCCCGCGAGCGAGGCGCCGGCCCGGACACCGGCGCTCGCGGCGCGGGCCCCGGCAAGGCCGCCCGCCCCGGCCAGCGCGAGGCCGGCGCCGGCGAGGGCCGCGGTCCCGGCGGCAGAGCCGGCCCCGAGCTGCGGCGCGCCGGAGACAAGGCCCGAGGCAATGCCGGGGCCGAACACGCCCATCCAGAGGAAGACCATGGCGGCGAGCACGGTGCCCATGACGTCGGCCAGCGTGATGTCGTCACTGCCCGAAAACGCTTCGGTGACCGAAGAGAAGAGCGTCGAGCCGATGCCGATGATGATCGCGAGGACCATGAGCTTGATCCCTGAGGTGATCACGTTGCCGAGCACGCGTTCGGCAAGGAAGGCCGTCTTGTTCCAGAGGGCGAAGGGCACGAGGATGAACCCGGCAAGGGTCGTCAGCTTGAACTCGAGGATCGCGACAAAGAGCTGGACCGCCAGAATGAAGAAGGCGGCGAGGATGATCGCCCAGGCAACCATCAGGACCGCGATCAGCACAAAATTATGGAAGAAGGCGATCGGACCGAGCAGGTCGCCGGCTTCCTCAAGCAGGGGCAGGGCGGCCTCAAACCCGACGCCGGCAATATAGCCGGGCCGCATCAGGTCATCGCCCGTCAGCGTGCCGGATCCGGCCTTGATGCCGAGCGCGGCAAAGCTGTCGAACAGGATGCCGGAGAGGAGCTGGAAGTTGCCGATGACATAGGCGAAGAAGCCGACATAGAGGACCTTGCGGATGAGGCCGGCAATCACGTCGCTGTTTTCCGAGAGCGCCCAGAAGAGGCCGGCAAGCGTGATGTCGATGACGATAAGCGTGGTCGTAAGGTAAGCGACGTCGCCCTCAAGCAGGCCGAAACCGGAATCGATATAGGCTATGAAGGTTGCAAGGAACCGGTCGATGACATCGAGCTCTTCCATCGCCTAGTCCCCGAGAAAGGCCTTGAGGCGCGCGCGTCCGCGTTCGGCTTCGGCAAGATTGCGGGCCTCTTCCAGGGACGCAGCGCGCGCACTGGCGCCGAGCAGGGCCTCGACCTGCATGAGCTGCTGCGTTGTCAGGGCGCTGATCTGGTTACCGGCCTGGAGTGCCTGGAGGTTCCCGGCGGCGCCCTGGCTCTCGGCGACAATGTCCGATAGGGCACCGGCGTCAGCGCTGTTGCCGGCGCGCGCTTCGGAAGTGATGAGGAGGACTTGCCGGTGGGCGGCAAGCGAGGCCTCCCAGCGCGCGCGGGCATCCGCCAGGAGCGCGTCAGCACCCGGCGGGGCATCGCCATAGCTTTGCGGATAGGCCCTGTCGAACGCCGCGCCGGTATCGCCGGTCCCTGTCCCGATCCCTCCGGCTTCGCGGATGATCGCCTCGATCCGGGTCATCCGGTCACGGATGATCGCGTTTGCGACATTCACGGGTAGGGTCTCGAGGTCACGCGCCATTTTTCCGATCATGTCGATCTCGTGGGAAATCTGGCGCACCTGGTTGTCGAGCTCCTGCAGGGCGCGGACTGCCTGCAGGACATTCTGGGTGTGGTTGGCCGGATCATAGACGCTGACCTGGGCGCAGGCGGGCGGCGCCAGCACCAGGCAGGCGGCCGATACGAGCACCGGCGCGGTCAGGGTGAGGAGGCAGGTTTCTATCCGGTTCATGGGCGGCGTGCTCCGTCTGCTGCAGGCGCTCTTCGCGCCTGCGCCCCTGGCCAGGCGCTCAGAATATCGGCGGCCCAGGCAAGGTCCCTGGCCTTCAGGAAGGCATCGGCAAAGGCTGAGCCGCGCCCCTTTGCGCAGGCGGCCGCGATCAGCGCCTGAGCCTCGGGTGACGATGATCCGCAGAAGGCCTGGCCGACGGGGCCGAGGCCGAGTTCAAACAGCCGGTTCCCGATCGGCGAGGTGTAGTAGTAGTGCCGCTTCGGGACGGCCTGCGAGATGAGGTCGACCTGGCGATCATTCAGCCCGAACCGGCGGTAGGTTGCCGCCTGGACAGGCTCACCGGCGCGCTCGTTCGGCAGGAAGATGCGGACGGGGCAGGCATCGATCACGGCCGGCGCGATCGGGGCGCGTTCGATATCGGCGAGGGACTGGGTCGCAAACACTACGGAGACATTCTTCTTGCGAAGGGTCTTCAGCCAGTCGCGCAGCTGCGGCGCAAAGACCGGGTGATCGAGATAGAGCCAGGCCTCATCAAGCAGCAGCAGGCTCGGGCGGCCGTCGAAGCGCGCGTCGAGACGGTGGAAGAGGTAGGTGAGCACTGGTCCGGCCGCTGCCGGATACTGTAGCAGGGCCTCGAGTTCAAAACAGGTTATGTCGGAGAGCGAGAGAACATCCGTATCGCCGTCGAGCAACCGGCCATAAGGGCCTTCGAGTGTGAAGGGCAGGAGGGCGGCCCGGATTTCGGGCGACTGGACGAGGAGCGAGAGCCCCGTCAGCGTACGCTCGGCCTCAGGCGCGCCGGCAAGCGCCTGGACCGCGTCCCAGATCGCCGCCTTGTGCCGCGGCTCCAGCGCCAGGCCTTCCCCGGCACAGAGCCCTGCCAGCCAGTTTGCGGCAAAGGCTGCGCCCCCCGGTGTGTTGACATCCTTAAGCGGCTGGAGGGCGGGCTGGGCGGCGGCGGCGAGTGAGATCCAGTCTCCATCCATCGCCAGAAGCGCGGCCCGGGCCGACCCGCCCTTGTCAAAGGCAAAGACCTGCGCCCCTTCATATCGGGTCCACTGCAGCGCGAGGAAGGACAGGAGCACGGATTTGCCGGAGCCGGTCGGGCCTACCACCAGTGTGTGTCCGACATCGCCGACATGAAGGTTCAGCCTGAACGGTGTCGTCCCGTCCGTGCGCGTTTCTGCAAGGGCCGGTGCGCCAAGATGGCCATTGGCCGGCTCCCCCGCCCAGACGGCGGAGAGCGGCACAAGGTGCGCAAGGTTCAGTGTACTGATGACCGGGCGGCGGACATTGGCATAGGCGTGACCGGGGAGGCTTCCGAGCCAGGCCTCGACGGCGTTCAGGGTTTCGCGGATGACGGTAAACCCGCGGGCATTGAGGACGCGCTCGGCGGCGCGCAGGCTCGCGGCTGCAAGGACCGCGTCGGTGTCAGCCACCGTCAGCGTGGTCGTGACATATCCATAGGCAACAAGATCACCGCCGAGTTCCTGGAGCGCAGCGTCGGTATCGAGGGCCTTGTTGGCAGCGTCATTGTCGAGCAGGACGCTTTCCTCATTGAAAAGGGTTTCGCGCAGGACCGCGCTTACGGATTTTCGCTTGGCGAACCAGTGGCGGCGCTTGCGGGTAAGGAGTTTCTGGGCCTCGGTCTTGTCGAGCGCGATGAACCTCGTCACCCAGCGATAGGCAAAGGCCTGATGGTTCAGTTCATCGAGAAGCCCCGGAAGGGTCGAGCCCGGAAATCCGAGCACAGTGAGGGTCCGCAGGTGCCGCTCGCCAATTGCCGGCTCCAAGCCGCCGGTGAAGGGCTCGTCGGCGAGGATAGCGTCAAGGAACACGGGCAGTTCGGGTGCGACGACCGGATGCGAGCGCGAGGAGACGGCGCCGTGCAGATAGGTCAGCGTCTCGTCGTCGCCGAGGGGCCAGATCCCGGCGAGCGTACCGTCGAGGAGGTCGAAGACCTGCCCGGCGCGCGTCTCGAACTGGTCAAGGGCCTGGCGCCAGCCGGCGCTTTGCGGGCGCAGCGGGCGCTCGACCAGCATCTGCCCGGCGCGTCCCTCCGCGTCCGGCGGCGGAAGCCAGAGCAGGGTCAGGTAATAATCGCTCTCGAACCGGGAGCTCGCCTCGCCGGCAGACGCGGCACGTTCCTGATCGACGAGCCAGGCGGCGGCGCTCGGGAAGTCGCCTTCGGCATAGGGCGCCGCGGCGCGTCTCTGTGCTTCGAAGAACAGGGCCCAGCCCGATCCGAACCGGCGGAGGACATTGTTGACCCGGGCAGAAACCGCGACGAGTTCTGCTTCCGTTGAGCTCTCGAGATCCGGGCCGCGGTAGCGGAACGTCGTCTGGAAGCTGCCATCCTTGTTGAGGACAATGCCCGGCGCCACAAGGCAGGCCCAGGGCAGGTAGTCGGCGAGGAGGCGGGGCTTGCGGGCATATTCAGCGAGGTTCAGCATGCCAGGTGCTCCGGGTGGCGCGCGGAGCGCACGGCGACGGCCAGGAAATCGGGGTCGATCCGTGCCAGGAAGACCGCGGCTGAATGCAGGATCACCCAGGTGGCGAGGCCCGGGATCCAGAGCCGAAGGCCGAGCGCGAGGACGGCGGCGAGCGTGCCGATCGCAATCGCTGCCGAGCGGGGCGCCCCCGCCAGAAGGATCGGCTCGGCGAGGGAGCGATGGAGGATGACTTCATAGCCGTCTGTCATGGCAGGAGCGCCCCGCCGCCAAAGGAGAAGAAGGTCAGGAAGAAGGAGGTGGCTGCAAAGGCGATCGACAGACCAAAGACGATCTGGATCAGCTTGCGGAACCCGCCGGAAGTCTCCCCGAAGGCAAGCGTCAGGCCCGTCAGTGTAATGATGATCACGGCTACGATACGGGCAACCGGTCCCTCGATCGACTGCAGGATCTGATCGAGCGGGCCTTCCCAGGGCATCCCGGATCCCGCGGCATGGGCGGCGGGCGCGAGGAAGAGCGCGCAGCCGAGGATAACGGCGCACTGGAGACTGCGGTTGAACGCTTCGGCGGCGCGGTAGAGCATGTCTGGATCCTCCTCAGTGGACGAGCTCGAGCCCAGGGGCGGCAAGGGGTTCGGTCCGGTAGCCGGCGTCATCGAACCCGGTGACCCGGATAGCCTGCTCGACGCGGCGCTCGCCCGAGGCGCGCGACAGGAAGACGATGACATCTACCGCCTCAGCGATGAGGCCGATGGGCAGATTGGATGTGGCCTCGGCAACGAGTTGCTCGAGCCGCGAAAAGGCCCCTTCGGCAGAGTTGGCGTGCAGCGTGGCGATTCCGCCGGGATGGCCGGTGTTCCAGGCTTTGAGGAGATCGAGCGCTTCGCCGCCGCGCACCTCGCCGACAATAATGCGGTCCGGGCGCAGGCGGAGCGTTGAGCGCACGAGGTCCCTCAGGCTCGTACCCGCGCGGTGCGAGCGCAGCTGCGTGACATCCGGCGCGGCGCACTTCAGTTCGCGCGTGTCTTCCAGGATCACGATCCTGTCGGCGGCAAGGGCCGGCTCGGCAAGGAGGGCGTTGGCAAAGGTCGTCTTGCCCGACGAGGTCCCGCCGGCAACGAGGATATTGAGGCGCTCGAAGAGCGCCTTGCGCAGGGCAAGTGAAACAGCCGGTGCCAGCGCGCCGCACCGGACATAGTCATCAAGGCAGAAGGGCGCGGGTGCTGGCTTGCGGATCGCAAAGCAGGGCGCTTCGGAGACAGGGGGCAGGATGCCTTCGAATCGTTCGCCTGATCCCGGAAGCTCCGCGGAGACGATCGGCGCACTATGGTCGCACGGCTCCCCGGCGGCAGAGGCGACGAGGCGGATGATCCGCTCCCGCTCGGCAGGGCCCAGCCGGCCTGCAGCTCTCGTGAGGCCCTGGCCCGCCCGTTCGATCCAGACCGAGCCATCGGGGTTGGCAATGATCTCGAGCGTATCGGCAGCCTCGAGGGCCGCCTGCACCGGACCTTCGAAAGCCGTGCGCAGCATGGCGAGCTGGCGCAGGTTGGTCTCGGGAGATCTTGAAAGTGCCTGCATGGTCATTCCGGTTTGCTCGTTGCCATGAGCATCCGGCAGATCGTCAGCCTGCGGAAGAAGAATGAGGAGGAAAGAGGCAGGCACACAAGGATGAACAAGGAAGTTCAGGGAAGGCTGCGAAAGATTGGCATTGTTTGAATATCCTGAGGACAGGGCGAGCCTGTCGGACTGAAGCTAAGAGGATGCCATGGCCGAATGGCGCGGTTTACAGCTCAGTCGGGCGACAGGCCGAGATCCAGGAATGAACCGAGATCGAGCACGATCTCTGCCGCCAGAAACTCGACCCGGCGCTTGAGCGGGACGGCATCATCATGGAGCTGTTCCGGCTTTAGCCTGAACCTTACCGTGATCTCGCTCAGGCTTATGTGGTGTACAAGCGAGACAGTTGCGTCGAGGTCCTCAAGATCGACTACGACCCTGTCCACCTGCCAGAGTTGCCTGCGCATTTTTCCCCTCCCGCGGATTCCACCGGAGGTAAACGTGAGTCCATATAGGAAGTTGAGGGTCTTCAGCCCCAGATGTGCGGATTTGAGCGATCCGCGACGCGCTTCATAAGTGCCTCAAGTTCCGCACCTGCGCGGGCATCGTCTGCCGGCGTCCGGAAAGGATGCTGGCCCGGACGCTGCTGGAGCCAGGCGAAGATGAACTCGACGAGGAGATCTGCCTGGAAGCCAGCAGCCACATCCAGACGGGCGATCTTGTCCTCGATCCTCCGGATCTGCTGGGTCAGCATCGCTTCAGGCCGCTCCAGCGGCGGAAGGAAAAGCAGGGTCAGGGCCTCATCGACAATCTCGCCGCGCGCGACGCCCTGCTCGGTGCTCAGGCGATTGAGCTTGCGTGCATTGGCTTCCGAGATGCTGACAGAGAGACGGGTTTTCGTCGTCATGCCTGAGGGTCCAGGTCGAGATTGTGCTGCATGTAGTATCGCGCGATCTGACTGCGCACGCCGGAGCGTGGGCCGGCTTCCGGCTCCGCGCCATCCGGCGCGGCCTGTGACAACGGCACCGGTTCATGGTCCTGCTCCGGCACGAGGCTATGGGCTAGGCCGCCTGTGTCCGGAAACGGCCCTGCGGGCGCCGGAGGTGTGCCCGGATAGCTGAGGTCCGCCGGCGGCGGGATCTCGGCCGCGCCGACGCGGCTTGCGAGGGACCTGTCCAGAAAATATCGCAGCTTGCGGGCCCGGACGGGCGGCGTGCTGGTCAGCAGGATCAGGGCGTCCTGTTTCGGAAGCTGCATCACTTCGCCGGGCGTCAGGAGCGGGCGCTGGGTTTCCTGCTGCGAGACCATCACGTTGCTGAGCCAGGGCGCAAGCCGGTGGCCGGCATAGTTGCGCTGATGGCGCTGCTCGGTCTTGGAGCCAAGCATGTCCGAGATGCGCCGCGCGGTGCGTTCATCATTCGTCGCAAAGGCAATCCGGATATGGCAGTTGTCGAGGATTGCGTTCTTCTCTCCATACGCCTTTTCCACCTGGTTGAGAGACTGGGCGATCAGGAAGGCGCGGACACCGTAGCCGGCCATGAAGGCGAGGGAGGTTTCGAAGAAGTCGAGGCGGCCGAGCGCAGGAAACTCGTCGAGCATGACAAGCGTCGGGCGGTTCAGGGCCGCCTTGTCCGGCAGATCCTCGCACAGGCGGCGTGCTGCCTGGTTCAGGATGAGGCGGACAAGAGGCTTCGTCCGGGACAGGTCCGAGGGAGGAACGATGAGAAAAAGGGAGACGGGCGGCCGGCCGGGCAGGAGGTCCTGCATCTGCCAGTCGGATGATGAGGTTGCCTGCCGGATCACGGGATCACGGTAGAGCCCGAGGAAGCTCACGGCCGTCGAGATGACAGAGGATTTCTCGTTTTCCGACTTGTTGAGGAGCTCGCGCGCGACTTCCGCTACGACCGGATGGGTCACCGGATTATCATCCGTCCCCAGATGATTTGTGGTCATCATCAGGTTCAGCGTGTCATCGACATGGCGGGAGGGATCTGACAGGAGGAGCGCGACGCCGGCCAGTGACCGGTCGGTACCGGCATAGAGGACATGCAGGATGGCGCCGACCAGCAGAGAATGCGCGGTCTTGTCCCAATGGCTGCGTCGCTCAAGCGCGCCTTCCGGATCAACGAGGATATCCGCAATGTTCTGGACATCGCGCACCTCATGCGCGCCGAGCCGTACTTCAAGCAGCGGGTTGAACCGGGCACTCGACAGGCTCGTCGGATCAAACCGGATGCATCTCGAGAAGCGCGACCGCCAGAGTGAAGTCAGGTGCCAGTTCTCGCCCTTTATGTCGTGCACGAGCGCGCTGCCGGTCCAGGACAGCAAGGTCGGGATCACAAGCCCGACGCCTTTGCCGGACCGGGTCGGCGCAAAGGCGATCACATGGTCGGCGCCGGCATGTCGAAGGTAGCGCCGGCCGATACGTCCGAGAATGAGCCCGTCTCTCGCAAACAGGCCCGCGCGGCGGATGTCTGCCGCGGTGGCCCAGCGCGCCGAGCCATAGGTGGACGAGGCCTTGTCAAGCCGCGCGCGGTGGAGTGAGGTGGCGATGGCAATCACGATGCCGGCGAGACCACCGAGCGAAGAAATGACGCCGCCGCGCGCAAATATGCCGGGCGCATAGGCATCATAGGCATACCACCACTGGAACAGGCGCCAGGGCGGATAGACAGGATAGTCGCTGACATGAAAGGCCGCAGGCCCGAGCCGGGGCTGGAATCCGAGGGCACCGGCTGTCCACTGCGTGGCTGCCCAGGTCGACAGCGCGATCAGCAGGAGCGTCAGGAAGAACTGACCGAAAAGGAACTTGGTCGGGGTCATGGCATTGAGCTCCGGGACTGGCTGCCTGCAGCCTAGAGCGTGCGCGCGCCGGCATAAGCTGGAGTTGCGCGATATTGCGGGAAGGTGCGGGAAGGGGCCGCGCACGCTGGATGCCGGCGACCGGCGCCGTCGAGCAGCGAGGCGGCTAGTCCGGGATCGTCCGTGATCGGCCGGCCAGTCTGCCGAAGGCGAGCGTGCTTCGCTCGACTGTGGCCTGCTGTCCCGGAGCAGGCGCCTGGCCCTCGCTCGAGGCTGCGAGGGTGAACCGCGTCTCGCCGGCAATCACGGCGAAACGCCCCTGCGCCGTATCGACATGGCCGGCATAGAAGCCCCGGAAGACTTCGCGGTCACCGACCTCTACGAAACGCCGGCCGAGACGGCTTGCCTGCGCGGCGGCAACGTTCCTGAACTCCTCGGCCTGAAGATCCTCGCGCGACGGCGGGAAAAGGCCTTCGGTTTCGAGCCAGAACTGGCGCGCTGCGCGGGCTTCGCGCACTTCGGCGCCGAACCCGGCTGCATCCGTCAGGCTGGCCACGTCGACCTGATCGAGCCATGTATAGGCCCGCCGGCGTATCTGCTGCTCGATGGGTATCCAGGCATCAACCACGAAGCGGACGGGCTGGACGGCGTCAGCCTGATCTGTCTGACCAGGCCCGGCTGCCGCGGTGCCGGATGCGGAAAAGAATGTCAGGACGCTTCCCGGCTCTGGTAGCGTCAGGGCTTCCCGCGCCGGCACCCGCGCGGTCCACTGGCGCCCGTCCAGTCCCTCGAGGATCACAAGGTGCTTTTCGGTTCTTGCGCGTTCGATCACAACGCCGGCAAGGCGGCCCGTTACATAGGCGCCGGGCAGGCCCGTCGAAAAGTCCTGCAGGTTGCCTGGATCGAGCCTCTCGCCGAGCGCCTGCGCCAGCTGTTGATTTGCATCCTGCTGCCGGCCGAGTTGCCGGAGCGTGTGTTCCCAACCGGGCACGAGGCGCCAGACCGGCCCGCCCAGATGTTCGGCGAGGCCGCGCGCGCGTAGATGACTGAGGCGGCTCAGGCGTACAGACCATGAGGACCGGGAGGGGACAGGGCCCTGCCGGGAGAGGTCGATCAGGTCCGCCTGCGCGGCGCGCTCCAGATCTCTGTCGATGAAAGTATAGCGGTCCTCTGCAAAAGTCCGCGCGATGTCAGCAGCAAGATCGAGGCTGCGCCGGTAGCCAAGTTCTGCGCTGAGTGCCTCTTCGCATCTGTGTCTGAGGCCATGGGTGAGGTAGCGTCTCGCGATGATGAGTTCGTCGATGTCAGGTTGTCCGCCGCGCACCGCGATATGGACATGGGGATGGGCGGTGTTGAAATGGCTCGCAGCCACCCAGTCGACGTCGCAGCGCAGGTCGCGCTCGACCTGCTTCATCAGTGTACGTGTGAAAGAGGTGAGGTCCTGCATCTCCCCTGCATCGAAAGGTGAAATCATCCAGCGAAACTGCCGGACATCGCCGCGCGCGCGTTTATTGAAGGCCTGCGGATCGGCATCATCACTCTCACGGTCAAATATCCTCCCCCGGCCTTCCTGCTCAGCTGTCCCGTCGCGCGCGATATACGCAATGTGTGCGGCAAATGCCTTGGTGCCCGATGAGCCGACAACCGCAATCGAGGTACTCATGACGAGACGGCGCCTGTTCGGATGGGCATGGTGGCGCGTGATGGCGGCCGCCCCTTTGCCGCGCCCCTTGCGCCGGACCGTGCCCCAGGCAAGCTTCGGACGCGCATAGGTTCGCACCTTTCCCCAGCGCGCAGCCTTTGCCAGCGCCTTGAGTTGGGTGCGCGGCGCGCGGCGGCGGTCCTGGCCGGGCTCTCCGAGCCTCGGTTCGAAAGGTGGCTCCTCGGCCATCAGGGGTGCGCCTCTGCCGGAGCAGAATCTTTGCGCCCGGGCCAGCGCAGGCGGCGAAGGCCCCCGGCAATGCGTGCCTTGTCCTGAACACCGAAATAGCGGCCATCGACAGAGTGCGGATGATCTGCGAGGAGCAGGATGTCTTCCGGACCGAGGTGGCGGCAGCCTTGCCAGGTGGGGAGCGCGCGCCCGGCGCTGTCAGAGGCGCGTGCCTGCACGGTGACTTTGCCATTGATAGAGATGCTGCCTTCGCGCCGGCAGACTTCGTCTCCGTCCAGCGCAGCCACCCTTTTGACCAGCGGCCAGCCCCGGCCGGTATAGCGATTGGATTCGAGAAAGGCGGCCTCGTTGGCTGACGGTGTATAGGCGACAATCATGCCGCGCGTGATCACCGGATCCGGAGCCAGCACATAGAGACCTTCCGGGAGGCTTGCTGTCCTGTTCCAGACGAAGCGAGGCGGGGCGGGGATCATCGAGAATGCCGCCGCCGCAATTCCGGCCGCTGCCCAGGCAACGAGGCGGACACGCTCAGCCTTCATCGCGCACGCCTGAAGCGATATACCTGCGCCGTCGCTGGTAGCTGAGGATGTCCTGCCCCCGGTACCAGACCTTTCCGCCGATCTTGTGAAAGCAGGGGCCTTTTCCCTGGCACCGCATGTTGGCGAGGGTCTTTGGCATCAGGCCGAGTGCGGCGGCCGTTTCCAGCGTCGTGAGCCAGGACTGGGGATCCGGCGAAATGGTTGCTGGCCTCAGCCGCGGAGGGTGACGGGCGGAGTTTCGCACGGGCGTGCTCCTCTGGTCGGGTCCGGCAATGATCCTGCCGGATCAGGGTCGTAATCAGAAGTTTAAATCAAAGATTACGAAAGTTGACAAGGATTTTCGGGTAGGATCAGAAGATCTACCGAACGGCTAAGCCTCTGCTGGACCATGCGCTGTGCAGGCTTCGGCGGTCTTGGCCCGCCGGAACTCACAGAATTTGCGCGGCCAGAGGATTGCCATGTTACCTCAAAAAGAACAAAACAAGAACATTGAGTCAGGGAGCATCATTTGGGTCGCTACAAATCTGTCCTGATGGCGCAGCGCGATGCGCGCGAATATCCCTACCATGTTGATATACCCGTGCCGCCCATGGGGCTCGGAAAGCAGATGGATGCCATTGAAAGCTGGCTGAGAGGAGCGCTGGGCGACAATTGGCGCAAGCATGGCGCCGGAGTTGGGAGCGCGCATGTCGCACGATACATGTTCCGCTCACGGACGGAAGCTGATCTCTTCGAAGCCGCATGGACAGCCGGTACTTTCTCCATAGACCCGCATTGTTGAAATGAACTCAAAGTCGAGGAGTGACGCATCTCTAATGGGATGTCTGGGCGCAAGACCAGGAGCCGCATAAAGCGGATACCCGATGCATGGCAGGCTTCGTCTCCGGGAAGCGGCGGACATTTTCCGCAAGTCGGTCGACCGGCGTGAAAGCGCGGGTATCTTTCGCGCGGCGGCCTGCGTGCTGGCGGTCCTCAGGCCATGCGGCGGCCGCTCTGGTCGCGTTGAATTGTATTCTGGAGGCTTTGAGCGGTGAGACCGCCCGACAGGGAAGCGCCGAGGCTGAGCTCTTGGCAGCGTTGAGGCTCGCCGCGTCTCGGGGCGCGACGCTGGGCGGGCGGGTCGCAGATGAGATCCGCAGGATGCTCTATGGCGAGGTGTCGACAATCTGCAGCCCTAGCCGCGGCGCCTTTGCGCATGGGATCGCACTGCCGGTGTAGAAGCAACAGGAGCGAGCGACAGGAGAATGGGTCCCGACGCTCGAAAATGGCATTCAGGGCCTTCGCCAGTTCCTGCAGCCGGCATTGTTCACGCGACTGCCTCTCAATCCCTGTTCAAAACTGACCTTACCTGCGCTGCGCTAGCGGACCCCGGCTAGTGCAGCTTTTCAAACCAGCAGAGCCGGCAGTCAGGGCTTTGGCTCGCGGACCTACTGGCCGGCTGCAACTCTCAGGCGCGGACCGAATTTCCCCTTGCCAGCCTCGGCAGCAGAAATGGTCAGCGGTCTGTAGCGGATATTGCGGACCAGTTTGCCAAGTTGGGGGAAGCCATCCTTTGCGAGGTCGTGGGCGCGCAGATCCTCGATCGGAGCCATAGTGCGTTCGATGCCGAGCGACTGCAGGCTGCAGACATGCATGGAGCTGCCCTTTCGGCACTGGCTGACGCCGATCTCGCCGTCGATCGGGTCAGTGAATATCCCGTCGACCATAACGATCTCTCCGGCCGCAACCTCGAAGCTGGCCACTGGCGCGTCGATCCGCAGAGAGACATCAAGCGCCGGAACCGGTGTGGGAACCCGCATCGGATAGTATCCCGGAGCGCGGTCCATAACCTTGTGCTCAGGTGTATAGACGGACTGCGTGCAGCCGCCCTTGTACCACCACAGGCACTGTTCGCTGGCCCCCACAGTGCGGCTCGAACCATTGCTCCAGACCTGCTCGACCTTCATTTCGTTGCGGTTCGTGCCGACGATCCGCGCCTCACCGATCGGAGCACCTTCGCTGGCAACCTCGGTCCCATGACCGGTCGAAAGTTCCGTACGCGGAAACGGGTAACTTATGCTGCTAAGGCGATAGACACCAGGATCGAGGACATAGATGGCGTAATCATATGCGCCGCTGCCGCTGAATGCGAACAGTGCACCGGCAGCCCCGAAGTCAGAGAAAAAGATCTGGTTGCCGACCATGATGAGCTTGCTGGGATCGTCAACGTTTACCCATTCGACGGCCATCGAATTTGCGATGGCGGCGGATGTGCCGCTGTCAGTCACATCATCGGCGAGTTCGTCGAGCATCGCGTCGCAATCGGGATAGCGCTGCGCGAGGCCCGGGCCCGCCATGATCACGATGGCCTTTCCGTCCTTCAGCGCGACCGGGAAGAACCTGTCGGTTTTCTTGCGGAGCTTGATGATTGACCGATCTAGCGGCGCTACCTCGCAATCTGATTGCGCCTGCGCCGGCAGGGGCGCGAAGAACAGTCCACCGGCTAGCGCTGTGGCAAGAATTCCAGGCAATCGGAAGAATCGTGCAATCATCAGGATGCTGCTATCCGGCCTTTGCAAGACAGGCGCGAAGCGTTTCGCGGGCCGCATGGCCGCCAGTCCAGCGCCCTGTGAAAATGGCCTGCTGAAATTGTGGCTCCTCAGGCTCCATCAGCACGATTGCTATATCCTCGACGTCTTCCATCACGTCCAATGCTGCGTGGAAGTCGGTGAGCTTGAACAG
>CAZXQD010000010.1:0-59153 GCA_964643405.1 uncultured Hyphomonas sp. | reverse complement strand
GCGAGGCGGGTGTGGCGCTGATGGGTGCAAGGAGTCTGCAGCGCGCGCGTTCTGCCGGCGCGGAGTGGGCATGGATGTAGGCGTAAGCCCAAGCCTCAAGCCCTTCACCTCCGCTTGCTTTGCGATGACTCCCGGTCTGGCGGCGTGGGCGCTGAGTTAGTCCGAGCGAACCGAACGCTGGGAGGCGTTTTCGCAGCGTCTGATATTAGCCGTGAAACGCCGGTCGTCATCCAAGCTTGGGGAGGCCCGGAAATTCTGGGTCGGGCCACTAAGGTGAACTGCGTATGGCGTCCGTAAATCGATTGCTGAAACTGGCGACACGCTGCCCAAGACGGATCGACGGTCCGGAGTGGCACGATCGCACTAAAGGAGTTTCTAGAGTTGGCCTACCGTCGCATTCACTTTCATATCAGTCCCCATGCCTTGCCAACATCGCTTGCCACCATCGACTATGCGTGCGCATTCACGAAAGCCGCAGGTGCAGCGCTCGACGTCACGCTTCCGCACGTCGATGTCCAGGCGCCGTCGAACTGGCTTGCAGGCAAGATGATGGCCGGCATCGCTCAGGGCGTAGAAGATATGATCACATCCAAGCGAACAGAGCTTGAGACCCATCTCAAGCAGAGATGCGAAGCTACTGGTGTAGGATTCAAGACGACGGCCGTAACTGTCGATTGGCCGGCTGGCGCATCGTCTCTGGTTGCATATGGGCGAACCAGCGATCTTTGCCTGCTCGGCCTGCCGCGCGGAGCACCTGCAGAATTGGCCGAAATCGAGCCTTGGCTGTTCGCTACGGGTCGGCCCTGCCTTCTGCATCCCGACATGCGATCGGAGGCATTTTCGTTGGACACCGTCGTTATCGCTTGGGACATGAGCCGATCGGCTGCGCGCGCGGTCGGAGATGCTCTGCCTTTACTGAAGATGGCAAAGTCGGTTCAGATCCTCGTCGGGCGAGGGGAGAAGTCCATGCCTTCAAGTCATCCGGCAGCATCACTTCTTAGCTATCTCGCCGCGCATGAGATAAGTGCGGGAGTCGACGAGTTCGATGTTTCGGGAAGAAAGATAGGCGAAGCACTTCTGGAGCGCGCCGACAGTCACAAGGCAAACCTACTAGTCATGGGCGCCTTCGGACACTCGCGGTTGAGAGAATTCGTTCTCGGGGGCGCCACGCGCCGCATGCTCGACACTACAGAAGTTCCACTCTTCATGTCTCACTGAGAGGCGACTCGGTTCGTTTGAACAGATATTTGTCGCGGGAGAAGTGAACCCGTGTCAAATGCGAGAAGTCGTACGGCGGTACTTCGGCAGTGACCGGAACCGGCGAATTTCTGCCGTTCGCATCGGCTTATGGAGCAGGCCAAATAGCAGGTCCGGGCCTCTGGTCGACTAGACTCACGTTTCTTGTTGATATGATCCATATGCGTTGTGGGTAGAGGCTTTGGCATTTTCCTCAGCAACTTCACACGCAGCTCCGCCGTTTGTGTCGGGCTGCGCTGGTTCAGGTGAGAGGATTTAGCCGCGCCCTGGGTAGCCAACAGCAATAACGACTTGCCCATTTTGGAGGAGATAACCGCACAAACAGACCGAGCGGCAGCGTTGATTGCAACGGCATCCTTAGAACAGAGACTGCAAGCTGCAATCGAGGCGCGCATTGTTCGAAACGCGAAAATCTAGAACAAGCTTTTTAGAGGGCAGGTGCATTGGCTTCGCTGTCCGCACGAATTGACTTGGCCCTGCTTCTGGGAATCTAAGATTCCGAATACCTTAAGATGTTACACTCCGGGCGCGAGATACGAAACACCTTGGCTCATGAAGCCGCCAGCTGCCGGATGAGGCGCTTTAAAGCGCGCGCATAGGCATGCCGAATGCACTCTCTTTCTTCCTCAGGCCTCGCCATGATGAGTTGCTTGGTGTGTTTTCGATCAACTTAGATGGTTGGGTCGCTGTGCTTCCTTACGGAATAAGCGGCGAGCGCCCGGGCCAGCATCAACAGCTTCTCTTCGGTAGTCATTTATCGGTTGCTCCTCAGGCTCGAGCTGCAGTTTTGTAGTAAGTTCAGGTTCGCCAAGCGGGGGTCCTAGTGCCCGCACCCAAAAAGCCCCGGCTCCGAAAGGAGACCGGGGTTTTCCTTGTTGGTGCATTAGCAAGCTGGCCGGCATGATCCTGCATCGATCCGGCGTATCCCGGTTTTGATGTCTCCCCGGCATTCTTCAGAACTTCCCGGGCGCGCAAAAAGAAATGGCCCGCCGAAGCGGGCCATCCTGACTTTGCGGAGTTGAAGTCTCGCGACTATTCTTCGCGCAGACGGTCGACCGGCACGTTGAGCACGCTGGCCCAAGGTGTGCCGACACCGTTCGGGCGGTCCCAGTAAACGTTGGCCGAGGTGCCGCAATCTGTGACGTCCTGACGAAGGCGGTAAACGCCATAAGTCGCCGGAAGATCTGCCGTCGGCGGAGCACCATCCTCATCGAGGAAGGTCTGGGTCACACCGTTGACGGTCATCGTCACGCGGATGCGGCCCTGGCCGCCGTTAACCGGCATGCCGGCGCCGCCAGCCGGCGTACCATCGGCATTGACCGGTGCGTGCACGAAACCGCGAACTTCAATTCGGCTGCCTTCCGTGCAGCGGATGCGCAGCGACGAGATTTCCGGAACGCCCGGTGTTGCGAGCAGGTCAGGACGGTTTTCGCCAAGCTCGAACGCCCAGTAGACAAGTGCCTGCTCGGTCGGTGTTGCCGAGCCAACCGGGAAGATCTTGTCATCGGAGAAATAGCCTTCGCCGCCAAACGTGGTCGGTGCGGCGGCGGTGCCGACGAGCGGGCCTTTCGTCAGGTCCAGTTTGAACAGACCGGCATCCGTGATCGGCAGTGCGGTCAGTCGCGGATCCTTGTTGGGAATGAACACCGGGCCCGTCGGGCCGTTGCCACGGATATAGTCGCCGGCTGCATCGCATTGTGCGGAGGTGCAATTTGATTCCGTCACGACGCCCAAGATCACGTTCTCCGCTACGTCAGAGAATACTTCCGAAGCGAGGATGGTGTTCGTTGCGGTATCGAAGACGCCGGTGACAATCACCGTCCCGCCAAGCAGGCCAGGCCGACGGCGGCCGTTATAGGTTTCACCGCGCATCCACTGCGTGACGTTGAACAACGGCGTGCCGTTCGCGCGGGTGATCGATGAACGCGATCCGGTCGGCGAAACAAATTCGGTGTTCGCGTCAACGCGCACCGTGTTGTTCATGACATTGAGCGTGCCAGAGGTGGTAGTGGTTGCAGTATAGGCCGTCAGCGGCCCTTCGATTTCAATCGGAACCTGCACCTGTGCGTTCGCCGTGGCACAAATGCCAGCGAGCGCCGCGGCGGACGCCGCAGACAACATGATTTTCCTGAACATAGCGTCCCCAAATTTTCCTTTTTAGAACCCAGACTGATCTTGCGGCTCGCCAGTTTGTCCCACGACAAGCCACGCGAAATAGAGCCTCATTACTTGACTTTCTGCAAGTAAATTCGTGCCCGGGGGGAATTTGGTCAGTAATCGGCAGGAAACATCGAGATTTCGGCGCCCTGGAGCAACCACACCACAAACCCGCCGAGTGCGAGCCAGGGGCCAAATGCGATCGCAGATTGTCCGCTGAGCGATTTCGAATCACGAACGGAGAGTGCCAGGGCGGCTGCAACCCCCGAGAGTGACGCGATCAGCAGCACCGGTGCGATTCCTCCGAGGCCGACCCACATGCCGGTGGCACCGAGAAGCTTGGCATCTCCGCGTCCGAGGCCGTCGCGCCGGCGCAGCTGGCGGTAAACGACCTCGACGAGCCAAAGCAGAGAAAACCCGGCAATCGCGCCGGCAAGGTTCATCGGCCATCCATCCGGTCGCGACAGGGCGACCATCACGGCACCCAGCAGGAGGACGCAAAGGTTCAGGGCGTCGGGAAGTATGAAGGTGCGCAGGTCGATGGCCGCAAGCGCCAGAAGCAACCAGCCGTAAAGAACGGTCAGCACCAACAAGCTCGGGGGTGACCAGGCAACGGCCGCGAAAGCGATCAAGGCGCCAGCAATCTCGGTCAGAGGCGCCTGCCATCCAATCGGCGCGCGGCAAGTCCGGCAGCGTCCTCTGCTCATCACAAAACTGATGACCGGGACAAGTTCGAACCAGGCGAGTTGCCGATCACAATGCCTGCAGCGCGAGCGGCCTCTGATCCACGACTCCTCCCGCGCGAAACGATCCGCGCCTGCATCGATTGCCGAGCCGACCAGAAGCCCGCTGAGGACGAGGAAGAGTTCGAACGGCGTCACGGCGCTGTGTCCTTCATCTGCGCCCTCGCTTGGCGCCGCGCAAAAAATGCGTATCCTCAGGACTGTGGGACAAGGACATACTCAAATGCAACGGGACGCACCGACTCGCCGCTCGCAAGGCGGCTTCAGCCTTATGGAACTGCTGGTGGCACTTGTCATCCTTGCCCTTGTCATGGGCATCGTAGCGCCGCGTGTGATCGGCTATCTGAGCCGCGCGAAGTCGCAAACGGCCGAGGCCCAGGTCAAGAACATCCAGGGCGCGCTGGATCTGTTCCTGATTGACGTGGGACGGTATCCGACCGAAAGCGAAGGGCTGGCGGCGTTGATCCAGGCGCCGGCCGGCGCCGCAGGCTGGTCCGGCCCTTACCTTGACGATGAAGCCGTGCCGTCCGACCCGTGGGGCGCCGCCTATCTTTATTCGTCTACGGAGGATGGACTTCGCGTCAGCGTCTACTCGTTTGGCCGCGACGGCGCCGAAGGCGGCACAGGCGAAGACGCCGACATTGGCCGTCCGTCGAATCCTCAGTAGCAAGGCGCAGGTTCAGGCAGGACTGCGCCTGCCGCCAGGACGGGGTCGGGGCCTGCAATACGCTCCTCAATCAGGCGTCGGCTTCCGGATAGCGTACGTTCCTGCGGTCCGTAGGTGACCGCTGTTCCGGCGCGGTATCCGGTATTTGTCTGCGCGATCACTTCCACCAGCACCGGTTCCGCCGCGAACAAAGGCGAGTTGCCATCCTGCCGGGCAGCCCAGGCGGGTTCCTCAAGTGTTGTGCCCGCCCGCGTTCCGAAAACTTCCAGTGCTGCCATCACTTCCGGCGCGGCGAAGAGTGGATCGATCTGTGTACTGTGGGAATGGGCAGTTACGTGCGGCAGCGCGACGGCAACCAGTTCCGGGGGAAGGCCGAGCACCTCCGAAAGCTCGCCGGTCCGTATGAAGGGACGGTTGGCCGGGCCGTGTTGCAGCCCGGCGCGCGTATAGTCCGGGTACTCGGCGCCGCCGGGGCGGATGGTTGTGTCACCATCACGATAGTCAGCGATCTTTGCAGCATAGCTGGCTGCCTCGGGCGGCGCAGCGCCTAGTGCAGTGAACAGCGCTGCGAGCGTTTCTTCCTGCGCTGCATTGATATCCACCAGCGCGCTGATGGGGCGGACGTTGATCAACAGGCGGCCATTTTCGAGATCGCAGACGAAAGGAAAGCCGCTGCTGGCGCTGTCGGGTGGCATTGCGAGGCGGGCCAGCGCAATGCGTTGACCGCTTTCGAGCAGCAGGCTCGCTGTCATGGCATCGCGCATCTGATGTCCCTCGCGCGCATCGAGGTGCGCATCCCGGGCGACGAGGGCGCCGATCACGGCCATCAGGCCGACAGACCAGACAACAAGGACGAGCGCGGCGCCCCGGTCCTGCGGCTTGCGCGCACCGGGCCGCCGCAGCCTCATGACACCGGATCTGCGGTCAGTGCCGGCAGCGTCTCCGCGTCCGTACGCTGCACGAAGGTTTCCTCGATCGACTTCATCCGGCGGATGAGGTCGTCCGTCACCGAGAGGGAAGCGTCGGTGGAGCGGATCACGCGCGGTGTGATCATCACCAGAAGCTCCGTACGCGTTGATTCCGTGCTGGTCGTCGAGAAGAGTTTGCCGAGCAGCGGCACATCGCCGACGAGCGGCACTTTCGTCTTGGTATCCGACAGGCGCTCACGCATCAGGCCGCCGAGTGCAACGCTCTCGCCGTCACGCACCGAAACGGACGTACTGATCCGGCGCTGCTGGATGGTCGGCGAGTCGATGCCGGACGTGGAGGTCGCTACCACGTTGCTCACTTCCTGGTCGATCTCGAGGATGACGAGGCCGCCTTCGTTCACGCGCGGGGTGACATTGAGAATGATGCCTGTGTCACGCAGTGAGACCGAGTTGACGATCGGCGCATCAGGGTCCGTCACGCTGACAGACGACTGTGTGACCACGGGCACCTGATCGCCGACCTGGAGGGTAGCAGTCCGGTTGTCGAGCACCATCAGCGAGGGCGCCGAAAGGATCTTTACATCGGTGATGCCAGCCACGGCAGACAGCGCTGCCCGGCCATCCGTACCGGCGAACAACACCGAAAAGCCCGGGAATTGCGAGGCAACCGCGCCGTTGTCCGCATCGGAAAAAGTCGTGGCGAACTCACCGCTCTGGAAGAACCAGGTAAGGCCGTAGGAGAGACTGTCGGTGAGCGTCACTTCAGCGATCGTCGCCTCGAGGAAAACCTGGTTGGCCATTGCGTCCAGGCGCGCGACCGCGCTTTCTAGGATGCCGAACTGCTCCGGCGTGGCGAGGGCGACAATCGCGTTGTTGGCATCATCGGCGATAATGCGCGCTGCAGGACCCGCATTGGCCGGATTCCCGAGCGACACGGCGCCGCCGACACTCTGCCCGGCAGCTGCCTCGCCGTCTTCGCCGGTCGATGCGAAAACCGGGCGGTCGCCCGGGCGCAGGCCGTAGCTCATCGTATCGCCTGCGCTGCCGGAGAGCGCATCAGTGATGATCGCCGCAACTTCCGTCGCCGGACGGTTCTGGATCGGGATCACGTAAAGCTTCTGGCCGCCCTGTCCGCCGGAGCGGTCGAGGCGCGTGATCCAGGCCTTGCCTTCCGCGATATAGTCGGCCTGCGGACTGACCACGATGACCGTGTTCAGACGGTCGAGAGGTACGAAGCGGACAACACCGGAGAGCGGGCCCCCCGAGCCGGCGCCGAGCACGGTTTCAAGGTCGGAAACAACCTGCGTGGGAGAAGAATAGGTGATCGGCACAGCGGCAAACGACATGCCGCGCATCCAGTTCACATCGAACACCTGAACCAGCTTTTCCGCTTCCGCAATCGCCGCCGGATTGCCGCGGATGATCAGGATGTTGCGGACGGGGTCGACTTCGGTCGTGAGTGTCTGGTCCGGATTGCCGGTGAAAATAGCCTTGAGGGCTTCTGCCGAAACATAGCGCGGCGCGATGATCTTCATGTTGGCACCGCTGCCCGCCGCGTTGGCTGATTGGCCAGCGCCCACGATGCGATAGAAGCCGCCCGCGTCCACGAGTTCGGCGCCGCGGCTGGCCAGGACGCTCTCGAGAAGTCGCAGCGCGCCTTCACGGGTCACGGGCCGGCTCGTTTGCAGCGAGACTTCGCCGGAGAGCTGTGTCTCGATGACATAGTTTTCACGCAGGATGTCGCCCAGTACTTGCTGGACAGCATCGGCCACTGGCACGGTATTCAGGTTGATCGTGATCGTACCGCGTTCGCGGCCAGCACCGTCTGCAAGTGCACCCGTCAGCTGTGATGGATTTCCGATAACTTCGAAAGCACCGGTATCGGGCGCGGTCATTGACGCTGTGTCAGGGTTATCAGCCAGCGGAGGAGTTTCGGACGTGCCCGCAGTTGCAACGGGCGGAGGTGTAACCGGTACTGTATAGGTTGGTTTCAGAGTGCCCGTCGTCGTTGTCGTGCAGGCCGCCAGCACCAACGAGGCCGCGCCACAAAGCAGCAAGCCGCGCAGGCCGCCCTCAAGTTTCTGTTTCTTCAGCATTCTACTCAATCCCCGCATTCTGCCTTGTTGGAGCGTCCGTTAACGCTCCGGGTAGAGGAGGAGGACGGTTCTGTGCTCCCCCCGCGCCAGTTCGACCCTGTCGGACCGCACGCTTTCCAATTCCCATCCGTCGATTGATGCGCCTCGGTTCACCCACTGAATGTCGCCTTCGACGTTCCGGAAAAGTGATGCACGGGCCATGCCATTTGCGAGGATGACGCCTTTGAGAACAAAGGGCGCTTCCGTGAATTCCGAGGCGCCGTTTGCCCCTGCGGTTAACTCTGACGCGAAGGGTTTCCGGTCCGGATGGAACATGGGTTTGTCGGCAGATGCACGCGCCCGGTCGCCTGGCAGTGTCAGGGCAGGCATCTGCGGCGGTGTCAACGAAGGCGCGATCCGGTCAGGTGTCTCGATCCGGCTGAACGCGCCTGTGGTCAGGAGCGTCAGCGCGATCACCAGGAGAATGCAAAGGCCCGCAAGCGAGGCGGAAACCATGGCTGTGGGAGCACGAACGAAACTCATTCGCCCGTCTCCGGCAAAGCGTAGGCGTAAATGTCGAGCCGCACCTGCAGGACGGGCGCTTGCTTGCTTCCGTCCGGGTCAGCGGCCGACGAGAGTTGGAAGTTCGCTTCACGCACGAAAAGGCGCGGGTTGGAATTGTCCAGGGCGAAAAGTGTGTCATCCAGCTGCTTCTGCGTCGCCATGGCAACCACGCGCACGCCTGCCTCGCGCAATGAACCCGCCGCACGGGAATCCAGCGGCTGAACACTTTTGAGGTCGGCGCCGGCATCGCCCAGCATCCGGCGGACCATGGCCTGCACACTCGCCGCGGCTTGGGCGTCGGTCGAGGGCGGAAGGGCAAGCGCAGCCGCGCGTACATTGGCTGCAGGATCTGAGGCGGCGGCCGACATGATGTCTGACGAAGCCGCGATGCCGCGCCAGCGGGCAAGTTCGGCCTCGCCCTTGCGGATCTCCTCCTGGCGGCTGTGGACCATGCCCGCGACGGGCGAGGCGACAACAAGACCGGCGAGCAGGACGGCCGCAAGTGCAAGTGCACCGGCGACAAGCTGCTGACGGGGTCGGGGAAGGCTGTAGAGGTTCATCCATTGTCCTCCCCGGTAAAGTCCGGCGCAGCGGTCGGCGTTGAGACAACAGCGGGCGCGGCGGGGGCGTCCTGCTCCAGCAGGAGCTCGATGCGGAACCGGTCGGCGTTCACCCGGTCATCCCGCATCATCGAAGAGACCACCCGCGCGCCCGTCACGCCCGGGATCGCTTCGAGGTTTGAAACAAGACCGTCCGAGGAACGCGAGAGGCCGATCAGCGAGATCTGCTTGCCGTCATAGGCGAGACCTTCCAGCCAGGAATCCTCCGGCAGCGCGGTGGCGATCTCGTCCAGCAGGGTGGTGAAGCGTACGGGGCTGGCGGAGCGCTGTTCGATCATGCGGATCGCTTCAACCCGTGCCATGGCCTGGCGCTGGAGGTCTAGCACCTTGGCGGCATCGGCCCGCACCAGCGCCGTCTCACGCTCCAGCGCGTTCAGCTTGCGGTCCATTGCGACGAAGGCGAGCGAACCGGTCAGAACCGCCAGTACGGCTGCGCCAACCGCTAGGCCGCGGTTAAGCTGGGGCAGGAACGCATCGCTGCGGGCGCGCTGGCTTTCGGGCAGGAGGTTGAAGCCGGCCGGCTTCCCGTCTTCTCCGGCGATGTCGATCCCCGCAAGGTCGATCCGCTTGGCGGCGGCAAGGTCAACCAGCCCGGCGACCACACTGCGCTTAACGAGCGCTTGCTCCGCGAGCAGGAGCCCGCCTTCCTCTGCGCCGGGAACCACGCGGCAATCATCATGCACTTCATCAAGTTCAAACGGCGTATCCGCAGCGATCTGGAGACGGAGGGCGCTGCGCAGGTGTTGCTCCGAGGTGGCGGGAAGTCGGCGCTGGCGCAGGAAGGCTTCTTCCCGCGACAGGAGAACGAGCACATCGCCCGAGCGAACGCGGGTGCGCGCATTCGCGCTTTCCGCGAGTGTTCCGATGGATTGTCCGTCCTCAGAGTATACTGAGAAATCGCTGCCCTCGCAGCGCACGATCACCCAGTTGCGGTTCGGGACGAAGGCCGATTTCAGCCAATCCGGTATCATGCCGGCGAGGGTTGTGCCCCACCAGCGTATGAATTCGCGCGGCGTCATGGCCGAAGAGGCAGACGCAGGATCGCTGCCAAGGGTGGCGACCTGGTTGATTGGCATGGTTCTTTTGTCCCCGTGAACCTTTCGCTCTCCCCCGAGACCGAAATGAACACCTCTCTATTGTCGATGCAAAATGAAAGGAGTCAATTGAAGGGCTTTGCCGAAAGCAAACAAATATGATGTTATGTAATCAGCACACGCAATGCTTGTCCGGGACGGCAAGTCTGGTGTGCTTCAAAGTGTGGGGACACTAAAGTCATGAAGACGCAGGCGAAAGCAGGCGCAGCGCGGCCGTCTGATGGCCGCCGGGAGATCTGGGCCCTTCTGGGTCAGCATCTGCTCCGCCAGGGTGTTCTCAATGATGCAAAGCTCGCCCGGTCACTCGCCTCCGTGGAGAAGACCGGTGAGCCGCTGCCCTCTATCCTGGTCAAGCTGGGATTGTGCTCCGAGGATGCGGTTGCCGCCGGCCTCTCCGAGGTGCTCGGCCTCAGCTATGCGAAACTCTCCGGCACACCGCGTATCGTCCAGGACCTTGCCGGCCTGCGGCCACGTTTCCTTCTGGATGCGAATGTTGCCCCGCTGAAGGTGGGAGACGGTGAAGTCACTCTTGCGATGGCCGACCCTTTGGACGACGAGGCGGCAAATGCGGTCGGCTACAAGACCGGCCTGACCGTACGCCGCGCGGTCGCTACCCGGTCGGACATCCGCGCCTGGCTGTCCGCGATCCGATCAGGTCCCGAGGCCGGCAGCACGGAAGAGCCCTCTGCCGCCATTGCGGACAACGACATCGAGCGCCTGATCGATCTGGCCCGCGGCGCACCGGTGATCCGCTGGGTGGAGGACGTGCTGGCAATGGCCGTCGAAGCGCGCGCGTCTGACATTCATATCGAGCCCGAGCGCGATCACCTGCGGGTCCGCATGCGCCTCGACGGGGCAATGTCGCCAGTAAACCTGCCGGTCGAAGGAACGCCGGAAGCGGTGGTTTCGCGTATCAAGATCCTTGCCAAGCTGAACATCGCGGAACGCCGCCTGCCGCAGGACGGGCGCATCCGCACAGCGGTGCGCGGGCGGGACATTGACCTGCGTGTTGCGACGATGCCGAGCCTTCACGGCGAAACGGTTACCCTGCGCCTGCTCGATCAGACGGTGGCGCACCTCGACATGCCGGCGCTCGGCCTTTCCAACCATGCGCGCGCGCGGCTCGAGGCGGCTTTCGCTCGGCCGAACGGCATCACGCTCGTCACCGGGCCGACCGGCAGCGGCAAGACGACAACCTTGTATGCGGGCCTGCGACACCTCATGAGCCCGCAGGTGAAGTTCATGTCGGTGGAAGATCCCGTGGAATATGAAATCCCGGGTGTCTCACAGATCCAGGTCAAACCGGAGATCGGGATGACCTTTGCGCGTGCCCTGCGGTCGGTGCTGCGCCACAATCCGAACGTCCTGATGATAGGCGAGATCCGCGACCTTGAATCGGCATCGATTGCCGTGGAAGCGGCGCTGACGGGCCATATGGTCCTGTCGACCATCCACACGAACAACGCGCCCGCGACAGTCACTCGCCTCCTTGAAATGGGGATCGAGGACTATCTCGTTGCCAGCACGGTCAACGCGATCTCTGCCCAGCGTCTTGTTCGCCTGTTGTGTCCATCGTGCAAACGCCCAGAGGCACCGCCGCATGCGATGCAGGTCCGGTTCGCGCCGCTGCTGGAAGCCGGGGCACCCGTAGCGTGGTGCGCGGCTGCGGGCTGCGAGGCCTGCCGCGGCACAGGCTATCGGGGCCGAATGAGCCTGGCGGAAGTGATGCCGATGTCGCCTGCCATTGAGACAGCGATCCTTGAGAAAGCTCCCGAAAGCCGCCTTCGGTCGATCGCTCGCGGTGAAGGCATGCTGACGCTGTTCGAAGAGGGCGTCCGCGCCGCTGCGGCTGGCAAGACATCGCTGGAAGAAGTCTTTTCGGTGATCGGGATGGACGCTCCGTGATGGCGCAGTTCCGGTACCGGGCTTTCCTCGCGGACGGCCGCGTCATCAGCGACGTGGTCTCTGCCGTGACGGAGTCGGAAGCCGTCCGGGACCTCATGGGCCGGGGCCTGACACCTTTCGAAATTTCGGAAGCCGGTAAGGCCGATGCCACCGGAGGCAAGGCCGGCCATGCGCGCCAACCACCCCGGGTGCTGGCCGGGCTATGCCGCAACCTTGCCTCCATGCTCGCTGGCGGATTGCCGCTCGACGAAGCGCTGAAGCTGCTGGCGGATGATCCGGAAGACAAGCGTGTCTCACGTCTTGCCGCAGACCTGCGCAACGGCGTGCTGAGCGGCCAGTCGCTTGCCGAAGCGATGTCCGGGCTGCGTGCGCCGCCTGCGGATTATGTCATCGGCCTTGTCCGTGCCGGGGAAGAGGGCGGATCGACAGTCCCGGTCCTCAATCGCCTCGCTGACTCTATTGATAACGAGTTACGCCTGACCGAGGCGATCCGCGGCGCGCTGATCTATCCGTTGATCCTCCTGCTCACTGCCATCGTGTCGATCTGCGTCATCCTGCTGGTTGTTGCGCCAGCGCTCGAGCCTGTGCTGGCATCTTCGGGAAACGAGACGCCTGCTGCGGCGGCGTGGTTGATGTCGGCCTCCAAAGCGCTGCGGGAAGCCTGGCCTGTTCTGACGATCACGCCGCTTGTGCTCTGGCTGGCCGCCATGAGTTGGTCGCGCACACTGGCCGGGCAGCGCTCGTTGAGCCGGCTTGTCATGCAGATGCCGGTTGCCGGCCCGCTGGTCCGCGACGTGGAGTCGGCGCGATGTCTCACATCCTTGTCGGCGCTGCTGGAAAATGGCGTGAGCCTCGTGCCGGCAATCGAGATCGCAGGGCAGGGCGCGCGCAATCCGCTGGTTCGTCAGGCTCTCGGACGGATCGGTGATGAAGTACGCGTCGGTGTGCGCCTGTCTGACGCGATCGCGGATGACGGGTTCCTGCCGATGACGGCGGCGCAGCTGGCTGCTGTCGGGGAACGCTCCGGCGACATGCCCGGCCAGCTCGCCCAGGCAGCCACGATCCTGGAGGCCCGCAGCCGGCGGCGTATTGCGACGCTCACGACCCTTGCGGGGCCGGTGATGACGTTGCTGCTCGGCGTCCTGATCGGGGGCATCGTCCTGACGCTGCTCAGTGCGATCATGAGCGTCAACGATCTGGCCTTGTGACATGCGGCGCGCGCGCTCATCCCGTCAGGCCGGTTTCTCGCTGCTCGAGCTTCTGGTGGCACTGACCATCCTTGCGCTGGCCCTGAGCGTCGTGTCGTTGTCGGCCTCACGCCGCAGCCCGGCATTCGAGGTGAGGCGCGTTTCCGGGGAAACGGTCAGCCTCCTCAGGGAAGCCCGCCTCACCGCTCGGTCCAGTGGCCGCCCGGTGCGCATCGCCTTTGATCCGGAAGCGCGCGAAGTGCGCCGGGCAGGCGCAGACCCGCTGGTCGTTCCCCAGGGTGTCGAACTCAGCCTTGTGTCTGCGGCGTCAGCAGGCCCTTCAGCAATTGTCTTCTTTCCAGACGGCTCGTCGTCAGGCGGCGCCTTCACGTTTGAGGGGGCGGGCAGGAAAGCTGAAGTCACGGTCGACTGGCTGACATCGCGTGTCGAGCGCTTGGAAAAGACATGACGCAGCGCGGCTTCACGCTGATGGAAACGCTCGTGGCGCTGGTGATCTTCAGTCTCGCGAGCATGGCGCTGCTGGATCTTTATTCAGGCTCGGCCCGGGCAAAGGCGGCGCACGACTCCCTGATCGCGCGAACGTCTCGTGGCGAAGCGCTGCTGATGCAGGTAGACCTCGCCCGGACCTATGAGGCCGCCCGTTCCGGCGTCGATCCGGACGGAGCGAGCTGGTCGGTTCAAATGAACCAGGTCGCGCCGCAGCTCGTACGCATAGATATAGAAGTCACCGATCGCGCCGGGCGGGTGACAAACATGCAGACATTCAGGCTGCCGAGGGAACTTGGCATGGAGCCAGAACAGTGACCCGTCCTGCAGCCTCACAATCCGGTTTCAGCCTGCTGGAAATGCTCGTGGGGCTAACCCTGCTGGCACTCATATCGGTCGCTGTAACCCAGTCGGTACGGACCGGTTTGCGCCTCTGGCAGGCGGCGGAAGCCAACGATTCCGAGGCCGAATGGCAGCAAACAGAGTGGCTGATCGAGCGCTGGATGGCGAGGGCATTGTCGCCGGCGAGTTATGATCTCGACAGCCGGCTGATCTTTGATCCCCGTCCAGACGGGGTCACCTTCCTTGTGGACGGTCAGGTGGGCCGTAAGCCAGCTGGTTACTCCCGCATCGGATTGGCTGCACGGCCCAACCCCGTCTGCCCATCGCAGGCGGACTTTGTTCTGACCTGGGAAGACGTGACCATGGCCTCGAGTTTCTCGCCAGGCGAACGCGACGAGCGGGTCCTGTTCGAGTGCGCAGACGCGATATCCTTCACCTATCATTCTGCCGCGGGAACCGCTCCAACGGGCGGCGAATCGGCGACCTTTGTTTCGGAACTTCCGGCGGCGATCAGCGTGCGGCTTACGACCAGCGGCAAGCCCCGAAACCTTTCGGCTCGTATGGTCTACGCCCGGTAGAGGCGGCGACTGAACCCGGCGTAAACTGCCGTTCTACTGCATTGGCCGGGCATTGTGCTGTGCCTTGCGCGCGCAATACTTGTGCAAACAGGAGAATTACAAAATTTCGCCGCAATTTGCGATGGACGCCAGCAGAGGCGTGACATATACATCAAAAGTGCTCGGACCGGGACAATCCGTGCACGGCTTTCTTTATAGCGTCACTTTTTTGGGAGGGGGACGTGTTGGGTGGACTGACCAGGCTGGCCGCTGGGCTGGCTGTTTGCGCATTTGGCGCCTTTGCGAGCTCGCTTGAAGCTCAGGCACAACTTCCGGTTTGCAGCAGGACGGTGAAAGCGGACGTTGTCGCGTTCGACCAACCGCTGATGTTCAACCGGATTGGTGCGCAGAACGTCAACGGCATGATCTATGCCCTCCGGCAAGACGTGGTGGACGGGACAACCGGCAAACCCGAAGCGGCCGGCGGCGCGCTATCGCCGGGCAACGTCCAGCTGCGGCCTGACAAGCGGCCCCGCCCGATTGTGCTGCGTGTGCGCGCAGGCGAATGCCTTGAGGTCAGGTTCACGAACTTCCTGAGCAACCAGCACAATCCTCGCAACGCCACGCCGTCGATCATGACGATCAATGATCAGGTGGCCGAGCGCCGCGCCGGTTTCACGCCGCTCGGACTAAGTGCGCTCGATTCTTCCGGCGATACGTCCAGCTATGTCGGTAAGGGTCCCAACACGCTTGCCGCGCCCGGCGAGAGCAAAACCTACCGCTTCTTTGCAGACCGCGAGGGCTCCCACCTCGTGCTGTCGCATGCGGTGACGTTCGGCGGCGAAGGCACTGCAGGCAATACGTCGAACGGCCTGTTCGGCGTCGTTCAGGTCGAGCCGCCGCAAGCGAATTTCTATCGTAGCCAGGTGACGGAAGAGGATATGCGCCTCGCCACAATCGGCACGACGCCGGGCGGTCATCCGATCATCAACTATGAAGCGCGCTATCCCAACCGCGCGCCGTGGACGCTTGAAGGCAAGGCCGGCAAGCCGATCCTCAACATGGTCGATGCGCAAGGCGGCAGCGCGACCCTTGTCTACAGCGATGTGACGGCCATCATCTCGGGCCCCAACCCGGATGGCTCCTTCCCGCAGTCGACCTATCCGCTTGAGAACACCGGTGAACGCAACCCCGCATTGCCCAACCGCCTCGAACCGTTCCGTGAATTCATCGCCCTGTTCAACGACGAGACCGTCACCAAGCAGGCCTTCCCGTTCTGGTTCGAAGACCCGGTCTTTGAGCATACGCTGCACGGCGTGGGCGACGGTTTCATGATCAATCAGGGGTCCGGCGGCGTCGGCGCGCAAGTCATCGCCAACCGTCTCGGCGTCGGCCCGGCGCACGACTGCCTGTCCTGCTCCTACGAGGAATTCTTCCTGACGTCGTTTGCCACCGGCGATCCGGCCATGCTGGTCGACGTGCCGGCCAATGCGGGCCTTGAGTTCTGTTCGCCCCAGCCCGGCGACCCCTTCTGCGAACGCGATGCCAGCATCCGCGCGACCTATGCGAAGTACCCGGACGATCCGGCTAACGTTTCGCACTCTTACATCGGCGACTTCGTGAAGTTCCGGAACCTTCATGCGGGTCCGAAAGAGCACCACGTCTTCCACCTGCACAATCACCAGTGGCTGGCGAACCCCGACGACGACAACTCGAACTATATGGACGCGCAGGGCATCGGACCCGGCGGTGCCTATACTTACGAGATCGCGTTTGGCGGATCGGGAAACCGCAACAAGTCGGCGGGCGATGCGATCTATCACTGCCACTATTATCCGCACTTCGCACAAGGCATGTGGGCCCTCTGGCGCAACCACGATACATTCGAAGCCGGAACCCAGCTGGATGTCGCGACGGGCGCCGATGGTTATCACCGTGATGCTTTCGCGCTTCAGCGCGGCAAGCCTGCGCCGGGCGCACGTGCGCTGCCGGATGGTGAGATCCTCGCGGGAACGCCGATCCCGGCGCTCGTGCCGCTGCCGGGCAAGCCGCTGCCGCCGATGCCGGGCCGCGTTTACGTGGCTTCGGTCGACAAGAACAACGATGGCCAGCCGGAATCCAGCCAGGCGGTGATCGACCGTGCCGACACGAATCCGGACCTGATCGATACTCGCCCTGTGCTCGCATCGCTCAATCCCGGCGATCCCGACAACCAGCTCAACCCCACGGGGCTCAAGAACCCCGGCTTCCCGTTCTGGATCGGCGGCATGGAAGGCGCGGTCGGCCAGCGTGCGCCGTCGCCGCCGCTCGACATGGCGCCCAACCCCGGCAATCCGGGCTCGGGCGGCTGGGATGGCGGCCTCCCGCGTCACTTCCTGGATGGCTACGCTGTCGGCGGCATATCCGAACAGCACCAGACGCGTTTCTCGTTCGAGAAACACCTCGAAAAGGCCAAGGCGCGCTTCATCAGCGAGTATGGTAACGATGTCGAAAGGGCGGCCATGTCGTTCCACGCGACGCGTTTCCATCCGACTTTCAAGGTGATGCCGGACGGCACTGTCCTGCCGGCGACCTATCGCGCCAACGGCGCCCTGCCTGCGCCCGGTGCACCTTTCTTCGAACCTTGCATGGATGACGAGGGAGACCTGTTCAACACGGGCACTACCGGCCAGTTCTTCTCGAGCGCCGGCAGCGGTCTTGCGAACACGTTTACGGCCGCATTCGGTGCAGACAATCCGCGTGTGTACAAGGCGGCGAATATCCAGCTCGACGTCGTGTTCAACAAGCTCGGCGACCACTTCCCGCAGCAGCGCATCATCACGCTGTGGGAAGACGTGGCCCCGACGCTTGCCAAGACGCGCCCGCCCGAGCCGTTCGTTTTCCGCCTGAACTCCTACGACTGCGCGATGTACTACCAGACGAACCTCGTGCCCGAGTTCTACTATGTGGACGACTACCAGGTCACCACGCCGACCGACATCATCGGCCAGCACATCCACCTTCCGAAGTGGGACCTCGTCTCGGCTGATGGCGCCGCCAACGGCTGGAACTACGAAGACGGCGTGTTCGGTGCGGAAACCGTCCGTAACCGGATTGCCGCAATCAACCGCTTCAACCTTGAGGAAGGCACCGGTGAACCCGTGCTGACCGCGAAGGCGCACCCCTTCTTCGGGGCAGGTCCGGGCGGCAAGTACCTTGGTGCCCGCACGATGATCCAGCGCTGGTTCGTCGATCCGCTGCATAACATCCAGGGCCGTGACCGAGGTCTCGGCGTGACCTTCACGCACGACCACTTCGGACCGTCGACGCACCAGCAGGTCGGCCTCTATGCCACTCTGCTCGTGAATCCGGCTGGTTCGATCTGGAAGCACAATGAAACCGGCGAAGAGCTCTACACGCGCGCCGATGGCGGCCCGACGTCCTGGCAGGCCATGGTGCTCGCCAACGACATTGACGGAGACGGCACCGACGATGCTTACCGGGAGTTCTTCCTGGCGGCTCAGGACTTCGCACACGCCTACAACGCGGGCGCATGGACTGGTGTGAACGCAGCAGGTGAACCTGCTCCGCCTACGGACAGTTCGTTCCGCTATGCACTGAACCCGTCTGTGCGCCAGTCTGCGCCGTTCCCGGATACGGTGCGTGTATTTGCCATGTGTCCCGGCGGCGTACCGCGGCCCTGTCCGGAAGCGGTATCGGCAGCTGATGTCGGAACGTTCGTCATCAACTACCGCAACGAGCCTGTCGGCTACCGGGTGTATGACCCGAACAAGGTGGCTCCGGACGGAAAGCCCGGCATGCAGGCTGACGGCCTCGCGGGCGACCTCGCCTATGCGCTGCAGACGCGGACCGACCGCAAGATTGCGGCGCTGAACACCCAGAAAGGCTCAACGCCTTATCCGCTGCTCACGAAGGACATCCGGAATGGTGACCCCTTCACGCCCATCATGCGCTCCAATGCGGGGGATATCGTCCGTATTCGGATACAAGCTGGTGCGCATGAGCATGAGCACACGGCGACCGTCAACGGAGTGAAGTGGCTCGCCGGCGGAAGCGGATTTGGTACGAGCGAGAATTCCGGGTGGCGTTCTTCGCTGCAGGTCGGACTGTCGGAGAAAGGCTCATTTGCGACTTCCATGCTCGGCGATATTGATCAGGTGACCACGGCCGCCGACTATCTTTACGCTTGGGATCGTTCGCAGGAGGGGTTCTGGACTGGCACTTGGGGCGTTCTTCGTACGTATGAAACGGCGCGGAATGATCTCGCATCTCTGCCAAACAACCCGCGCAACGTGCCGATCACCATCACGAACCGTTCGGCGTTCAATGGCGTATGCCCGAAAACAGCGCCGGTGCGGACTTATGACATTTCCGCCGTCGCTGTGAACCAGGTCCTCAAGACGCCGTTCACGACGTCTATTATCCCGTCGGACTCATCGGCCATCATGCACGTCGGCGCGCCGCTTAATCCGAATGGCGGAACACTGAGGTACAATACCCGTGCCACCGCCCTGTCGAATGGTGAACGCGGGCCTCTGCATGATCCGACAGCTCTGGTGTATGTACCCACCGCGGACCTTCGCAGGGATGCAGTCACGCCGGCTGAGCAGGCAAACTGCATGGCTAGGTTGGGCGGAACGGGCAACCCGATGTGTCCGGTGAAGGTCGCGAACAACTACAAGTTCGAGCCTGTCACGATCCGGGCCGCAGCGGGCGAATGCATCGAGATCACAGTGCGTAACCGTCTGCCGATGATGGTGCCCGACCTGTCGAGCTACGTGATGCAGCACTACACTGTCATCCGAGACCGGTCCGACCCGCGCGGCGCCACGACGTTCAACAACAACCTGATCCGTGCTTCCAGCCATGTCGGTCTGAATACGCAGAAGGTCGAGTACGACATCTCCCGCGATGATGGCATGAACGTGGGTATTAATCCCGTGCAGACCGTCTCGCCGGGAAGCGTGCGCACCTACCGCTACTATGCGGGTGACCTCGAACTCGGGCCGCGCGCCTATGGCGCGGGCCAGGGCAAGTCGGGTGCCTATGGGGCGCTCTACGGCAACAGCTTCGAACTCGTCGCAACGCCGATCGAGTATGGTGCGCTGCCCATCTTCGCGACCGACACGATCAAGCAGGGTCAGAAAGGGCTGATCGGCGTGATGACAATCCTGCCGAAGGACGCGACCTTTGTGCTTGATGCCGGCACGACGGCGCAGGCGACCGTCAGCTTGCCGGGTGGACGGCAGTTCCGCGACTTCTCGATGATCGTCCAGAAGGCCGTGAACCTGCGCTACCGCGATGGCACGCCGGTTGAGAATATTGCCGGCGAAGGCCCCGGCGTGCCGGAAGATGCGCACGATGCCGGCGCGGCTGCGATCAACTTTGCGTCCGAGCCGCTCTGGTTCCGCTTCGGCTTCCCGGCCGGCGCAGACTGGGGCTTTGGTGACACGGGCGGCGGTGCTCCGCATCCGGAGGAACCCGATCCGTTCGGTGAAGAGGCGGGTGTCCTGCCGGCTCCGACCGGACCTGGTCTTGCCTCTATCGCCAACGCGTTCCGGGCTTACTCCAACGTGATGACGGGCGGCCTTGACCCCGAGACGCCGGTCTACAAGGCGGCGCCTGGCCAGGAGATGCGGTTCCGCGTTGCCAGCCCCGTCGGCTATGCGCGCAACACGACGCTGACGATCCTTGGCCATAACTGGTTCGAGGAACCGTTCCGCAGCGTGAATGCTCCGTCAGACGTCATGTCGCCGCACTGGTCGCACAAGGAACGTTCAACGACCGATAACATCGTCGTGGGGACGAGCTGGAACATCCTGACAAAGGCGGGCGGCTCGCGCGCAGTACCGGGTGACTTCCTTTACCGCGACGTGGCATCGTTCGGAAACCTGAACGGCCTCTGGGGTATCGTGCGGGTCGAGGAGCCCGGCACCACGCCCTGATCTGAAACCTTCCGGGTGAGCAGTCTGCTGCTCACCCGGTTTCCTGCTTGAGTGTTGAGTACCGGAACATGACGCCATTCTGGAAATCGGACCGGTTTCGCCAGCTTGCGCCGATTGTGGCCATTTGCGTGGGTGTCGCCGCACTACTGATTTACCTGATGCTGCGTCCGTCGACAGATGCCATCTCGGCAAAGTCCGTCACGCGCGAAGGCCTGAAGGTTGATTTTTCCATTGCGTCAGTGATCGATCCCGGCGCGCCCGTGAAGGCCGGCGAAATCGCCCGCGTCAGTCTGAAGTTCACGGACACGAATACCGGCAAGCCGGTCACCGGCCTGTTGCCCGCAGCCTGGATCGATCCGCTGCGTGAGGGTACGGCGTCAGATCCGGAAGCGTGCCGAGCGGCCGCAGCCACTTACCTCAGCGGCTATGTCGGCATCCGGCCGATGATCGATCTCAACAGCTATTACATTGTCGTCCTCAACGCGGATCCCACGATCGCCGTGATCGATCCGATCATCGGTGTGCGCGGCATCACGAAGCTGCTGACGCAGGTCATCCTGCCTGGCCCGCCGGAAGATTGGGCCCGCTCGGCCGACGAGAAGCAGGTCTATGTCGCTATGTCGACCGTCGACTCGGTCAGCTTTGTCGATCTCGACACCTTCCGCCTTGGTGAGACCGTCAAGGTCGGTGAGCGCCCGACGCGCATCACGGTCCAGCCGGACGGCCGCTACGCCTGGGTCGGAACCACAGGCGCCAAGCCTGGTGTCACGGTGGTCGACACGGAGAAGAAGTCGGTCAAGGCACACATCGAAACCGGCAAGGGCCACCATGAACTCGTGGTGACGTCCGACAACCGCTTCGCGCTCGTCAGCAACCGGGATGACCGCACCGTCAGCCTGATCAATGTCCGGCAGCTGAAGAAGGTCCGCGACTTTGAGCTGAAGGGCATTCCGATTTCACTCGCGTATTCGTCGCTCTCGAAGGCGGCCTATGTTGCCGATGGTGAAACCGGCGAAGTGCTGGTGCTTGATCCGGAATCCGGGAAAGTGCGCGCGACAATCCCGCTGGCAGCCGGGCTCGGGCCCATGCGCATCACGCCGGATGGCCGCTTCGGCTTTGTCGTGAACCCGGCAGAGAACGCCGTTTTCGTTTTCGATACCGCCAACAACCGCGAGATCCACCGCATCGAGATCAAGGGCGAGCCTTTCCAGATCGTCTTCTCGCGTGCCTACGGTTTTGTCCGTAGCTTGTCGAACAATACGGTCTCCATGATTCGTCTCGCCGATATTGGTGGTGCATCGCAGGTGACGGTCTCGCAATTCGAAGCGGGCGACCGTCCACCGAAAGACTCGCCCTACCTTCTGCCTTCGGATCTCTTCGCCACGGCAGTCACCGAAGCATCGACAATCGTCGTCAGCCCCGGTGACGCCAATGTCTTCTATTACATGGAAGGCATGAACGCGCCGATGGGCAGCTTCGGGAACTATGGCCACCGTCCGCTGTCGGCCATCGTGGCCGACCGCACGATCAAGGAATCCGAGCCTGGCCTGTACGAGTCGACCGTCAAAATTCCTGCGGATGGCGACTACCAGATGATCCTGACTCTCGACACGCCGCAGATGATTGAATGCTTCGATTTTGCAGCGGCCGTGAACCCGGACATTGCGCGCGACGAGCTTCCTCTGCGCATCGCCTATGACAGCCGCGGCGGCGCCGTGACGATGAAGGGCAGCGAGGCGAAAGTGACATTCACGCTGAATGACACGGCCAAGGGCGGCGCGCCTTATGACGGCAAGGATGTCACTGTGCTGACATTCCGCGCGCCTGGCCAGAGCCGGCAGGAACACGAGGTAAAGTCCCTCGGAAACGGCAAGTACGAGTTCGCATTCACGCCGGACACGGACGGAGTCTATTACGTTTATCCGTCCGTACGCAGCCTCGGGCTGGACTATGCGAAGCTTCCGTTCATCACGGTCATCGTTCAGGATCCCGCCACGGGCGGAGGCGCGCCGTGATGCACCGGAGTTTTCTCGCCGTGGTATCGCTTGCAGCAATCTTGCTGCAGGCATGCGGCGCGCCTGCCGCGTCCGGAGACAGAGCTCATGGCGAAGGCCACGTGCATGAAAGCCGGGCCGCCACTGCGCCCGCCGGAACGGAGCAGCAAGCACTCGTAGTGCTGAGCGATGCGCCCATGCAGGACCAGACCGGCGCTGAACGCCGGTTGAAGTCGGATGTCATAGGCGACCGTATCGTCGTCGTGGATTTCATCTTCACGAGTTGCCAGACCATTTGCCCCGTCACGACGGCGCTTCTGACGCAGGCGCACGCAAACCTGGCTGATCTGCCGGCGGATGATATCGCCTTCGTCTCGCTCAGCGTTGACGCCCGCGTGGATACGCCCGAACGCCTCGCCGCGTTTGCAGAAGCCCACGGGGCGGGATGGACGTTCCTGACTGGCGACAAGCCGGTCATGGACGAGGCGCTCACCTGGTTGAATGCCTATGCCACAAATCCCGAGAACCATGCTGCGATGATCCTCATCGGCGATGCCTCCACCGGCAAGTTCTCCCGCATTTACGGCATGCCTGATCCCGTGTTTGTCGAAGCCCGTGTGCGTGAGTTGAAAGCCGCGCGCGGCTTCGACACCAGCCAGCATACGCATTGAAGATACACACCTCCATGAAGAGATACATTCAAGCCTTCGTTCATCTCGCCGCTACGGTGCTATTGGCCGCAATCTTCGCCCCGGCCGCGCTCGCCCACGGCCTCTCACACAAGCCCGAGGGCAAGGTCGAGACCCGCAATATCTCCGCATCAAACTCGGATGCGAAGGCCCGCGAGTATTTCACGGATACGATCCTGACCAGCCATGCCGGCGAGAAGCTGAAATTCTATTCCGATATCCTCGCCGGCCGAACGGTTGTCATCAGCTTCATGTTCACGTCCTGCGAAGATGCCTGCCCGCTGATCAACGCCACGCTGCAGCGTGTGCAGGAGCGTCTCAAGGACCGGATGGGAAAGGACATCTTCATCATATCGATCACGGTGGATCCGAAAGTTGATACCGCGTCCGTGCTGGCCGACTACCGCAAGCAGTACAAGGCAGGTTCCGGCTGGCTGTTCTTCACGGGCACTGAAAAGAATGTCGAAACCGTCAGCACCAAGATGGGGCAGGTCTTCGACAAGGAAGCGCACCTGACAGCGTTGCTGGTTGGAAACACGAAAACGGCGCGCTGGCGCAAGATCCCGGCAAACCTCAGCGATGCCGTCATCGCCTCTCAGGTCAAAGACATTGCCGATGGCGTTTACGACTAGGGTCCTCGCTGCCTTGGCGCTGATCGGCGTGCTGGCTGCGCCGGTCGCGCAGGCGGAGCTTACGGCGGCGGAAGAGCGGGGCAGGGCAATCTATTTCGGTGATAAGGGCTCAGCCCTGGACACGGCGACTGTCCAGATCGGCGATCTGTCGACGAAGCTCCCGGCACGGACATTCCCTTGCGCCTCCTGCCATGGCCGGACCGGTGAAGGAAAATCGGAACGCGGCGTACAGCCAAGCCGGATCAACCGAGAAGACCTCACACGGCCTTATTCCGTCAAGGAGGCTTCGGGCCGGACGCGTCCGCCCTATACGGCGTCAACGTTCCGCAATGCGGTGCGCAGCGGCAAGGATTCCGGCGGCAACGCGTTGGCCGAGGCGATGCCGCGCTTCAGCCTCACCGACAAGCAACTCGCCGATGTCTGGGCATTCCTGGCCGTGATCTCCGAGACCACCGATCCCGGCATTGCAGACGACGAGATAACCGTCGGCGTCGTCATCGACATGGCCAACCCCGCCAGCACGGCACAGCAGAAAGTGCTGAAGGTGCTCGCCGGGGACATCAACAAGCTGGGCGGCATCCATGGCCGACGCCTCATTTTCGAAGCTGTGGCACCGAAGTCAGCGCCTTCGGAGTCGGAAAACCTCTTCGCCCTGATCGCGCCCCAAGGCGCTCCGCCCGCAGGGCTCGCCCGCGATGTGCCCGTCATATCGGTGCGGCCGTCCGGTTCGCCGGGGGCGGGGGCCTTTGCGCTCGTTGCCAGCGAAGCAGACCAGACTGCGGCCTTGAAACGTTTTGCCGCCGAGGAGTGGGGCGTCGTCAGCCTCAAGGATGCCTGCGCGGCGCGCAAGGGCGACACGGTGCTGCTCGCTTCCTCCAAATGTGCTGCGGCGGCGGGCGCCGCAAAGCGTGCATTGATGACCCAGGCGGTCTTCTCCAGCATCCCGCCGGCCGATCGCGCGCTGTTGCCCGCCGATACGCGGATAGCTTTTGCCACACCGCTCGGCCGCGTGGCGCGCAATGCCCAGGCCGCGTTCGCAAAGACGCGCGCGCGTGCCGGCAATGACAAGTCTGCCGTGCTCGCTGAGGCAGATGCCTATTCGGCAGGGGCGCTCATGGTCGAGGCGCTCATGCGCACCGGACGGGATGTCTCGCGCGCAGGTGTCATTGAAACACTGGAGGCGGTACGCAACTTTGAAGGCGGCATGACACCGCCTCTGAGCTTCGGTCCGAACCGGCGCGTCGGTTCGCGGGGCGCAGAAATCGTAAGCTATGACGCGCGCACCGGTACGTTGGCGGTCTCCGGTACATGGATGGACGCGGACCCCGGGTGAACACCGCGAAGATTACTCGCGTGACGTGCGATTACTTGCCGGTATTTGGATTAAATAGCTTCGCGCAAGGCTAGGCGCTGTTGACGCAAAAACATACTTGGCGTTTAACTTGCCGGAAGATGTGTGGGGACGCATCAGTTATTGCAATCTGCGAAACTGATGTCCCCAACGGGGACGCACATGAAGGTGGGACTGAAGGCAATCATACGTCCGGCGCTTGCGCTCGCCCTGATGGGTTGCGCTGGCTTTTCCGCGTCGGCGCAAGAGCTGGTGTATACGCCGGTGAACCCGTCCTTTGGCGGTGACAGCTTCAATTCCGCTCACCTTCTCGGCATCGCCAACGCGCAGAACGATTACAAGGACCCGGACAGCACGCAGACGGGCAACTCGCAGGTCGACCAATTCCTGCGCCAACTGCAGAGCCGCCTCCTGTCCTCGCTCGCGGCCCAGGTGAACGATGCCATCTTCGGCGAAAACCCGCAGGAAAGTGGCACCATCACGTTCGGCGACCAGACTATAACATTCGTCCGCCTGCTGGATTCCGTCGCCTTGACGATCACGGATACGGCGACCGGCGCGATCACTGAAATTTCCATCCCGCTCCTGGGGCAGGCAACCGGCGAAGCTGCCGGTCAGCTGTCCGGCATTCTCGGCGCGAATTCGGAACTTTCTTCTCCGCCAGCCGGAAACTCGCTGTCCGATTTCGAAGGCCTGCTCACAGGTCAGGGCGATCTCGTGCCGGGAGGCGGCTGATATGATGTCGTCGCTCCGCCGCTTCGCGTTTGGCGCTGCGCTTTTGCCAATGATGCTCGGGGCATGCGCCACCGCTTACGATGACCATCCGGGATTCATCCAGCAACCCGCAGTCTCCGAAGTGCGTACCGAGACGCAGTCAAGATTGCGTTCCCTGCCTGCGCCCAAGGAAAAGGCTGCGGTTGCGGTCTACGCCTTCGAAGATCAGACCGGCCAGTTCAAACCCTCCGAGGGCGTGCAAACGCTGTCGCGCGCCGTAACGCAGGGCTCTACGTCTGTGCTGCTGAAAGCGTTGCAAGACGCCGGCGACCGGAGCTGGTTCACGGTCATCGAGCGCGAGAACCTGGATAACCTCCTGAAAGAACGCCAGATTATCCGCGAGATGCGCAAGCAGTATCTCGGCGAGGAGGAGCTGAACGAAAGCGCGCTTCCGCCGCTGTTGTTCGCCGGCGTCATCCTCGAAGGCGGCATCATCGGCTATGACACGAACACCGTCACGGGCGGCGCAGGCGCGCGCTTCCTCGGCATTGGTGCGAAGACGGACTACCGGGAAGACAAGGTCACCGTCTATCTCCGAGCTGTCAGCGTGAAGTCCGGCGAAGTGATCACATCGGTGGTCGCGTCCAAGAAGATTGCTTCCATCGGCGTGGCCGCCAATGCGTTCCGCTATGTCAGCTTCAAGGAACTGCTCGAGGTCGATACCGGCATCACAACCAACGAACCTGATCTGCTCGCCCTCCGGCAAGCCACCGAGAAAGCGGTCGAACTCCTCATTCTCGAAGGCGCTGCGCTCGGCGTCTGGGAATTCCAGGACCAGGTCGCCGGCGCAGCCGTGATGGAGCGGTACCTCGCGGAACGCGACGGCATTGTGCGTGATCCTGATGTGACCTTTGCTCAGCGTGAGCCGCCAGCTGTGGCGGCGCGCCCGGTCGAGTTTGCCGGCGAGACGCGAACGGTGTCTCCGCGGCTGGAGCCCGTTGCCCCGCCACCGGGCGAGGCCCCAGAGGTTCAGCCCGCACCCGCCGCGCGTGCGCCCGAGCAATTGAGCCAGCGCGCGACCCCCGATGCGCCGAGCGCGAAAGCTGACAAGGCGGTCACCCCGCTCGCATCCATCACCACCATGCCTGAAATCCGTCAGCATGCGGCCTATCCGGAATCCCGTGGGTTGAATCGTGTTGTGCGCGCATCGCGCCAGCAGTTTGCTCAGGACAAGGACAACATTACGCGCGTAGCGGCGCTGGTTCCGGCCAGCCTTGACGCGGCGCCATAGAACTGAACGGCGCCCTGTGCGCCGGACTGGCCAGCCCCGGGGACAAGAAGGGGCTGGAAATGAATGGGGCTCCGCCTGCCGGCGGGGCAGGACGCAGTACGGGAGAATTTACATGCGCGTGAAACTCATGGCCGGGGCGGCACTCGCCCTTGTGATGGCGAGTCCGGCTTTTGCCAACTCGTCCCACGTCAACCAGACCAACTCCAGCCAGACGGCAACGGTTGTGCAGACCGGCGGTAACCGCGGCGAGTCTGACATCACGCAGTCCGGTGATGGCAACACGTCTACGGTTCGCCAGACCGACACGGCTTCGGCGGGTGCCGGCACGGCGCGCAACGACAGCGACATCATCCAGGCGGGTACAGACAACGTCGCGGATGTCGAACAGCACAACACCGGTGCCGGCGCCGCGGCCGCCAATGCCGCCATCATCCGCCAGACCGGCGATGATGCGACCGCAATGGTCTACCAGGACGGCACGGGCAACACCTCGGACATCGACCAGGCGGCCTCCGGTGCCGAGACCGCAGACGTGAAGCAGAGCGGCTCCGACAACTTCGCCCGCGCAGACCAGTTCGGCAGCGGCGGCACGGTCACGATCGACCAGGGCTACACCGGCCCGCTCTCCATCGGCAGCACCGCGGAAGTCGACCAGTCCGGCACTGACGGAACAGTTGATATCGTCCAGTCGGGCAATGACCAGCTTGCCACCGTCGCCCAGTCGGGCACGAGCAATACCGCCAATATCGACCAGTCGGGCGTCAACAACACCGCTTCGGTCAGCCAGTCCGTCGGCACCGGCTCGATTGTGCAGATCACCCAGATCGGCACCGCGCTTGGCAACTCGGCCTTCGTCAACCAGCAGGGCTCGAACTCCACGCTCTTCGCGAACCAGATCGGTTCGGAAAACGTGATCGGCGCTGCAGCTGCGTTCGTGCAGACGGCCAACAGCTCCTCGGTCGGCATCGATCAGAATGGAACCGGCAACGATCTCGACGGTTCGCAGGCCGGCACCAGCAACACGATGACCATCGACCAGGCAAACATCGGTCAGTACACGTCGGCCGTCCAGTCCGGTTCGGGCAACCTGCTCGACGTGACGCAGTCGGGACTGACAAACACTGCGCTGCTGATCCAGTCGGGCTCCACCAACGACCTGATCCTTGTTCAGGCGGGCACGTCCAACCTTGCCGGCATCACGCAAGGCGGCACCGGCAACGACGCCCTCGTCGACCAGCTGGGCTCGGACAACGAAGTCGTCATCAACCAGACCGGCAGCACCGGCCTCATCGACATCAACCAGAACACCGCCGGCGCCTATGCCGAGGTGAACCAGTCGGGTGGTGCGAACAACACGGCGCTCGTCACGCAGAACTCGCTGGATGCGGTGTCCATCGTCACACAGGTCGGAGCAGGCAACTACGCCTCAATCAACCAGTAACCCGGGCCACGCGCCCTCCTCAGGGAGAGTATCATGAAAAAGTATCTCGTACTCGCCGCGTCACTGGCTGTCCTCGGTTCCGTTTCCGCCCACGCACAAACCTTCCCGTCGACGACGTTCGACAATTCGGCGAGGGTGACGCAGACCGGCAACAATAACCGCGCCGTCATCGATCAAGCCGTCGGCGGCATCATCAATGGCCAGAACACGGCCGAGATCATCCAGAACGGTAACCTGAACCGCGGTACCATCACGCAAACCTCGGCCACCAATCCGGTTACCGGCGGCTTCGACAACACGGCCCTGATTGATCAGCGCCGTTCTCGCGGCGAAGCCACGATCGACCAGATTCACGACTATCTTGCAGCTCGGGACAACCGGGCGACGATCGTCCAGATCACGGCGGATGCCAAGGCGTCGATCCAGCAGCGCGGCGACCGCAACACGGCAACTGTGCGTCAACTGGCCGGTTCTTTCCGTCCCACTGCAAACGTTGACCAGAACGGCCGCATCAACACGGCAATCGTGCGCCAGGCTGGTGCGAACGGTGTCGTCAACGTGTTCCAGGGCACTTATCAGGCTGGCCCCGGCGCGTCAGGCGAGACGTTCAACAGCCGGGTCGAAATCGATAACAACGGCCAGAATGCGAACATCTTTGTCTCGCAGATCGGCACCGGTCACGATGCCATCGTGTTCGAGGCCGGCTCGAACGGCCTGATCACGGTTTCGATGGCGGGCGCGCTCAACTCCGTGAACGTGCTTCAGCAGTCCACGGATGGTGTCGTCGAGATCACGTCGACTGGAACCAGCGCGTCGAACATCGCCGAAGTCACACAGGCCGCTTCGGATGTCGGAAGCACCGCGCGTGTGCTTCAGACCGGTCGCTACGCTGAATCTGATATCATGCAGAGCGACACGGTCCTCGGCGGCGGCGCAAACCTCGCCGATGTCACGCAGACCGGCAACGGCCTGACGGTTGGCAGTATCCTGTCGACAGTCGCCCAGAATGGCGGTGACAACCTTGCAATGGTGAGCCAGGCGGGCGCTTACGCCACCTCCGGCATTACCCAGACCGGCATCGGCCATACGGCGAACGTTTCGCAGTAAAAGTCGATGTCGTTGCCGCAGATCAGCCTTTGGGGGGCGGCCGTGATGGCCGCCCTCCTGCTGGCAGCTCCGGCAGCTGCTCAGGGGGCGGACGAAAGTCCGCTCACCGGCAACCTCGAACTTGAGCCGCCGCTCGACCCGCTCGGCCTTTACTCCGAATCCACGGCGGGCCTCTCCGCTTACTCCGGCATGGAGAACACCGCCGGCATCGGCCAGGACGGCACAGGCAACCGCGCCGAGATCCGCCAGACCGGTTCAGCATATGGCGCGCTCGCGTCAGTGGCTCAGAGCGGCACGGGAAATGTTGCAGGTGTGGACCAGTGCGCCTGCGGAAACCTCGCCGACATCCTCCAGCAGGGCAATGGTAATGTCTCCGCCGTCACGCAAACGGGCGCCGGCAATGTGCTCGTCCATCGTCAGTATGGAGACGGTCTCGCCCTCTCGGTCACCCAGTATGGCGGCGCGCAGATCGCCATCACCCAATCAAGGCCCTGACATGCGCGCACTTACCGTTGCCGCAGGATTTTTCGTGACCGCCGCTATGGTTCCGCTGGCCGGCGCGGAGGCTGACCGGTCCGCTGCGATCCGCCAGGTCACGCGCGGCGCTACCCTGGCAGAGCGCAGCTCGGCGGCGCTGGATCAGATCGCTCCCGGTCATGTGGCGCGTGGCAAAGTCGAGCAGATCGACCCGTCTCTCGCCCTCAAAGTTGCCCCGGAGAGCGAAACACTGTCTTCCGCCGGGCCGGGCCCGTCGCCTTCGGGCTGCGTCCTGACGCCCGAGCAGCAGGCTATCGTCACCAGCCTGGAATCCCAGGGCAGGCTGCCTGCAGGGGACTGCGAAATGGCCGCCTGGTTCACCCGCCCGCAGGACAAGTCGGAAGCCGAATTGCGCGCAAACCTGGCTGAACCGGCGCTCACTGCGGCCCCGGAGCTTGCCGGGCGCGAGGCCGAAGCAGACCGCGAAGCCAGCCTCGCCGCCGCGCAGCGCGAAGCCGCCGCGACCGCCACCGTGACGACGACCTATTTCACGCCCGCGGCGCCGGTTCCGGCAGGCGATTAGCGCCACATCCGGAAACCATTTGTGAACCATGCGGCCTCACATGATGGCAGCTTGGGCGAATGCCCGTTTTGCCGTTGTCCAGAGGATTTCCCGCATATGTCTGCCGCCCCCGCTTCGATCGCCCGCATCATTGCCCGCGAACTTAATGTCGAAGAAAAACAAGTCGCTGCGGCGGTCGAGCTGATCGAGGAGGGCGCCACGGTGCCGTTCATCGCGCGCTATCGCAAGGAGCGCACCGGCGGCCTCGACGACACGCAGCTGCGCCATCTCGCCGCCCGGCTGACCTACCTTACCGACCTGAATGCCCGCCGCGACACGGTCCTCAAGTCCATCCGCGAGCAAGGCAAGCTCACCTCCGCGCTCGAAAAGCAGATCAACGCTGCCGAAACGAAAGTTGCGCTTGAGGATCTCTACGCCCCCTTCAAGCCCAAGCGGCGCACCAAGGCCACCATGGCCCGCGAGGCGGGCCTCGCCCCACTTGCCGAACAGCTGCTTGCCAACCCGGCGCTCAATCCCGCCGAGATCGCCGCGAAGTTCGTCTCGAAAGCAAAAGGTGTCGCCTCTGCCGAAGAGGCACTGGAAGGCGCGCGGCATATCGTTGTGGAAACGCTTGCCGAGACGCCCGAAATCGTCGGCGCCGTGCGCGAGAAGATGTGGGCCGAGGGAAAGGTCCGCTCCACGGTCGCCAAGGGCAAGGCGGAAGAGGGCGCGAAATTCTCCGACTATTTCGATTTCGACCAGCCGATCGAACAGCTTCCCTCCCACCGTCTGCTCGCCCTGCTGCGAGGCGAGAAGGAAGGCGTCCTGAAGCTCGGCCTCGACATTCCGCATGCGGAAAAAGCGGTGCATCCCGCCGTTGCAACGGTTATGGCGAAGGGCGGTATCGCCCGCAAAGGCCGGCCGGCCGATGCCTGGCTCGCCGAGACCGCAGAGATCGCCTGGAAAACCCGCCTCGCGCCTGCCTGCACGAATGATCTCTTCGCACGCGTAAAGGAGCGCGCCGACAGCGAAGCGATCAGCGTCTTCTCCAAGAACGTGAAAGCCCTTCTGCTCGCCGCGCCCGCTGGCCCGAAAACCGTGATGGGTATCGACCCCGGCATCCGCACCGGCTGCAAGATCGCCGTGGTCGACGCCACCGGCAAGATGCTCGAAACTGCCACCGTCTATCCGCATGAACCGAAACGCGACTGGGCCGGCGCGCTGATGACGCTCGCCAAGCTTGCCAGGAAGCACAAAGTTCAACTCGTCAGCGTCGGCAACGGCACGGCCAGCCGCGAAACGGACAAGCTCGTCGCCGAACTCGAGTCCAAGATGCCCGATCTCGGCCTCACGCGCGTGATGGTCTCCGAAGCCGGCGCCTCGGTCTATTCCGCCTCGGAACTCGCCGCGAAAGAATTCCCGGACCTTGATGTCTCCCTCCGCGGCGCCGTATCCATTGCCCGGCGCCTGCAAGATCCGTTGGCGGAGCTTGTGAAGATCGAGCCCAAGGCCATCGGCGTCGGCCAGTACCAGCACGATGTTGATCAGTCCGCGCTGTCGAACTCGCTCACCGCCGTGGTCGAAGACTGCGTCAACGCGGTCGGGGTCGATGTGAACACGGCCTCCGCGCCGTTGCTCGCCCGCGTCTCCGGCCTCAACGAAACGCTGGCCTCCAACATCGTTGCCTTCCGGAACGAGAACGGCGCCTTCAAGTCCCGCGCCGCACTCAAGAAAGTGCCCCGCATGGGCCCGAAAGCGTTCGAGCAATCCGCCGGCTTCCTGCGCATCCGCGATGCCAAGAATCCGCTCGATGGCTCGGGTGTCCACCCGGAAGCCTATGAAGTGGTCGAGCGCATCTCGGCGAAAACCGGCCGCGACGTAAAAAGCCTCGTCGGCGACAAGGCCTTCCTTTCGAAACTCAAACCACGCGACTTTGCTGACGCCACATTCGGCGAGCCCACGGTAAAGGATATCCTGAAGGAACTCGAAAAGCCCGGCCGCGATCCGCGCCCGGAATTCAAGACCGCGACCTTCAAGGAAGGTGTCGAAACCCTCTCGGACCTGAAGCCTGGCATGTCGTTGGAAGGCGTCGTCACCAACGTCACGGCCTTCGGCGCCTTCGTGGACATTGGCGTCCACCAGGATGGCCTCGTGCACATTTCGGAGCTCTCCGACACGTTCGTCAAAGATCCGCATACGGTCGTTCGGGCCGGGCAGGTGGTGCGCGTCCGCGTCAAGGAAGTCGATGTCCAGCGCAAGCGTATCGCGCTCAGCATGAAGTCCGAAGCAGGCGCCGAGCCGCGCGGCTATGCCGGCGGGCGCCGCTGACCGTCAGGGCGTCGGGCCCGAGGCGGCCCGGAACGTGTCCGAACACTGGGGCGCCGTGTCACCCGCGCGGCGGAAACTCAGGCAGTAGACGGCAGCCCGCGCGCCATCCTTGAAAGTCGGCTTGCCATGCCAGCGATACTGTTGCGGCCCGCCGCTCCAAAGGTGCACCATCAGCCGGCCGGGCGCCTGCGGAATCGGCTGCACGGCCGGCGTCGCCGTATGCACAAGCCGGTCATCCACATACCACCGGATTACGTCCGGCTCCCATTCGAAGGCATAGAGGTGCACCTCCTTGCTCGCATCGAAGCCGAGCGGCGCGTAGACCGATCCCGCCTCCTTGCCGCCGGTGAAGTAGTTGATGTGCAGGTCCCTCGGCCGGTTGCCCAGGAACTCGATGTCGATCTCGTCATGCGGATCGCCAAACTGGCCATGCGTGTGCGTGAACATGGCCGACACCGTGCCCGAGCCCGGCGCCGCTTTCATCACCACTTCGTAGCGCCCGAAATGATGGAAGCCGATGCGCTGATACTCTGCCCCGGCAATTGTCTTGTACTCCGTCCGCTCGCGCCGGACCTCGAGTTCGATCCGGTCATCCATGAAATGGATCAGCTCCGCCTTCCAGGCTGGGTGTGGAGAGTTCGGATAAAGGAAATCGGACTTGTACCAGTGCGCGGGATCATGCCCGCGCCCGAAATGATGCACGAAGGAGCCTGAAACAGGCCGGCCGTTATGCGCTGTCCTTGCCGCTGCCGTAGCATCGTCCTCCGCACCGGGCAGGGATGGGCTGACGATGATGGCAAGCCCGCCAAGGAACAGGCCGGCCAGCAGCAGGAAGCCTGCAATCGTGTGGACCTGGAAAGGCCTGACCTCGCCGGATCCTCGCATCGCCCCACGCTCCCGTAGTCCCGGGCGCTGCGCGTCCCTTCGGCCAGGCATTCGCCTCTGGCGGGGCGCCTACTTCGCGCCGACCGACAACAGCACAGCCGGAACGGTTTTCAGCATGATGCCGATATCGCCCATGAACGTGTGGGTCATGACGTACTTCGTGTCCATCTCGACACGCTCGCTGTACGAGACGTTGCTGCGGCCGCTGATCTGCCAGATACCGGTCAGGCCCGGACGCACGCGGCAGTAATAGGCGAAGCCTTCGCCATACTTCGAGCGCTCATAGAGCGGGATCGGCCGCGGGCCGACGAACGACATGTCGCCGCGAATGATGTTCAGCAGCTGCGGCAGCTCGTCGATCGACGTCGCGCGGATGAACTTGCCCAGCGGCGTGATGCGCGGATCGTTGGTCAGCTTCTGGGTCAGGTCCCACTCGCGGCGGGCTTCCGGGTCGCTCGCCAGGACAGCGTCCAGTTTCTCGGCCGCATTCGGCACCATCGAGCGCAGCTTGAAGCACTGGAACGTTTCGCCGTTCCGGCCCCAGCGCGGCTGCGAGTAGAGTGCGCGTTGGCCGTCCTGCAGGCGGATCAGAAGACCCACGACCAGCAGCAGCGGCGCCACGAACAGCAGGGCCAGCGATGCCACAACGACGTCGAAAATGCGCTTCGGGCTGAAATCGCCGCCCTCAGGGGCGCCTTCGGCCTCTTCATGCGTATATGCGTCGTTGCTCAGACTTCCTGTCTGATCACCGTACCGGAATTCCATTTGGTTCCCCTTCAAAGTCTACTGTGCCCGGTTCAGGAACCAGCCCGGACGACACCCCCACGGCGCCTGCCCAAACCTTTCCCTTGTCCTGAACGGTACGACTGCAATCCTTATACCACTGCTGCGGCTGCGAATTAAGGGGATTTTAGAAGTTTCACCCATCGGGCGAAGTATTCGTTAAATATTACGGCACCTGAATGCCATTGCTGCCGCCCGGACGTGCAGAACTGGCCTAGTTGCGGCCAAGCAGGCCATTTGGACTGCCCCATATTGCACCAGCGAAGGGCCGGGCCAGAAAAAAGGGCGCCGCGACATATCGCGGCGCCCGTCTCGTTCAGGCGGCAAATGCCGCCCGGATCAGAAGATCCGCTCGCCGACTCGCAGCGTGTCGCCCGGCTTGACCACCGTGACCGGCGTCAGATCGTAGGCAATCTCGCGGTCCGAATCTTTGCTCTTGATGTAGATGACGCGCTTGTTGGCGCGGTAGGTGTATCCGCCCGCGGCAGCGATCGCGTTCTGCACGGTCAGGCCGCTGGTGTAGGGATACTCGCCCGGACGGCCGACTTCGCCGAGAATGTAGAACGGACGGTAGTTGATGACCTCGGCGCTGACGCGCGGGTTGAGGATATAGCCGCCGGCGAGCGTTTCGGTGATCGAAGTCTCCAGCTGCTTGGTGGACAGGCCTTCGGCCTTCTGCTGGCCGATCAGCGGCAGGGAGATCGAGCCAGATCCGTCCACTTCGAATTCCCCGGAAAGGTCCGGGTGGCCGAACACCGTGATGCGCAGGCGGTCACTGGCGCCGAGCGTGTAGTCGGTCGCCACCTGCGTCCGCGATTCTATGTCGCCCGCGTCAGCCGGGCCTGCCGGCTGGCCGCCGGTCGAGCCGCACGCCGACAGCACAATAGCCACCGCCGCAAGGAAGAGGATGTAAAGAGGACGAAGCGCGATCATGTCTGCGAATTTCTCCCTAAGGCCGGTTTGTTGGGTCGCCGTATATGACGCCGAATAGATGATTCAGGTACTGAGGAAAGCAACATCCGTGCCGATAAGACGCGCCGCCGTCAGCCGTCCGGTCAGGAAAGCTCCGGTATCCAGGCCGATCCTCCGGCCATCCTGATGCACCGCGTCCATCGGCGTGTGACCGTGCACGATCATTTGCGGGAACGGCGCGCGGTCATCGAGGAATTCTTCCCGGATCCACAGCATGTCGCGCATCGACTGTTCTTCAAGGTTAACGCCCGGCCGCAGGCCGGCGTGTACGAACAGATAGTCGCCCGCAATGTGATACGGCCTCAGCGACTGGAAAAAAGCGAGGTGTTCTGGCGGCAGCCGGTTACGGAACTCGGTCCAGACCTTGGCCCAGGCATTGCGGGCAGCCGTCATTTCCTCATGTGAATTGAGGCTGGCGCGCTGGTTGGGCGGGGCAAGGCCGTAGGAATACAGCGTCTCGGCGCCGCCATAGCGGGCCCACTGGCTGCCGAACGAGGCTTCCTGCAGGAAGCGCAGCAACGCCTCCTCATGGTTACCCATCAGGAAGATCGGGTCGAAACGGTCTGCGGCGCCGCTGGTAAAGAAATCGATCACGTCCCGCGACTTGAGGCCCCGGTCGATATAGTCACCCAGGAACACGATCTGCGGCTTGATGCCGTCGGGCAGCTTGGCTGCGTCTTCGGCAATCTGCTCCATCAGCAGGTCCAGCAGGTCCCGCCGGCCGTGGATGTCGCCGACGGCATACAGGCAAACGCCCTCCGGCGCCGCTACGACGCGCGCCGGAGCGCCCGGGTCTTCCGGTTTACCTTCAGGGCTGCTGAAGCCGGGGTCAGTGAGAGGCTCGCCGCGTCCGAAGCCGCGTTTCAGCCGGGCACGCAATGCGGTTGCTGTCCGGCCGAAAAAGTTCAGCCGTTCCCGCAGCGCTGCAGTCACTCCGTCGTTTGAGCTGGCCATGGAAACAATCCCATTCATCCGTCAGACTACGCAATCTGCGGGCCAAAACCAATACGTAGAGACCATCTCGTTAACTTTTGCGCCCGATCGCTTCGCTCAGGAAGCCCCACGCCCAACTCATGTGCATGGTTCCGGCGGCCAGTCCGGCATAGAGCCCGGTGAGCGACCGGTGCTTCACGGCCACCGCCACCGAAGCGCAGGCCAGGATGCTGAGGTAGCCCAGCGGCAACAGGATCGCGGGCCAGAAAACAAGTGCGCCGATACTCCCGCCGACCGAGCCGGCCAGGGCGATGATGGGTACCGCCTGCCGCAGTTTCAGCCGGTTGCCATGCTTGCGTACGTTCCGCGCCCGGCCCCGGCCATAACCGGCATACTGTTTCCACAGCCGCTGCACGCTGCCGCGCGGGATGTACCGGATGCGGATGCTGGCATCGAGGTAGATCCGCCCGCCGGCGCGGGCGAGGCGCACATCGTATTCGGCGTCCTCGTTCGCCGCGAAAGTCTCGTCATAGCCGCCGATCCGGCGATACCAGCCGATGTCGAAACCCGCATGGTGGCCATGGTCCACCCAGCCGGACGTCTTGCCGCCGCGATGGGCCGCGCCGCCCGAGCCAAGCGGCGTATCAACGATCCAGGCATTGGCCTTCTCGAATGGCGTTTCGCCAACCGCGTCCATCGGGATGACCAGCGAGGCCGCGCCGTGGTCAACCATCGACTGGGCGACGTCGAGGATGAAGTTTTCCGGGTAGATCGAATGCGCGTCGCACCTCACAAGGACCTGCGTTTCGGCGCTCGCCTCGGTCTCAGCGGCAAGGTTCAGCGCCGCAGCCTGCAGCCGCTTGGGATTGTGCAGCACCCGCAGGTTCGGGAATTCCGCCTTCAGGCCCTCGACGATGGCGACCGTTTCATCGCTGCTGCCGCCGTCCGCCACAACCAGCGGCACCTGGCGCAGGGCCGGGCTGCCCGCCATCAGCGACCGGATGCATGTCTCGATATGGCGCGCCTCGTTCAGGGCCGGAATCACGGCCAGGATCGCGGCTGGCGCGACCGGGCGCGGGCTTTCCGCCTTGGGAAGGGTGTCAGCCTTGGTCATATCCAGCATCAGTCAACTCAGGTTGCGGCATCACAATTTGGGGAAGAGCAATTCCCGTTCCATCGGGAGAAACCCGCCGCCCGCGCCGTTTCGCTCGCCCACCCGGAATTAACCCTGCATGAATCGTACCCATACCCTAGGGGACGGGCTTGCCGACTCCGGTAGACTACATAGTGTGGCGCGATAACACTCTACGGGAGGAACCAAGATGATCGGTGTCGTCGCCAAACTGAAGATCCAGGACGGAAAGCAGGCAGAGTTCGAACAGGTTGCCAAAGACCTTATGGCCAAAGTGAAGGCCAACGAGCCCGGTTGCCTGACCTACCAGCTCTACAAGACCAAGGGCTCGACCACCGAATACATCTTCATGGAGCAGTACGCCTCTGCTGACGCGCTCAAGGCCCACGGCCAGACCGACTACTTCAAGGCAGCCGGCCCGAAGCTCGGCGCGGTTCTCGGCGGCGCGCCGGACGTCCAGTATTACGACATCGTGGAATAGGAGAGCGGGCGGCCATGGATCTCTCGCTTTCGCCGTCTGACCTCAAATTCCAGAAAGAAGTCCGCGACTGGATCGCGGAAAACTTCGACGTGGACCTGCGCGCCCGCATGGCCCTGTCGAAGAACGGCTATGTCGACAAGGCCAGCCAGGTCGCCTGGCAGAAGAAGCTGGCTGCGAAAGGCTGGATCGCGCCGAACTGGCCGAAGGAATACGGCGGCCCCGGCCTCTCCACGACCGAGCGCTACATCCTCCATTCCGAACTCTCGGGCGCCGGAACGCCCAACGTCGCGCCCTTCGGCGTCTCGATGGTGGCGCCTGTCATCATGGCCTTCGGCAATGACGAGCAGAAGAAGAAACACCTGCCGAGCATCCTCTCCTCCGATGTCTGGTGGTGCCAGGGCTATTCTGAACCCGGCGCCGGCTCCGACCTTGCCGGCCTCCAGATGAGCGCCGTGCGCGACGGCGACGAGTATGTCCTCAACGGCTCGAAAATCTGGACCACGCTCGCCCAGTGGGCCGACATGATCTTCTGCCTCGTGCGCACCTCGAAAGAGGGCAAGCCTCAGGAAGGCATCTCCTTCATCGTCTTTCCGATGACCCTGCCGGGCATCACCATCCGCCCGCTCCCGACGCTGGACGGCCCCGCTGAAGGCCAGCACGAGATCAACCAGGTCTTCTTCGAGAACGTCCGTGTAAAGATCAAGGATGCCCTGATCGGCAAGGAGAACGAAGGCTGGACCTATGCAAAATACCTGCTCGAGTTCGAGCGGGGCAACGCGTACGCCCCCGGCCTGCGCCATATGCTGAACAAGGCCCGCAAGATCGCCTCCAAGGAAATCGATGGCGGCGAACCGGTCATCCGCAACCCGGATTTCGCCCGCAAGCTCGCCCTGCTCGAAATGCGCATCGACACGCTCGACGCCACCGAGCGCCGCGTCCTCTCCTCGCTCTCCGCCGGGCAGAATGTCGGCCCGGAAAGCTCGATGTTGAAATGCGCCGGCTCCGAAGCTCAGCAGGCGATCACCGAACTCGCGCTCGAAGCCGCCGGCCTCTATGCCGAGCCCTTCGTGCAGGACACGGTGGCGCTCGCAAGCCCCGGCTCGAACATCGAGTCGCCGACGCCCGAATACGCCCTCACCGCCGCGCCGAGCTACTTCAACTACCGCAAGACCTCGATCTATGCGGGCTCGAACGAAATCCAGCGCAACATCATGGCGAAGGCGGTGCTCGGTCTGTAAGGCCGGGCACCCACGCCGCTCTAGGAACGCCCTGATGAGTAAAGGTTCTGCTGGAAAGCCCAGCTTGTGGACGCGCATCGCCTTCGGTGTCGGCGGCGCCGCCGAAGGCATCAAGAACAACGGGTTCGAGTATGTGCTCCTGTTCTTCTATTCGAACATCCTTGGCGTCGATGCGGGTCTTGTCGCCTTGGCGCTCCTGATCGCCCTCGTCATCGATGCGATCTCGGATCCGGTTGTCGGCTACTGGTCTGACAACATGCGCACCAAGTTCGGCCGCCGCCATCCGTTCATGTATGCCGCGCTCATTCCTGTCACCGTCACTTACTTCTTCACCTGGAACCCGCCCGCCGGCATCACGGGCAATGATCTGTTCCTCTGGCTCGTCGCCTTCACGATCCTCGTGCGCCTCTCCTTCACCTTCTTCGATGTGCCGAGTACGGCGCTTGCTGCGGAACTCACCCAGGACTACGATGCGCGCACGTCGCTCATGTCGATCCGAACCTTCCTCGGCTGGTTTGGCGGCCTGACGATCCAGATCGTGCTCTTCCGCTTCCTGCTCGTTCCCACGGAAGAAGCCCCGGTCGGGGTGTTCAACATCGATGGCTGGAACACTTACGGCACCATCGCGGCAATCTGCATCTTCTTTGCAGCGCTGATCTGCACCGCCGGTACGCACAGCCACATCCCGCACCTGAAGGCGCCCCCTGCCGCGCGCAAACTAACGCTCGGCACGATCTTCAAGGAAATCTTCGAGACGATCTCGAACCCGTCCTTCCGCGCGCTCTTCCTCGCCACGCTGTTCGGGCTCATCGCGTCCGGCATTTCCGCCACGCTCAACCAGTACATCAACACGATCTTCTGGGGCTTCAACAACGAGCAGATCGCCACGATCACCGGCGCCGTCTACATCTCGGCCATCCTCGCCCTGATCATTGCGCCGATCATCGGCAAGACCTTCGGCAAGAAGCGCGGCGCCATCACCATCGGCGCGCTTGCCTTCACGATTGCGCCCATGCCGGTCATCCTGCGCCTGCTCGGCCTCCTGCCGCCGAATGGCACGCCGGAGCTCTTCAACATCATCATCACGATCACGATCTTCGACCTCGCCCTGATCATCGCGACCCAGATGCTGATGGCTTCGATGGTGGCCGACATCGTTGAAGACAGCGAACTCCAGACCGGACGGCGCTCCGAAGGCATCTTCTTCGCCGGGATCAGCTTCATCCGGAAACTGTCGCAGGGGGTTGGCGTGATGACGGCCTCCGCCGTGCTTGCGGTTGCCGGGTTCGCGCAGGGCGGCGGCGGAGCAGGGGCCACCGAGGAATCGATTCGCAACCTCGGCTGGGGCTACGCCCTTTCGCTGCTGACGGCCTGGACCCTGATGCTCATCTGCGTCAGCTTCTACAAGATCAGCCGGGAAAGCCACGCCGACAACCTTGCCAAGCTGGCAGCCCGGGAGAGCTAGAGCCTCTGGCATACGCCCCAAGGGCGACTATCTGATTTGTCATGCAGTACCATTTGCGCCGCATTTAGGTCCGCAATAGAGCCATACTCATGACCGATCCACGCACCATGACCAAACACGTTTCCAAACTCCTCGCTTTCCTCAGCGTGGCCGTCCTGATGCTGTTGACCGTGGCCCTGGCGCCGATGTTCTCGCAGGCAGAGCGCGAGCCGGCCAATACGGCAGATGGCGTGGCCCTCGTGCCCGCAGCGGCGGGTGATAGCCAGGCCCAGGCCCTCGCCGCCCAATCGGTCGTGCCCCAGTCCCAGGAGCAGATCCATCTCAGCTTCGCGCCGCTCGTGAAGGCTGCGTCGCCGGCGGTCGTCAACGTCTACACCGCCAAGAATGTCAAAAGCCGCGTCACCCCGATGGAGCAGCTGCTCTACGGCGTCCCGGCCCAGGGCAGCGTCCAGAACTCCCTCGGCTCCGGCGTCATCGTCGGGTCTGATGGCATCATCGTCACCAACAACCACGTCATCCAGGGCGCCGACAGTTTCCGGATCGTCCTCAGCGACCGGCGCGAGTACGCCGCCGAGCTTCTGCTCGCCGATGAGCGCACCGACCTCGCCGTCCTGAAGATCGATACCGGCGCCGAGCGCCTGCCGACCCTCAGCTTCGCCGACACGCGCGCCGTGCAGGTGGGCGACCTCGTCCTCGCCATCGGCAACCCCTTCGGTGTCGGCCAGACCGTCACCAACGGCATCATCTCCGCCACCGCCCGCACCGATGTCGGTGTGTCGGACTATTCGTTCTTCCTGCAGACTGACGCGGCCGTGAACCCCGGCAACTCTGGCGGCGCCCTCATCAACACCAAGGGCGAACTCGTCGGCGTCAACACTGCCATCTATTCGCGCACCGGCGGCTCGGTCGGCATCGGCTTCGCCATCCCGTCGGAAATGGTCAAGCGCGTCGTCGACGCGGCCGTCAACAGCGGCACCTTCGTGCGCCCCTGGCTCGGCCTTGCCGCCCAGTCCGTCAGCTATGACATCGCCAAGACGCAGGGTCTCACGCGCCCTGTCGGCGTCATCGTCACGGAGGTCTATCCGGACGGCCCGGCCGCCAATGCGGGCCTGCGCCGCGGCGATCTCGTCACCGCCATCGACGACCGCGAAGTCTTCGACGAGAAGGGCCTGAAGTTCCTCGCGGCCGTCCGCAATCCGGGCGAAACCGCCAAGCTCACCGTGCTGCGCGCCGGCAATGCGCAGACGATCAATGTCCAGCTCGAGCCGCCGCCCGGCGCCACCGAAGCAGATGTCGTCCTGCTCTCCGGCGCGTCCATCTTCAACGGCGCCCGCGTGATCGAACTCTCGCCCCGCCTCGCTGAAGAAAACGGCCTCGATCCCTTCTCCAAGGGCTCGGGCATCTATGTCCACTCGGTCACCCGCGGCACGATCTCGCGCAATTACTTCCAGCCGGGCGACATCATCCGCGCCGTCAACGGCAAGACCACGAAGTCGGTCAAGGACCTGGAAAGCGTCGTCGCCAAGGGTGGCCGCGAATGGCAGATCGAGATCGAACGCAACGGCCGCACCGTGAAGGGCACCGTGCGCACCTGATCCCTTGACCCCTCTCCCGTGGGAGAGAAGCAGCCCGTCGCGCAGCGACGGGAGGTTAGGGGCTTGTCTGCCGTCGAAATTTGAAAGTCCGCTCCGGCCGCCCGCGCTGGCCAACTCGAATTTTCCGCCCGCACCTGCATCCAGCCGCCTCCTTCACGGCATCACACGCACAGAGAACCCGCGAGGAACCTGCATGCGCCTGATGTCCACACTTGCCGCCGCCGTCGCCCTGATCAGCGCCTGCGCCTCGCCGCCCGAAGCGCCGGAAGCTCCGGCTCTCACCGTCGAGATGCCGCCTGCGCCCGCCCGCGCCTTCGACCCGCGCGACCTGCAGCCGCTCGTGTACGGACAGAAAACGCAGGTCCTCGTCCTCGCCACGCCGCATCTCAGCAACACGCCGGAGGGTTTCGACGCCGCCGTGCTGGAGCCCTTGCTCGCCCGGCTCGCGGCGTTCAATCCGGATATCATCGTCATCGAGAATCTCTCCGGCGAGAGCATCCACGGCCTGAAAGCCTACGAGGCGATTTATCCCGAATCTGCCGCGACCTATGGCGGGCGCCTCCTGAAAGGCGCTGCCCTTGCCGAGGCCGAACTGAAGCTCGGCCTGCCGGAAGCCGAAGCCGAAGTGCGCCGTACACTGAGGGAGTGGCCGGCCGATCCCACTGACGCACAGCGCCGCCATCTCGCCGCCCTGTTCACAGCCGCCGGCGACACGCATTCCGCCCTCGTCCAGTGGTGGCGCCTGCCGGAAGCGGGCCGAATCGCCGGTGACGGCGTCTCGCCGGATCTCGCTGCCTATTTCGCCGAGTACGACACACGAAAGAATGAAAGCCACCAGATTGCCTCCCGCCTTGCGGCCCGTCTCGGGCTCGAGCGCGTCCACGCTACCGACGACCACCACGCCGACGACTTGCTGACCTTCATGCAAGCCGACCTGATGGCCTTCTTTGAAGACGTTGATCTCGAGGCGATCATTGCCGATCCCGCCAATGCCCCGATCATCAAGGCTGGAGAACGGCTCACCACGCCGCAGCAGGCACTGGAAACCTACCGCTTTCTCAACACGCCGGAGGCCGGCGTCGCGGATGTCGCGCTGCAATGGCAGATCATGCTGGATCGCCCGACGCCCAACGATGTCGGTCGCCTGCGGATGGCCGAATGGGAGGCGCGCAACCTGCGCCAGGTCGCGCATATCCGCGAGGCGATGGCCGCCGCGCCCGGTGGCCGCGTCCTCGTCATCGTCGGCTCAGCGCACAAGCCCTGGTTCGATGCCTACCTCGACATGATGGCCGATGTGGAAGTCGTCGACGCCTTGAAAGTTCTGGAGTGACGCGCAGGCACTGGCTTGCGCCTACATCGGAGCCCCGGATACCACCCCTCCCACCGTGTCATCCCGCGAAACCCGGGACCCACAATCTCAAGCAAAACAAACCCCTCTGGTTCCCGGCTTCCGCCGGGATGACAGGTGGGGTGAATGTCTTCTGAGTTCTGAATCCGGTCGGGCCGTCTGCAGCGTTACTCTCGCCGCCTGGCCCGTCCTGCTCCCGCCCGCCTCAGACCCGGCTCGCGAAACAGATCGATACGAAGTGATAAAAAATGAGAATCAATGAGAACCCATCGAGAGAGAAACGACACAGGATCAGCACCCGATGAGACAGGCTGAGACAGTCTCAACGCTGCCGATACTCAACTTGCGCACACGGTCAGAGAGATAATCCCCATACCGATCAAGGCGCTGGCAAACGCCCACCCGGACCTTGCGCAACATCTCCGCCCACGGAACTCTGCTTTTTCAGGCAAAAACCCGGATTCAAGACCCTCAGCGCGGATGCACGATCACGGGCACGTCCTCGTAACCCAGCACGAAGTTTGACATCACCCGCACCGGCTCACCCACAAGCTCGATCCGGTCAAACCGTTTCAGGATTTCTTCCCAGAGTAGCCGCAGCTGCATCTCGGCAACGCGGTTGCCCATGCAGCGGTGGATGCCGAACCCGAAGGAGAGGTGGCGGCGGGCATTCTCGCGGTCGATGCGGAACGTGTCCGGGTCCTCGATCACGGTCTCGTCGCGGTTGCCGGAAGCATACCACATCACTACCCGGTCGCCCTTGCGGATCTGCTTGCCCTGGAACTCGACATCCTCCAGCGCCGTGCGCCGCATATGCGCGAGTGGCGTCTGCCAGCGGATGATTTCGGACACCATGTTCGGCACCAGCGAAGGATCCGCCTTCAGCTTGGCATACTCGCCGGGAAACTGGTTCAGCGCGACCACGCCGCCGGAGATCGAATTGCGCGTCGTATCATTGCCGCCCACGATCAGCAGCATCAGGTTGCCCATCAGCTCCATCGGGTTGTTGATCATGTCCTTTGTTTCGGGATCATGCGCGAAAAGGGAAATGAAATCGAACTTGCGCGGTTCGGCAGCGCGCTGGTGCCAGAGCTTGGTGAAGTAGGCGAGGCACTTCATCAGCTCCGCCTCACGGTGCTTCATGTCGACTTCCACACCGACCGTTTCCGACGTCGTCGTCACATCCGACCAGTAGGGCAGGAGGTGGCGATCCTCGAACGGAAAGTCGAACAGCGTCGCCAGCATCTGCGTGGTCAGCTCTTTCGAGACATGCTCCACCCAGTTGATCCGTTTGCCCGTGGGCAGATCGTCGAGGATGTTGTTCACGCGTTGACGGATCAGCGCCTCGATGTCGGCCAATTGGCTCGGCGCGACAGCGGGCTGCACCGCCTTGCGCTGCACATCATGGATGGGCGGGTCCTGCGCAATGAACATCGGCGTATCGAAATCCGGCGGCGCATCACCGATCACGATACTGCTCTGCGAGGAGAACTGTTTGTGATTGGAGTCGATGGCCACGATGTCGTTGAACCGCGTGATCGACCAATAACCGCCGAACTGGCTTTCGGGGCAATAATGAACCGGCGCTTCCTTCCGCAGCCGGCGGAAATATTCTCCGTGGGCGTTCTGCTGGAAGATCGCCGCTTTCGACACGTCAAACGTGTCCAGCGGCAGGGTCCACGGATCAGGTATGCCGGCGCGCGCGCCATGCCAGGTGTCAGCCATCGATGTTCCTCCCGGGCCGTCTTTGCGGCCTCCGGGGAAACCATACTCCGAACTTGCCCTTGCGGGAACGCCCTATGCAGCGCCGATTGTGGTGCGGTGCAGCAGACGATCATGCCCGGCATAACCGCCCGTCGCCATATGCAGCGTGCAGCGATTGTCCCACATCACCAGCATGTCCGGGCTCCACTTGTGCCGGTACTGGAATTCCGGCCGCGTCTGCCAGCGATAGACTTCCGAAACGAGGTCCCAGCCCTCGGCCTGGTCCATGCCCTCGATGCCGATGATATAGCCCGCCGTGCCGAACAGGCAGTCGCGACCCGTTTCAGGATGGGTCCGGATGATCGGATGCGCCTGCGTTGCCTGCGCTTCTTCGGACGGGCGAATATCCATCGAGCGCCCCTTGTCGCCGGCGCCGTAGAAGCCCGTCGGCGCATAGGCATTCTTGGCGGAGTGGATGGCGCGTTTGCCCTCGATCCGCTTGCGTAACTCAGCGGGCATCTGCTCCAGTGCGAGATACTGGTTGGTGAACAAAGTATCGCCGCCAACCGGCGGGATGGTCTTGCCATAAAGGCAGGTGCCCTGCGGCGGCTTTGCCTGGAAACTCCAGTCCGAATGCCAGCTTTCGGCAAAGATCGGCGAGGTTTCGTCCGCCTTGCGCTTTACCGCAATGATATGCGGATGGCCGGGAATGGGCGCGATGAACGGGTCTTCTCCGAAGGGGCCGAAATTCAGGGTAAAGTCTTCCAGCTGCTCGTCGGTCAGTTTCTGGTCGGGAAAGGCCAGCACCTGATGCTCCAGCCAGGCCGCACGGATCGCGGCGACGGTCTCTTTCGAAAGAGGCTTCGACAGATCCACCCCGCGCACGCTTGCGCCGCAGGCCTGGCCCGAGGGCGTGATCTCCAGCTTCATGTTTTCCTCCCTATTTTTTCACAGCTTACCACAAAGGCAGCGCTCGCCTAGAAAGCCCTGATGACCGACCTTTTTGACTCCGCAGGCCTCTCCGGCAGGGCCCCCCGGCCGCTGGCCGACCGGCTGCGCCCGAAGACACTGCTGGACGTGGTCGGGCAAGATCATCTGATTGGCCCGGAGGGCGCTCTGTCGCGGATGCTGGACTCCAAACGGCTGTCCTCCATCATCCTCTGGGGCCCGCCGGGCACCGGCAAGACGACGATTGCGCGCCTCCTCGCCGAAGACACAGGGTTAGAGTTCGAGGCGATCAGCGCCATCTTCTCCGGCGTTAAGGAGCTGCGCGCGGCGTTCGACCGGGCCGAAGGGCGAAGGAAGATGGGCAAGGGCACGCTGCTCTTCGTCGACGAGATCCACCGTTTCAACCGCGCCCAGCAGGACGGCTTCCTGCCTTTCGTCGAAAGCGGCGTGGTGACGCTGATCGGCGCGACAACGGAGAACCCGAGCTTCGAGCTGAACGGCGCTCTGCTCTCACGCTGCCAGGTTCTGGTGCTGAAGCGGCTCGATGAAGCGGCGCTGGAGAAGCTGCTGCAGCGCGCCGAAAACATGGAAAAGCGCCGCCTGCCGGTGACGAAGGCGGCGCGCGCGATGATCCTGTCGATGGCGGACGGGGATGGACGTTACCTGCTGAACCTTGCCGAGCAGGCCTTCGCCATGATGGGCGAGCCGGGCCTGCTCTCGCCGGATGATCTCGGCAAGTCGCTGTCTAAACGCGCGGCGGCCTATGACAAGGACCGCGAGGAGCATTACAATCTCATTTCCGCGCTGCATAAATCCGTACGCGGATCAGATCCCGATGCGGCGCTCTACTGGTTCGCGCGGATGCTGGAAGGCGGCGAAGACCCGCTCTTCCTTGCAAGGCGCCTCATCCGCATGGCCAGCGAGGATATCGGCCTTGCAGACCCCACTGCGCTGATGATCGCCGGGGAGGCGGCGCGCACCTATGAGCGGCTTGGCTCGCCCGAAGGGGAACTGGCATTGGCGCAGGCCGTGATCCACCTTGCCACCGCGCCAAAGTCCAATGCGGCCTATGTCGCCTACAAGGCCGCGCGCCGCGCGGCGGCAGAGACCGGCAGCCTGATGCCCCCGAAGCATATCCTGAATGCGCCGACCTCGATGATGAAGGATCAGGGCTATGGCACCGGCTATCAGTATGATCACGACGCGGAGGATGGCTTCTCCGGCCAGGACTATTTCCCGGACGGCATGAAACGCCCGGCCTTCTACACGCCGAAAGGCGAAGGCCGCGAACGTCCGATAGCGGAGCATCTTGCGCGCCTTGCGGAGCTTCGCGCCCGGAAGAAGAAGTCCTGATGACCCGCAACCGGCCTGTCCCCGCGATCCCCGCAGAAGAAGCCGCCTATGCGCGCAGCCTCGTGCTGCATGAGGACAACTCGATCATCGCGTTCAACAAACCTGCTGGTCTCGCCGTGCAAGCGGGCCATGGGATTGCGCGCTCGCTGGACGACCTGATGGCGGCGTTTGCGAAGTCGAACGGCAAGCGCCCGCGCCTGGTACACAGGCTGGACCAGGGCACGTCCGGTGTCATCGTTGCGGCGAAGACTCAGCCGGTGGCGGCGAAATTGTCTGAGGCATTCGCGGGCCGCGATGTGCAGAAGGCCTATCTGGCGCTGGTCAAAGGGCGGCTCCCAACGGCCGACACCGGCGTCATAGAAGCCGCGCTGGTGAAGGTGGAAGAGGGCGGCAAGGCGCGGATGATCATCGCCCGGCCAGACCGCAAAGGCGCGCAGGCGGCGCGGACCGGCTGGCGTGTGCTGTCGCGCGAGGGCGCCTTCGCGCTGATGCAGATGTCGCCGGAAACGGGCCGTATGCACCAGATCCGCGTACACCTGATGTCGCTCGGTTGCCCCATCCTCGGCGATGCGCTCTACGGCGAAGGGCAGGCGACGGGGCCGCGCCTGATGCTGCATGCGGCGAAGCTGGAACTGCCGCATCCGGAAGGCGGAAAGCTGATACTGGAAGCGCCCGTGCCGCAGGATTTCCGTGCCGCGGCCGAGGCTGCAGGGCTTCAGGCCGGATTGTAGTAGCCCCGGAACCATTCAACGAAGGCCGGGATCCCGGTGCGGTAGTCCGTGTTCGGCGTATATCCGGTAAGGGCTTTCAGGAGGCGCACATCGGCATAGGTCTGCTGCACGTCTCCGGGTTGCATGCCCAGCATGTTCTTCAATGCCTTCCTGCCCACGGCGGTCTCGATGGCTTCGATATAGTCCATCAGGCGGACGGGGCTCGCATTGCCGATATTGACGAGGCGGTAGGGCGCGACTGGCGACAGGGAGTCGCCCCTGATCATGTGGCTGCCTTGCTGGGGCGGCACATCCATCAGCCTGCGGATGGATTCGACAAGATCGTCGATATAGGTGAAGTCGCGCAGGAGGTCGCCGTTATTGAACACATCAATCGGCTGGCCTTTGAAAATCCGGTCGGTGAAGAGGTAGAAGGCCATGTCCGGCCGGCCCCAGGGGCCATAGACGCTGAAGAAGCGCAGCACGGTGGTGGGCACGCCGTAAAGGTGGGCATGGCTGTGCGCGATCAGTTCGGCGGCGAGTTTCGTGGCGGCGTAGATGGTCAGGGGATAGGGGGCAGAGTCGCGTTCCTCGAAGGGGAATTTCTGGTTTGCGCCGTAGGCGGAGCTTGTCGAAGCAAGGATCAGGTGGCGCGCCTTATGGCGGCGGGCGAGATCAATGATGTTGAACGAACCGACGACGTTGGCGTCGATATAGTCGCGCGGGTGTTCGAGGCTGTAGCGCACGCCGGCCTGCGCAGCAAAGTGAAGGATGATGTCCGGCCGTACACGGTCGAACACGCGCTCCATCGTGGCGATATCTTCAACCCCGGACCGGGCGAGGCGGAAGTTCGGAAAGGCCACGAGCCGCGCGACCCGGTCTTCTTTCAGCTTCACGTCATAATAGGCCGTGAAGGAATCGATGCCGGTAACCGAATGGCCCTCACGCAGCAACCTGAGCGCGACTTCGCTTCCGATAAATCCGGCCGCTCCGGTGACGATGATGTTCATGGGCTTCTGCTGAACCTTTTCGACAGGCGGGCTAGACCATCCCCTGCGCCTTCACAAGCGGCGCCGCTGCTACAGAAGACGCGGGATCGCGCCGCGCGTCAATGAAACGGCCTGCCAGCGCGGGCTGGCAGGCCGTGATCAGGTGTCCGCAGGGCGCCTAGCGCTCGCGGATGCGCGGTCCCATGGCCATGGCCTGACCGGAGTTCATCGCTTCGGCGGCGGCCAGTTCCTCGATGAGGGCCTGGGTACGCTCGTCGCCGGCAATCGTGCCGAGCACGGCGGCAGCGCGCGCCGTTTCAGCAGAGACGCCGAACAGGCTTTCGAAGGCTTCGAAGCCGGTCTTGCGGTGCGGGTAGTAGACCAGCAGCGGCGTCTTTTCGGCGTCCATGCCTGCCAGTTCCTTGGCCTTGTCGATGGCCGTCAGGAAGCCGCCGAGTTCGTCGACGAGGCCGATCTTCTTGGCTTCCTCGCCGCTCCACACGCGGCCGCGGGCGATTGCGTGCACTTCATCATAGGTCATGTCGCGGCCTTCGCCGACGAGGCCGACAAAGCGATCATAGCCGCGTTTCAGCATCGCGCGGATTTCCGCTTCCTGAGCCTGGTTGAACGGTGCGACGCCGTAGGCATTGGTGAAGTCGCCGCCAACGGTTACCGAGTCGAAGGTCACGCCGATCTTGTTGAACGTGCCGTCGAGGGCGAACTTGCCGCCGAAGATGCCGATCGAACCGGTGATCGTGCCGCGGTTGGCAATGATCGCGTCGGCGCCGGTGGACACATAGTATCCGCCCGAGGCTGCGAGCGAGCCCATCGAGACGACGACCGGCTTGCCCTTTTCCTTGGCGCGTTCAACGGCGCGCCAGATCTGGTCGGACGCGGTCGGCGAGCCTCCGGGGCTGTCGACGCGGAACACGATGGCTTTCACGTCTTCGTCTTCGGCAGCGTCAAGGATGGCGCGGGCGATGACGTCCGATGCAAAGCCGGGCGTGTCCGCAAACGGCGAGGTGGAGTCGCTGCCGCCGGTGACGACGGCGCCTTCACCGCCAACGATGGCGATCAGGCCGTCTTTTACTTTGCCTTTTGGCTCCGGCGGCGCGTAGTAGAGCAGGTCCACCAGCTCGGCGTCTTCGCCAGCTTTTTCCAGGGCGGCTTCTTCGGCGTCTTCCGGCCAGCCGAGCTTGTCGACCAGCTTGGCTTCCAGCGCGGCTTCAGCCGGTTTCGGGCCAGCCTCGAGCAGGGTCTTCAGCGCCGGCACCTGCATGCCGCGGTCTGCCGCAATGTCCGTGAGCGCCGTATTCCAGAGCGAGGTCGCAAGGCCAAGCAGCGCTTCGCGGTGAGGCTCCGTATACCCCGTTTCATTGTAGGAGTTCGGAGCGTTCTTGTATTCGTACAGCGCATAGATTTGCGGCGTCAGGCCGATCTTGTCGAACAGGCCCTTGAGGAATTCGGTCTCGAAGGTCACGCCGTTGATCATGAAGTCAGCGCCCGGCTGCATCCAGATTTCGTCGGCGGCCGTGATCGAATGGTACGCAGACGGACCACCGAGCCCGATCATGCCTTGCGTATGCGCGATCACGAATTTTCCCGACTCGCGGAAGCTCTTCAGTGAGGCGCGCAGCTCTTCGGCGCGTGAAGTGCCGATGCCGGTCAGCGAACCGCGCAGGTAGATGCCTTTCACGGACTCGTCCGTCTCGGCGCCCTTGATCTTGATCAGAATGTCCGTGAACCCCGGAACACCGGAGAAGGCTGCAAAGCCGCCCATCGGCGCCTGGTCGGGCAGGCCGGCATTCAGGTCCAGCGACAGGACGACGTTGCCCGGCTTCGGTGGCTTCGCGCTGGCGGCGGCGGCGATCAGGAGGAACAGGGAAAAGAAGCCGACGATCACGAACAGGATCATCGCGACGAAAGTACCTGCCATAGACAGGAAGAAGGTTCTCATGACCGGGGCAATTCCTCTGCTGGTTCTGGAGTCCGGATTATCTCGATTGTCGATATTGTTGATAAACGATAAAAAGTAAAGGGCCGGTGTGTTAAGATATCTGGATTCGGAATGCCGGGGGCAATGAGGGGGCGTCAAAGTGCGCTTCACAGAAGAAGCGTGTTTCGGGAGTTGCCAGCTGCCCAAAGAGTAGCTATTTCGCGCGCTCCACAGTTGGGGTGTCGCCAAGTGGTAAGGCAGCGGTTTTTGGTACCGCCACCCTAGGTTCGAATCCTAGCACCCCAGCCACTACTCACTGGCCATGTCATTCGCGTCAGAACGGCTCGCCTCGCGTGATGCCCCGGCATGCCTTTTCAGATCAGCCTCAATTCGGTGCAAGGTGCCAGCAAGGCGCACGCAGCCGGTCGCCGGCCTCAAGGACAAACCGCAAGATGCGGTCGCTACTGTGTTCTGTCAGTTGCCATGGATTGTGGGCCGGGTATTTTCTTACGGAATCGTAAAGTCCAGTTGATCCTACTGTAAGGTATTGTTAGCGTTGCGGTTCGCCGCTAAGGGGCAGTTGCCGGTCCGTGAAACGCGCTCCGGCGAAGCTTCATGAGAGAAGGGCGAAACAGCCCCGAGAAACGAAGGCGGGGAGGTGGAGAGGTTTAGCCTTTCGCTTCCAACAACAAACTGCCAGCCCGTGTGTGTCGGCTGGATATCATCGGGACGCCCTCGGAAGCAGGTGCGCCCAAGACCCAGGATTTTACGCGCCATAGAGCGCGACCGTTTGGAGAGTGAGAGGCAAACCTCATGAAGAAACTTCTGTCACCCGCCCGCAGCGTCATTGCTGCAGCGTTGATCGCGGGCCTGGCCATTCCGGCGCACGCCCAGCTTCGCGAGGCCCTGACAACGGGCGAGCAAGCGACCCGTAAAGCCGAGCAGGTTCAGGACCAGATCAACCAGCTCGATGACCAGCGCTCGGACATGGTGCGTGAATACCGTACCCTTCTGCAGCGCCGCGACGCCGCAGAGCTGTTCGCGAAACAGCAGGAGCTGGTGGTCCAGAGCCAGCGCGAGGAAATCGCTTCGCTCACCGAACAGCTCGGCTCGATCGACGACATCACCGCACAGACGGTTCCGATGCTCCTCGGCATGGTCGAAGACCTGAAACAGTTCGTCGCTGCCGACCTTCCCTTCAAGGCTGACGAGCGCAAGACCCGCCTCGACTCGCTCGACGCCCTGATGAAAACGCCGAACGTCACGACGGCCGAACAGTACCGCGTGATCATGGAAGCCTATGCCGCTGAAATGGAATACGGCCGCACGATCGACACCTGGCAGGAAGAGATTGCCATCGACGGCAACCCGACCACGGTCGACATGTTCCTCTATGGCCGCGTCGCCTACGTTTACCTCACGCCGAATGGCAAAGCCGCCCGTTATGACCGCGCGACCGGTGAATGGCAGCCGCTGCCGAACAGCTACGTGAGTGACATCCGCCGCGCTGTCCGCGTTGCCCAAGGCAAGGCCCAGCAAGTCGTGCTGTTCGCTCCCGTCCAGAAATTCTCGGTCCAGTAAGCGCCCGGAAGATCAGATACGAAGGTCATAGAGTTATGAAAACCATCAAAACCACTTTCAAGGCACTGGGCGCCGCCGTTCTTCTCGGTACTGTCTCGCTCGCTGCTGCCGCCCCTGCATCTGCACAGTCGCTGAGCGATGTTCTGGCGAAAGTCCGTCAGGACGCCAACCAGATGTCGGCTGAAGACCAGGCCCGCCTCAAACAATTCCAGGCCGACACCGCCAGCCAGGCCGCCAGCATGGCGACCGCGCGCAATGCGCTCGCCGCTGCCGAGGGCAAGGCCCGCGCGCTCAGCGCCGAGTTCGATGCGAACGAAGCTCAGCTTGGCGCGCTTGAAGCCCAGGTTTCGACCCTCGCCGGCGACTTCCAGGAAATGCTCGGCCAGTTCCGTTCGGCCGCCGGCGCGACGATGCCGGAAATCGCCAACTCGCTCGCCAACTTCGATTACAAGGACCGCGTCGACGGTATTGCCGAAATCGCGGAAGCCCGTGTTCTCCCGAACCGTGGCCAGTTGGAGCGTCTGCCGAAGGCGATGCTGCAGGAAATGATCGCGCAGTCGGAAGTGAAAACCTTCACCGCGGTCGTCAACGGCATCGGCCCGGAAGGCTCGAACGCCGAAGCTGAACTGATCCGTATCGGCGTGTTCACGGCCGCAACGGTCGACGGCCGCAAGTTCGTCGAAGTCCGCAAGGGCGAAGGCAACGAAACCTTCCTGCAGGTCTTCGGCCGTCAGCCCGGCGGTGCGTTCTCGTCCTCGATCGGTTCGCTGATCAACGCTGACGAAGGCGCCGTTGTAAAAGCTCCGGTCGATCCGTCCAAAGGCAACCTGTTCGGTATCCTCGGCGAGTTGCCGACCCTTCGTGACCGCCTCGATCACGGCGGCCTCGTTGGCTACGTGATCCTGACGCTGGCCTTCATCGGTATCCTCCTCGGCCTCTACAAGATGTTCACGCTCTTCACCCAGGGCGCTGCAATGCGCGGCACGGCGAAAACCCGCCAGGCCGGCACCGGCAACCCGCTGGCCCGCGTGTTCGAAGTCTACGAAAGCAACCGCAGCCGTGACATCGAAACGCTCGAGCTCAAACTCGACGAGCAGATCCTCAAAGAGTCGCCGAAGATCGAATGGGGCCTCGACATCATCAAGGTTCTCGCATCGGTCGCTCCGCTGCTCGGCCTCCTCGGTACCGTTGTGGGTATGATCATCACCTTCACCGCGATCACGATCTATGGTGCAGGCGATCCGAAACTCATGGCTGACGGTATCTCGACCGCTCTCGTCACGACCGTGCAAGGTCTCGTTGCGGCTATCCCGCTGGTGCTCATCCACGCTGTTGTCTCCTCGATGGCGCGTTCGAACCAGCAGATTCTCGACGAACAGGCCGCTGGTCTTGTCGCCGAGAAAATGGAGTCGCTGCATGGGGGCCGGGCATAAGCCCGCCCCTTAACAGCCCTGGAGGAGTAACCCAATGTTGGGTCTTGACGCTCTAACAGCCTTTCTGGATCGCGGCGGCCCTGTGTTGCTGGTTATCATGGCAGCCACATTCATCATGTGGGCCTTGATCCTCGAGAGGTTTTTCTACTTCCGCTTTGCGCACAACGCGATTGCCAACGAGGCAGTCGCCGAGTGGCGGGCACGCTCCGACAAGAAGTCCAAACTGGCCCACTGGGTCCGTGAGAAGCTCGTGTCGGAAGTCCGCCAGAAGGCCGAAGAAAACGTCCAGCTGACCAAAGCCATGGTCGCGCTGGCACCGCTTCTCGGCCTGCTCGGAACGGTGACAGGCATGGTGTCGGTTTTCGACATCATGGCGATCACGTCGGGCGCCGACGCCAAGGCCATGTCGGCAGGTGTGTCGCGTGCGACCATCCCGACCATGGCAGGCATGGTGGCCTCCCTGTCCGGCGTTTTGATTACGTCTGGCATGGACCGCAAGGTGAACCGCTCCGTGCAGCAGGTTGAAGATCAGATGGAGATCAGCTGATGCGCGGACGTAGTACAAAACAGGCGGAGTCGGCCGAAATCGACCTGACACCGATGCTCGATGTCGTGTTCATCCTGCTCATCTTCTTCATCGTGACGTCGACGTTCGCACGGGAAGAGGCCATCGGCCTCGAGCCGCCGCCGCCGCCGGCACCTGAAGACCAGCAGCAGCAGAACCAGGTCCCGGCGATCCTGATCTATGTGGATGAGAGCAATCTCATCACCATCAATGGCCGCATCGCCGATATCAGCTCGGTTCGTGCAAATATCGAGCGGGTCATCGCAGAAACGCCCAATAGTTCTGTGATCATCCAGGCGCATCCGAAGACGAAGAGCGGCGTTGTCGTGAAAATCCGGGACGAGGCGTACAACGCCGGCTTCCGTGACCGCGTCAACATCGTCATCTCGCAGTCGTAGGGAAGGAGCAGGTTCATGGCACGTAAACAACGCCCACCCACCGGCGGCGGCGGTCAGGAAATCGACCTGACGCCGATGCTGGATGTGGTCTTCATCCTTCTGATCTTCTTCATCGTGACGGCCCAGTTCATCAAGGAGCCGGGCGTGGCGATTTCGCGGCCGGATGTGGATAACAAGGCGCAGGCGAAGCCTCTGGCAATCCTGATCGCGATCAATGCGAATGACGAGATCTACATCGACAAGAAGCTGATCCCGATGGTCGAAGTCGGTTTCACCATCAAGGAGTTGCGGACAGACAATCCGCGCGGCGAGATCGTGGTTCAAGCGGATGTGAACTCATCTGCGGAGACGATGGTTGAAGTCATGGAAGCCATCAATAGAATTGATGGAGCCACGGTCATCAACATCTCTGCCAAGACAAACAGCTAGGGAGTAGAACCATGTTCAGCAGTCCTCTCGGTCGTTTTCTTGTCAGTTTTGCGATTGCGGCTCCCATTGCCGTAGCGATCTTCCTTCTGATGAACGCGCTGATCACGGTCGACGAGATCACGCTCAATGCGAAGGAAACCCGCACGCTGACGGCCATCACGCCGCAGTCGCAGGACTCCGACATACGCACCCGTCAGCGGGCGAAGCCGCAGCGGATCGAGTCGGCCTCCAAGCCGCCTCCGCCGCCGAAGCAGTCGGCCACCAAGTCGAGCATCAACCTGCCGACCCCGAAGATCGAAGGCGCTGTTCCGCAGAACCTCGACCTCGGCCGCATGAAGTCGCTCGCCATCGATCCGGTGGCCGTTTCCGACCGCGACGCCCAGCCGATCCGTCCGCCGACGCCGTCCTACCCGCAGCGCGCCCAGGAGCGTGGCCTGTCGGGCAGCTGCGATGTGCGTTTCGACGTGGATACCCGCGGCAAGCCCTACAACGTTCAGGCCACCTGCACGGACAGCGTGTTCAAGCAGGAAGCCGAGCGCGCTGTGAGCCGTGTGGAATTCGCGCCGAAGATCGTGCGCGGTAAGGCCGTCGAGCGCCGGAACGTCGTCTACCCGCTGGAATTCAACATCCAGTAAGGGTCCAATGAAGCCGGGCGGCCATGCCAGCAGCGTCGCCGCCCGCCTTCCTCCACCGTCTACAGCGGCAGAAGACCGCCGGGACGGCAAGGCTAGTGAGAGATTTGCCGCCGCAAGGCGGTCAGGAGAGATAAACATGCGACTTCAAGTTTTCCTCAAGGGCGCAGCAGCGGCGGCCATGCTCGGCCTCATGAGCGCGGGCGCTGCATTCGCCCAGGCCGGCGGCAGCTGCACGGAAACCCAGTTCAGCTCGAAAACCGGACAGCTGTACCTCGAGGCCGAACAGGCCGCGATCACCAACAAGGACTATGCAACTGCCATTGCGAAGCTGAACCAGCTGCGCGGCATGGAGCTGAACTGCTACGAAGAGAGCGCCGTCATCCGGATCTCGGCCTATATCAAGATCGAGCAGGGCGATCGCCAGGGCGCCATCCGCGACCTGCTGGACGCGCTCGCCAAGGGCTACATCCCGCCGCAGGACACCGCGCAGACCTATTACAACATCGCGCAGATCTACCTGCAGATGGAAGACATCAAGACCTCTCTGGACTATATGCAGAAATGGCTCGCTGCCGGCGGCAAGGCGGACCGTCAGCAGAAGTGGCAGCTCGCGGTGCTCTACCAGCGCGTCGACAACTTCAAGGAAGCGATCCGCTACGCTGAAGAAGTCCGCCGTGATGACGGTGCGAAGTTCGACCAGCCGCTCTACGACCTGCTCGTCTTCCTCTACAACGAGACCGGCGATCAGGCGAAGCTGGCGGCCGTTCTCGAGACACTCGTCGAGCGCAACCCCGGTGAGCGCAAGTACTGGGATGCCATCGCCGGCAACTACTTCAACGGCAACGAACAGCGCAAGGCGTTCGAAGTCCAGAAGGCCATGTACCTCGCCGGCCTGCTGAAGACCGAAGACGAGATCATGCGCATCGTGAACTTCTACAACCAGTTCAACGCGCCTTATTACGCCGCGAAGGTCCTCGAGAAGGAAATGAACGCGGGCCGCATCAAGAAGACAACTGAGAAGATGTCTCTCCTCGCCGACTTCTATCAGGTTGCGCGTGAGCACGAGAAGGCCATTCCGGTGATCCGTCAGGCCGCTGAAATGGGCGGTGGCGGCGCGATGTACGAGCGTCTCGGCGCTTCCTACAGCGAGATCCAGAAATGGAAGGAAACCGAGGATGCGCTGCAGCAGGCGCTGAAACTCGGCGGCGTGAAAGATCGCGGCACCATCTGGGTGCGGATTGGTCAGTCCCGCTTCGAGCGCGGCGACCGCGCCGGCGCCAAGGAAGCCTTCCGTCAGGCCGGCAACCAGGGTGGCCGTGGCTGGCTCGAGTTCATGCAGTCGGAAGAGGATACGAAAGACGCGCTCGTCTGCTTCGAAGTCCAGTCGGCTGTGCTGAACCTCGTGAACGAAGACAAGATCTGCAAGAAGCTCGCAGGCCTTGGCGACAACCAGCCGGAAGGCTGCAAGACGGTCACCGAGCGCCTGAAGGCCGGCCGCGCCAAGTTTGAATCTACGCCGCAGTGCCGGAACGCTCAGCCGGTCTGATCGGCCAGCTCAGGTTCCAGAAATGCAAAGCCCCGGACCATATGGTCCGGGGCTTTTCGATTCATGCCCAGTCGGTCCGATAGGGCAGACGCCCGGCCCGCCGCCACCATTTCCGGATTAGGGATGGGTGATAACCGGCGAAGGTCCGGGCGGCCAGCCTGAAGGCTAACATCCGGCACATGTCGCAAACAAAAACGCCGGCGGGTGACGCCGGCGTTCTGGTATTGCGGATCAAGTCTGGCTCAGCTCGGCTGCGAGGAGATGCCGAAGGCGCTTGGGCTCGCTGAAGTCGCACTGAGGCTGGTTTTCACTTCGCTGGCGGCCTGCGGGCCGGTTTCGCGCAGCGGATCGTCCGCATGCTTGACCTGGCCTTCGAAGACGGCGTTGGACTGGATCTGCAGCGAGGAGTGCACGATGTCGCCCTTCACGTGGGCGCCGGTCTCGAGCTCGACCTTGCGGGCACGGATGGAGCCCTTGATCTTGCCCTTTACCTTGACGACTTCGGCTTTCACTTCGCCGGTGATCTGGCCGGAAGCGCCGATGGTGATGTCGGTGGCGGAAACGTCGCCATCGACGATGCCATCGATCTGCAGGGCGCCTTCAGACGTCACCGAGCCGTTGATCTTCATGTCGGCGCAGATGATCGATGCAGCGCGGGCAGCCGTCTTGGTCGCGGCGCCCCGGACAGCGTCCTGGGCGGGAACCACGCGGGGCGGCTCTGCGGGCGCTACGTCCGGTGTTTTACTATTTTTTGTGAACATGTCGGCCTGCTTTCAGAAACTTGCTGGGATCGTAAGGTTTGCCGTTGTACCAGATTTCGTAATGGAGGTGGTCACCGGTGCTGCGGCCTGTCGAGCCCATTCGCCCGACAAGATCGCCAACTTCGACACTATCACCTTTCGAGACGGTGATCGACCTTAAGTGTCCGTAACGTGATTTGAAGCCGTGGCCATGGTCGA
>CAZXQD010000009.1:416-59521 GCA_964643405.1 uncultured Hyphomonas sp. | reverse complement strand
GCGTGTTCGTCATGGGCGAGGAAGTCGCGCAGTATCAGGGCGCCTACAAGGTGACCCGCGAGCTGCTGCAGGAATTCGGAGAGCGCCGCGTGATCGATACGCCGATCACGGAGCATGGCTTCGCGGGTCTTGGCGTCGGTGCGGCCTTCGCGGGCCTGAAGCCGATTGTCGAATTCATGACCTTCAACTTCGCCATGCAGGCCATCGACCATATCATCAACTCGGCGGCCAAGACGCTCTACATGAGCGGTGGCCAGATGGGTTGCCCCATCGTGTTCCGCGGCCCCAACGGCGCCGCCAGCCGCGTCGGCGCGCAACACAGCCAGGATTATTCAGCCTGGTATGGGCAGATTCCCGGCCTCAAGGTCATCGCGCCATATGACGCCGCTGATGCCAAGGGCCTGCTGAAGGCCGCCATCCGCGATCCGAACCCGGTCGTCTTCCTCGAGCACGAGTTGCTATACGGCCAGTCCTTCCCGGTGCCGGACATGGACGATTTCGTCTTGCCAATCGGCAAGGCGGCCGTGAAGCGCGAAGGCACGGACGTGACGCTGGTCGCGCATTCCCGCATGGTCGGCTTTGCACTGCAGGCTGCCGAACGCCTCGCCGCCGAAGGCATCAGCGCCGAGGTCATCGACCTGCGCACCCTTCGGCCTCTGGACACTGACACGGTGGTCGAGAGCGTCAAGAAAACCAGCCGCCTCGTCTGCTGCGAGGAGGGCTGGCGGTACTTCGGCGTTGGCGCGGAGATCGCGGCGACGGTCGTTGCGGAAGCCTTCGATTACCTCGACGCACCGCCCGCCCGCGTCCACCAGAAAGACGTGCCGCTGCCTTACGCGGCCAACCTTGAAGCCCTGAGCCTTCCGAATGCTGACGATATCGTCGCGGCGGCGAAGAAGGTGTGCGAGGGAGCCGTCTGATGCCCATCAACATCACGATGCCTGCCCTGAGCCCCACGATGGAAGAGGGCACTCTGGCCAAATGGCTGGTGAAGGAAGGCGACACCGTCAAGTCCGGAATGATCATCGCCGAGATCGAGACCGACAAGGCGACGATGGAAGTCGAAGCGGTTGATGAAGGCAAGGTCGGCAAGATCATGGTGCCCGCCGGAACCGAAGGCGTAAAGGTCAACGCCGTTATCGCTGTGCTGTTGGAAGAGGGCGAGAGCGCAGGCGACATGAAGGTGCCTTCAGCAGCGCCCAGGGCTGAAGCCGTGCCCACCAAAACCGAAGCGCCGAAGTCGCCGGCATCGCCCATTCCTGCGCCTGTCGCTCCTGCGAAAGCGGCGGCTCCGGCGTCCGTAGCCGTCATGGAGCGGCCAACCGGGGCGCGCATCCTGGCCTCGCCCCTTGCCAAACGCATTGCGGCGAACAAGGGCATCGACCTGAAAGCCCTCAAAGGCTCGGGCCCGCATGGGCGCATCATCCGCCGCGATGTCGAGAGTGCGAAGCCCGGCGCCGCGCAACCCGCACACGGCGGCGCACCGATGACCGCCGACGGACTCATCCTGCCGCAGATCCTGGACGAGCGCATCTATGCGCCGGACACTTACGAACTGAAGCCGCTCGACGGCATGCGCAAGACAGTCGCCAAGCGTCTGACGCAAAGCTTCATGCAGGTGCCGCACTTCCCGCTGAACATCGACATTGCGCTCGATAATCTTCTGGAAAGCCGCGCCGCCATCAACGCCGCTGCGCCGAAGGATGTGAAGATCTCGGTCAACGATCTGCTGATCAAGGCGGCCGCGCTGGCGCTGATCGACGAGCCGGACTGCAATGCATCGTACACGGACAAGGGCATCGCCTATCACAAACACGCCAATATCTCGGTCGCGGTTGCTGTCGATGGCGGGCTCATCACGCCGGTGATCTTCAAGGCGGAAGGCAAGGGCCTCGCCGAAATTTCCGAAGAGATGAAGGACCTCGCGACCCGCGCGCGCGAGCGGAAACTGAAGCCGCAGGAATACATGGGCGGCACTTTCTCGATCTCGAACCTCGGCATGTTCGGCATAAAGTCGTTTGCTTCCATCATCAACCCGCCCGAAGGCATGATCCTCTCGGTAGGCGCCGGCGAGAAACGCGCGGTGGTGGACGAGACAGGAGCGATAGTCGTGCGCAACGTAGTGAGCGTGACGCTCACCTGCGATCACCGCGTCATCGGCGGCGCCGAAGGCGCGAAATGGCTTGCGGCGTTCAAGCGCTACGTGGAAACGCCGGAAGCTATGCTGCTTTAGGCCGGAAGGAATACCATGAGCACCCCATACGATCTCATTGTCATAGGCTCCGGTCCCGGCGGCTATGTTGCAGCGATCCGCGCGAGCCAGCTTGGCATGAAGACGGCCATCGTCGAGCGCGAAAGCCTCGGCGGCATCTGCCTCAACTGGGGCTGCATCCCGACCAAGGCGCTGCTGCGCTCTGCCGAAGTGCTGCACCTTGCGAAGCATGCCACGTCCTTTGGTCTGAAGATCGAGAACCCGTCCTTTGATCTGGAAGCGGTCGTGAAGCGCTCGCGCGGTGTTGCGCAGCAGCTGTCGAACGGTGTGAAATTCCTGATGAAGAAGAACAAGATCGACGTGATCGAAGGCACAGCGCGCCTCGAGAAGGGCGCGCCTGCACCGAAAGTCATCGTCAAAGGCAAGGACGGAAAGGATACGCCGTACACGGCCAAACACGTCATGCTTGCCACTGGCGCCCGCGCGCGCGATATCCCGCAGGCGGGCCTCGTGGCCGATGGCAAGCTGATCTGGGCTTACCGCGAGGCGATGACGCCGGACGTGATGCCGAAGCGCCTGCTCGTCGTCGGCTCCGGTGCCATCGGTATCGAGTTTGCGAGCTTTTACAACGAGCTTGGCAGCGAAGTGACGGTCGTCGAAGTGATGGACCGTATACTGCCGGTTGAAGACGCGGAGATTTCAGCGCTCGCCGAGAAGGATTTCAAGAAACAGGGTCTGAACATCCTGACCGGCGCGAAGGTGGAGAACGTCAAGGCCGGCAAGAATGTGGTCACCGCCGACATCACCACGAAAGACGGCAAGAAGGAAACGAAGGAGTTCGACCGCGCAATCCTCGCTGTCGGTATCGTCGGCAATGTCGAAAATCTCGGCCTCGAGGCGCTGGGCGTGAAGATTGACAATACGCATGTCGTCGTCGACGGCTTCGGCCGCACCGGCGTGCCCGGCCTCTATGCCATCGGCGACCTGACCGGCCCGCCCTGGCTGGCGCACAAGGCGAGCCATGAAGGTGTCGTCTGCGTTGAGGGCATCGCCGGCAAGAACAAGGCTGAGCCGTTCGATGCCTCGAACGTGCCGGGTTGCACCTATGCGCATCCGCAGGTGGCCAGTGTCGGTCTCACGGAAGCCGCCGCCAAGGCGAAGGGCTATGACATCAAGGTCGGCCGTTTCCCCTTCATAGGTAATGGCAAGGCCATCGCTATGGGCGCAGAGCAGGGCCTCGTGAAGACCATCTTCGACAAGAAGACCGGCGAACTTCTCGGCGCGCACATGATCGGCGCGGAGGTGACCGAGCTGATCCAGGGCTATGTCATCGCGCGGCAGGGCGAGCTGACCGAGCATGACCTGATGCACACCGTTTTCGCGCACCCCACAATTTCGGAGACGATGCACGAAGCCGTCCTCGATGCCGAAGGCCGCGCGCTGCATATCTGATCCCGGCCGGTCCCTTGCGGGCCGGTGGGCCACCCGCTACGCCTAGAGTCATGGGCAACCGGGGCAGGGCAGGCGAATGCGGTCGAACGTGAAATGTCTGGCGGCTGTGTTCGCTGTCCTTGCGGCGTGTTCGCCGAAAGCGGAGGCGCCCGTGGCCGCTTCGCCTGAAACCGCGCCTGCCGCAGAGCTGCCCGCCGCCCGCGAGGGCGTGGTTACGGACCGGTTCGCCCGTCTTGCGCTGGCCTGTATACATCGCGAGTATCCGAACAAGATCAGCCATGTGCTGAACAGTGACGCCGACGCAAAGCCTGCACGCCAACTCTATCCGGCCTTCTATGGCTGCTATGACTGGCATTCCTCGGTGCACGGACACTGGCTGCTCGTGCGCATCCTGAACACCGATCCCGAATCCCCGATGCGCCCGGCCATCCTCGAGGCGCTCGGCAAGAGCTTCACGCCGGAGAACATCGCGGGCGAACTCGCCTATTTCCAGGCGCCCGATCGCGCGAGCTTCGAGCGCCCTTATGGCACGGCCTGGTTCCTCCAGCTGATGACTGAGCTTCGGCAGGCGGATTTCCCGGAGGCGGCCGGCTGGGTTGAAACCCTCCAGCCGCTCGAAGCCTTCATCCGTGCCGAGACAGTCACCTGGCTGGGCAAGCTCGTCTATCCCATCCGCATCGGCACACACAATTCCACCTCTTTCGCCTTCGGCCTCATGCTCGACTGGGCGGACGCGACCGGCGATGCCGAGTTCCGCTTTGTCCTTGCCGCCAAGGCGATGGCTTTCCATGCCAATGATGTGAACTGCCCGCTCGCCTATGAGCCTTCGGGGGAGGATTTCCTGTCGCCCTGCCTGATGGAGGCGGACCTGATGCGCCGCGTCCTTCCGCAGGCGGATTATGTCGCCTGGCTGACGGCTTTCCTGCCGCAGATCCCGCTTGACGGCCGCGCGGACTGGCTCGCGCCAGGCATCGTGCTGGATGCGACAGATGGCAAACTGGTCCACCTCGACGGCGTGAACCTCTCGCGCGCATGGGCGCTGGAAGGCATCGTCTCAGCCTTGCCGGAAGGCGACGCGCGCATTCCGGCTCTGCTCGCCGCCGCCGCCGTTCACAAGGAGGCTGGCATCGCCGCCGTCAGCGACCAGCACTATGCCGGCAGCCACTGGCTGGCGAGCTTTGCGACCTACCTTGAAACAAAGCGGGGCATCTCCGCGCGATGAAACTGCCCTTCGGCCCCGGCGCGCTCGTCACCGCGGCCTTTGTCGGCCCGGGTACCGTCACTGCCTGCACGCTCGCCGGCGCCAGTTTTGGCTATGCCCTCCTTTGGGCGCTCGTCTTCGCAACGTTTGCGACCATCATCCTGCAGGAAATGTCCGCGCGCCTCGGCGTGGTCACGCGCTCGGGGTTGGGCGAGGCGCTTATGGCTGGGGCAGGACATCCCATCCTCAAGTTTGCCATCGCAGCACTGGTTGTGGTGGCACTGGCACTGGGCAATGCGGCCTATCAGGCAGGCAACCTCACGGGCGCCGCGCTCGGCAGCGAGGCGATCCTCGGAGGACTGGGAGTTGATCGCCGCGTTCTGGTTATCCTCCTTGCACTGACGGCCGGCGGTTTCCTGCTTTCTGGCAGTTACAAGCTGATGGAGCGTGTCCTGATCGGCCTTGTGATCCTGATGAGTCTCGCCTTCGCAGGTAGCGTCTTAATCACACGGCCTGACTTGGGCGCGATGCTCGCAGGCCTTGTGCCGCGTCTCCCGGAAGGCAGCCTCTTCACGGCCATTGCCCTGATAGGCACCACCATCGTGCCCTACAATCTTTTCCTCCATGCCTCCGCCGCGCGCGAGCGCTGGATGGGTGGCGGCACAGGTGCGCTCGCCGATGCGCAGCGGGACACACAAGTATCAGTCGGGCTCGGCGGCCTCATTTCCATGTTCATCCTGATTACCGCCGCTGCGAGCCTGTTCGGCAGCGGTCTTGCGATCAAGTCGGGCGCGGATCTCGCGTCCGCCATTGAGCCCGCTTACGGTATGATGGCGCAATACCTCGTCGGTACAGGCCTTCTCGCCGCCGGGCTCAGTTCGGCCATCACCGCGCCGATGGCCGCGGCTTATGCCGTCAGCGAGCTTGCGGGCAAGCCGCCGCGGGGTCCGGTTTTCCGTGTCGTGGCCATAGCCGTTCTCGTTGTGGGCACGGGTGTTGCGCTGATGGGGTTCAATCCGTTGACGGTCATTCTCACGGCGCAAGTCGCCAATGGCATACTGCTGCCCATCGTTGCCATCTTTCTGATGGTTGCCATGAACCGCCGCAGCCTCCTCGGTGATCGGGTCAACACGCCGTTGCAGAACCTGCTCGGCGGCGCAGTGCTGGTCGTCACCATCGGCCTTGGCGCACGGCTCATCCTGCGCGCGGCCGGGGTGTGGCCATGACATGGATTCTCTGCCTGAATGCCGATCTCGGCGAACTGCCCGGCCCTGAAGGCCGCGCGCTTGATGAGGAGATGCTGCGCGTCGTCACCCGCTGCAATATCGCTTGCGGTGGCCATGCCGGAGACGACGCCTCCATGCGCGCCACAATCCGCGCCGCGCGCGACAATAGTGTGCGCATAGGCGCACACCCGTCCTATCCGGACCTGGAAAACTTCGGTCGCCGTACCCTGAAGATGCCGCCGCAAGAACTGGCTGCTTTGCTCATGGCGCAGATCCGGCGCCTCATTGTAATTGCCGCTGAAGAGAACGCTGCGGTCGCTCACCTCAAGCCCCACGGCGCGCTTTACAACGATGCCGCAAGGGACGCTGGCCTCGCTTCCGTTATCGCGGGCGTAACGGCCGATGCAGGCCTGCGCGAACTTGTCGGCCCGCCGGGTAGCAAACTGATGCATGCCGCGCGTGCCGCAGGGCTTGGCTATCTCGCTGAAGGCTTTGCAGATCGCAGCTATGAACCAGACGGCGCACTGACGCCGCGCAGCCTGCCTGGCGCAGTGCTGGAAGACTCGGCTGCCGTGCTGACGCAGGCTCTGGATTTTGCGCGCGACGGAACCGTCGCCGTGCGAGGCGGCGGGCGCATTGCGCTCGCCATCGACACGCTCTGCCTGCATAGCGACACGCCCGGTGCGGCTGAGCATGCCCGACTATTGCGGACCGGCCTCGAGGCAGCGGGTATCAAGGTGCGCGCATGAACGCGCCCTCGTTCCCGGTGATCGCGCTGGGGGATGATGCGCTGACTGTCCTCTGTGGGCCGGGTGAGATACGCCACAGCCTCGCGCGCCACTTGATGCAAGATCTAACCTGGGTGGAAGTCGTCCCCGGCAAGCAGGACGTCACTGTGGTGTTCGATCCGCATTCGGAACGTATGGACAGGGCCATGGCCCGGCTCCATCACTGCCTCCGGTCCGCTGGCGATTCCTTGGCCGTTGCGCCGAAGACCCATTCGTTGACAGCCGTATTCGGCGGCGATCACGGTCCGGACCTTGCGGCGATAGCGGAAAGGCAGCGCCTTACTGAGGCGCAGGTCATCGACGCTATGCTTCAGTCCGTCCTGATCGTCGACATGCTCGGTTTCACGCCGGGTTTCGCTTACCTGACAGGCCTCTCGCCCATGCTCACGGTGGAACGCCTTGCCACGCCGCGCCCCCGCGTCGCGTCCGGGTCGATCGGCGTCATCACGGGACAGGCAGGGCTCTATGCACTCGAAGGCCCAGGCGGCTGGCCGATCATCGGGCGCCTGGATGCGCCGCTTTTCGACCGGGCCGCGCCAGAACCATTCTGCCTCGCGCCCGGCGACCGCATTGTCCTGCGCCGGAGCAGTGGGCCATGAGCCTGCGGGTCATCGATCCCGGTATTCAGTGTACGGTGCAGGCCGGCCTGCGCACGGGCTACCGCCATGCAGGCGTTCCGTATAGCGGCCCGGCGGACCCACTCTCGATGGCGCTTGCAAACCGGCTGGCCGGGCAGATGGCGAGCGCGCCCTGCCTCGAGATATCCTACGGCCCGGCCGCATTTCGCTTTGAAGCGCCAATGCATTTCGCCGTAACCGGCGCGCCGGCCTTGGTTCGGTTGAGAGGCGAAGCGTACGAGATGCACGCCACGATTTCGGCCCGGTCCGGCGACTTGCTCGAGATCGGCGCTGCAAGCGTCGGGGCGCGGATATACCTCGCCGTATCCGGTGACATCGAGACTGATGCTTTTCTTGGTTCAGGTTCGACATATCTGCCGGCGGCGTTCGGTGGCCACGAAGGCCGCGCCCTCGTGAAGGGTGACCGGCTGGCTGTTCGGAATATCCGTAGCGTAGCCGATACCCGCACGCCGGATGCTCTGCGTCTTCCTTTCACCCATGGTTTCGCGCTGCGTGCCGTGCCGGGCCCGGATTTCAGGAATGCCGAGGACTTCCGAACGTCCGTATACCGCGTGACGCACAGACTGAGCCGGATGGGCGCGGAGATCGACGGACCGATTCCGTCCATTTCCGAAGCAGGCTTGAAGCCAAGTTCTGCGGTGCTACCCGGCGCACTGCAGGTCACGCCCCAAGGGCGCGGTTACCTGCTACTGCCGGATGGCCAGACCACGGGAGGCTACCCGCACCTGCTGCAGGTCATCCGTGCCGACCGTCACTTGCTCGGCCAGCTTCGGCCCGGCGACAGCCTCCGCTTCCTGCTGCGCTTGCAGGCCGAAGCAGAGGCCGCCCTGGCGGCGAAGCAGGCTTTGATCGCCGCGTGGGTGCCTGACTTCCGGCTCTGATCAGAACGCCACGCGTACGCCTGCGCGCACGTTACGGCCGGGCAGGGGGAGCAGATCCCTCAGAACAGAGGTCGACAGGCGCGCTTCCTCATCGGTCACGTTGCGCACTTCCACGAAGGCTTGGGTGCCCTCCTGTCCGAAGCCAAGCTCGGCCAGGTTGAGCGCGCCGCGCAGATTCACGAGAGTATAGCTGTCTGTCGGCAACTGGCCGATGCCCGCATCGTCCTGACCATCGGCCCACTCGACGCCCGCGCCCAGTTCGAACAATGCCCATTTTGCATCGGCATCTGCCGTAAGTCGCCGCGGCGGCACGAACGGCACATCGGCGCCGCTGCCCAGTTCCGCATTCACAAAGTCCACGCCGCCTTTCAGCGTCCACAGCGCGCCCATTGGTCCGTTGTCGAACACGGCTTCGCTGTAGATCTCCGCCCCGATGAACTCGGCATCGTCCTGCGTGAACAGGAACACCGGCAGGTCGTCGGCCACATCGACGATCACACCGTCTTCCACGATCGTGCCAGGCGTGAGGTAGATGAAGTCCCTGAAGCTGGTCTTGAAGGCATTCATCCCGAAGGACAGCCAGTCATTCTTCCAGCGGACGGTGCCTTCAACGTTCAGCCCGCGCTCCTTGTCGAGTGTGGCATCGCCCACTTCATACTGCGCGGTCGCAAGGTGCGGGCCGAAGGCAAACAGTTCGCTCTCGTTCGGCGCGCGCTCAGTATAGCTCAGTTGCGCGCCGAAGAACCAGCCGCCTTCCGTATGCTGATGGATACCTGCAGAGCCACTGAACAGGTCGAACTCGGCTTTGCCCTGCACGTCGTTGTCATGCTCGACGGTCTCACCGCGGAGGCCGCCTTCAACGCCGAAGCCATTGTCCCACTCGCGCGCTTCATAGAGGAACACCGCAAATGATTTCGTGTCGGTCGGCGTGATGAACGCCTCATCGCCCTCGGTGAACAGTTCCTTGTCCAGCGCCTGAACGCCAAGCGCGCCTTCGAACCCGGCAATCGCATGGTCCACTTCGCCGCGCGCTTCCCAGCCCTTTGTTTCAAACCGGGTGCCGGGCTCGCCCGGTGCCTCGAATTCCGTATGCTCGTAGTCTGCATAGGCGAGCGAACCGGAAACCCTGGTAATCACATCGCCAGCAACATCGTAACCGGCACGGAAATCATAACGCATCTGCTCGAGATCGATGAAAGGCTGTTCTTCCTCGCCTTCTTCCGGCGCCCCTTCTTCGTGCTCGTGTGAGTGCCCCGGCAGGCCGTACTCGGCCGTCTGGCGGCGCACCGCCAAGCCGGCAAATCCGCGTTCGCCCACCCAGGAAAGCCCCGCGCCCAGCGAGTCCGTTTTCAGGAAGGAATTCTCCACCTGTCCGCGAGATTCCTCGTGCTCTTCGCCTTCCGCCTCCTCGGCTTCTTCCAACGCGCGCAGGCGCGCCGATTCCACGAAGCCCGGAATGTCATAGTCGCCGAAATCGCGCATCGAAGCCGAAAGCGCGAGAACAACGGGCCCGGTCGCATACTTCGCACGGCCGGCAAGTTCAGTGCCTTCGTTGACGCTGTTATAGGCGCCGAGCAGGTCGCCCGAGACCGCTTTCTCCGGAATTGCCTCGGAGATCAGCCCGTCGATGACATTGACCACGCCGCCGATCGCCTGGCCGCCATAGGCGAGTGCCGCCGGCCCGCGCAGGATCTCGATCTTCTCGGCATCGATGCCATCGGCCGCCACCTGGTGGTCAGGGCTTGCCGCCGACACATCGATCACGCCGATCCCGTTGGTCAGCACCTGCACGCGCTCTGCGCCAAGGCCCCGAAGCACCGGGCGGCTCGCGCCCTGGCCGAAGAACGTCGAGGCAATGCCTGGCTCGCCCGCAAGCGTATCGCCCAGCGTCGAAGACAGGTTGCGCACGATATCGTCCCGCTCCAGCGCAGTTGCGTTGCCGATGAGTTCATCGCTGGCCCGGTCCGGGCCGGGCGTTGTTGTGATCAGCACCGGCTCCAGCCTGCGCGGAGACTCGGCTTCCTGCGCATGGGCTGCGCCCAGCAGGGCCTGTGTGGACACGGCCGTCGCCAAAAAGACGCGCTTCATAAGATGCTCCTTAGTAATGTAATAATGTTGCATTACGGGCGCGAAGTCGGGTGCGCAAGGGGCATTTCAGCAAATTTCAGGGCAGGGTCAGGCCGCGCTGCCGTCGACGCGCAGAAGCGAGCCGGTCGTGAAGCTGGAACTCGGGCTGGCGAGATAGAGCGCCGCTGTGATGATTTCCTCGGGGTGCCCAGGCCGGCGCAGCGCGTTATCCGCGCTCCGGCGCATTTCTTCCGGCCAGGCCTTGGAAATGTCGGTCAGGAACGGGCCGGGGCAGATCGTGTTGACCCGCACCTTCGGCGCATACTCGTGCGCCAGCGACAGGCTCATCGCATTCAGCGCCGCCTTGGCAGACCCATACGGCACGACATGCGGCAGGGGCACGAGACTGCCCGAAGACGAGATGTTGATGATGCTGCCACCCTCACCATCCGCCATCCGCTTCGCTACCTGGCTCGCCAGCCGGAAGGGACCCTTGAAGTTCAGGTTCAGCACGCTGTCGAACAGGGACTCGGTCACTTCATGGCTCGGCATGCGCGGGCCCGAGCCTGCATTGTTCACGAGGATATCCACACGCCCGAACTTTGCATACGAAGCCTCGATCAGCGCATCGATATCGTCCCACCGCCCGCAATGTGCCGCATGCGCATACGCCCGCCGCCCCATGGCGCGAAACTCTTCGGCCGCCGCTTCGCACGCATCCAGCTTCCGGCTCGCCACGATGATGTCCGCGCCATGCAGCGCGAATGCTTTCGCCATCTGGAAACCGAGCCCGCGGCTGCCGCCGGTCACAAGCGCGACTTTTCCGGTCAGATCGAAATATGGGCTGGTCATCGGCGGTTCTCTCCCTGTTTGCAGGAAAGTGTTCGCCACGCCACCCGGCAGATCAAGCCTTGCCCGCGCGGAAATCCGTCAGTTCAGAACCTTCGGCGAGGTCAGCGTTGCGGTCTTCGCTGCTTCTACCTCGCGCATCAGGCGCAGCATGTTGCCGCCCCAGATCTTTGCGAGATCTTCCTCGGTGTATCCGGCTGCGAGCAGGTCGGCCGTCACCTGCGGCAGGGCTGCAATGTCCTTCATGCCATCCACGCCGCCGCCGCCATCCCAGTCCGCGCCGATGCCGACATGATCCGGCCCGACGAGTTTAAGCATGTAGATCAGGTGTTCCATGAACTTCGCATAGGTCGAGCGCGGCGGCGGAAAAGCGCGGTCCATCGCCTTGCGCGCGGCGCGGTACTCCGCCAGTTGTTCCGGCGCGAGCACCGACGGGTCCTTGCCGTACTTCGCTTCAAACTCAGCAATCGCCGCAAGCCGCTCCGGTGAAGCGACCAGCGGCTCGAGATATCCGCCGTAAGCGTTCACCTGAATCACGCCGCCGTCCTCCGCGATGGCCTTCAGCAGATCATCCGGCAGGTTGCGCGGATGGTCGTACACGCCCTTCGGCCCGGAGTGAGACAGGATGATCGGCGTGGTCGACAGCGCGATCATATCGCGCACCGTATCGTCAGACGCATGTGAGCCATCGAGGATCAGGCCGAGCCTGTTCGCCTCACGCACGAGTTCTTCCCCCAGGGGGCTAAGACCACCGAACACCTGGGCAACATCCGTTGCGCTGTCCGCATACTGATTATTCCGGAAATGTACAGGCGCAACCATCCGCAGGCCGCCGACATAGAACGCCTCCAGCAACGTCACATCCTCGCCCAGCGGATAGGAATTCTCCATGCTCTGGAAAACGATCTTCTTCCCATCTGAGAAAATCCGGTCCGCATCGTCGGCCGTGAAGGCAAGCTCCACGTCGTCGGAATACTTCGCGGCAAACTCGCGGATGGCAGACTGGCGCATCAGCGCGGCGGTGCGCGCCGCCTTGTAGGACGTGGCATCCAACGGGCCTTGCGGCGTGAAGATAACCCAGAAGCCGCCATCGAGGCCTCCTTCATTCATTCGTGGCAAGTCCACATGCGTGCCGTCCTCGTCGAAGTCGCCGCGCTGCGAAAACACATAGGTGTCAGAATGGAAATAGGCTGGCGTGTCGAGGTGGCTGTCCAGCACCATGAAGTTCTGGTGCAACTGCTCAACAAGCGAAAGTGCAGGCGCCGCCGGAGCAGTCACGTCGGTCTGCACCATCTGGGCCGGAGCCGGTGCGGTCGTGCAGGCCGCCAGCAGGGCTGCAGGTAGCGCGAAAAGGATGCGTTTCATGGATGGCCCCGTCTGTTGAATCTGTCTGGCCCTCATACTGGTCAGCGATAGCCCGGCGTCAACCGGAAGCCCTCAGCCCTTGCCGAACACGCGTTCGAAGATCGTGTCTGCGTGCTTGAAATGATACTCAAGGTCGAACAGCGCATCGATCTCTTCGGGTTTCAGCCGCGCGGTCACGTCCTTGTCCGCCTTCAGCAGCTCATCAAGATCGCCTTCTTTTTTCCAGGTGCGCATCGCATTGCGCTGCACCAGCCGGTAGGCATCCTCTCGGCTGACGCCCGCTTCCACCAGCGCCAGCAGGATGCGCTGCGAATTGTGCAGCCCGCCCATACTGTTGATCGTGCGCAGCATGTTCTCCGGATACACGACCAGGTTCTCCACCACGCCGCCGAGGCGATGCAGCGCAAAGTCCAGATGGATCGTCGCGTCGGGGCCGATGCCACGCTCGACGGAGGAGTGCGAGATGTCCCGCTCGTGCCAAAGCGCCACGTTCTCCAGCGCCGGCGTCACCGCCGAGCGCACAAGGCGCGCAAGGCCCGTCAGGTTTTCCGTCAGCACCGGATTGCGCTTGTGCGGCATCGCGGACGAGCCTTTCTGCCCGGCCGAGAAATACTCTTCCGCCTCGAGCACTTCCGTGCGCTGCAGGTGGCGGATTTCCGTCGCAAGCCGCTCGACGGATGATGCAATCACGCCGAGCACCGCAAAATACATCGCATGCCGGTCACGCGGGATCACCTGCGTCGACACCGGCTCGATGCGCAGTCCCAGCTTCGCCGCCACATGCGCTTCCACGCGCGGATCAATGTTTGCAAATGTGCCCACCGCGCCGGAAATCGCGCAGGTCGCCACTTCATCGCGCGCAATCAGCAGCCGCGCCCGCGCGCGCTGGAACTCGGCATGGAAGCCCGCCAGCTTCACGCCGAACGTTGTCGGCTCGGCATGGATGCCATGGCTGCGCCCGATGGTCGGCGTATGCTTGAACTCATAGGCGCGCTTCTTCAGGGCCGCCAGCACGCGGTCGATGCCTCCCAGCATCAGGTCCGCCGCGCGCACCAGCTGCACATTGAGGCAGGTGTCCAGCACATCGGAAGATGTCATGCCGAGGTGAAGGAAGCGCGCTTCCTCGCCCACATGTTCGGTCACGTTCGTCAGGAACGCGATCACGTCATGCTTCACTTCGCGCTCGATCTCGTCGATGCGGTCCACATTGAACGCGGCCCGCTCGCGGACGGCCTTGGACACGCCCTTCGGAATGGTGCCCATCTCTTCCATCGCCTCGGCAGCGAGGGTTTCGATCTCCAGCCAGATTCCGAACCGGCTCTCCGGGGTCCAGATGGCGGCCATCTCCGGGCGCGTATAGCGAGGGATCATCGGGGCATCTCCATTGCTCTGCGCCAGCCAATAAGGGCTTCGGCCCGGTTGCGCCAGCCTTTCGGGGACCCTGTTGCCTGGCCATTCTGTTTATGGCCGGGGCAGGGTAAGTTGATGATCGATTCGAAACGGCCCCGCCCATGACGCAGCCCGCCAGAAAAGCCGCCAATGCCGCCCCTGAACCCGCCCTGTCTGCAGGCGGGCGCCGCTGGCGGCTGCACCAGGCCGACCCGCGCCGCGTCCAGTCGCTGTTGCCCGCTGTCGGCGGCTTGGATCTGCTTGCACGCCTGCTTGAAGCACGCGGTGTCGAAGCCGCAGATGCCGCCGGTTACCTCGCCCCCACGCTGCGCGAATTCTTCCCTGATCCATCCAGCTTTGCCGACATGGACAAGGCCGCCGGCATCGTCCTCGACGCCATCCTCGATGGCCGCAAGGTCGTCGTCTTCGCGGACTATGACGTCGACGGCGGCACATCCTCCGCCCAGCTCGCGCGCTACTTCCGTGCCTGGGGCAGGGATCTCGGCCTCTACGTCCCGGACCGCCTCGAAGAAGGCTACGGCCCGTCGCCGGAAGCCTTCCGCTACCTGAAAGGCCAGGGCGCCGAACTCGTCATCACGGTGGACTGTGGCGCCGCCGCGATCCGCGCGCTGGATGAAGCCGACGCCATCGGCCTGCCCATTGTGGTGCTGGATCACCACCTGATGTCCGGCGCTGTCCCCAAAACCGCCGCGCTCGTGAATCCCAACCGGCCGGACTGCAATTCCGGGCAAGGCCACCTTGCCGCCGCGGGCGTCGTCTTCGTTTTCGTCGCCGCCATGAACCGCCTCGCCCGCGAGCGCGGTATCGCCCCGCCCGGTGGCCTGCCGGATATCATGCCGTTGCTCGATCTCTGCGCACTCGGCACACTCTGCGACATGGCCCCGCTCACCGGCGTCAACCGCGCCTTCGTCCGTCAGGGCCTCACCATAATGGCGCGCGATCAGAACGCTGGCCTGCGCGCGCTGGCGGATGTCTCCGGCATCGGCAAGATCGAGACCGTCTATCACGCGACCTTCCTGCTCGGCCCGCGCCTCAATGCCGGCGGCCGCGTCGGCGATCCCTGGCTCGCTGCCAAGCTCCTCGCCACTGATGACCGCGCCGAAGCCATCGAACTTGCCGAGCGCCTCCACGCCCTCAACGACGAACGCAAGGCCCTCGAAGCCGCGATCCTCGACGCCGCCACCGCGCAGGCCGAGCGCGCGCTTGCCGAGAATCCAAAACGCGGCATCCTCATCGCCGCAGGTGAAGGCTGGCATCCCGGCGTCATCGGTATCGTCGCGGGCCGCCTGAAGGACCGTTTCCATCTGCCGAGTATCGTCATCGGCTGGGGTGAAGGTCTCGGCCCTGTCGCCAAAGGCTCAGGCCGCTCCGTCAAGGGTGTGAATCTCGGCGCGGCCATCGCTGAAGCGGCCCGGCAGGGCATCATCCTCTCCGGCGGCGGACACGCCATGGCGGGCGGCCTCAGTCTCGATCCGCCGCAGCTCGCCGCCTTCGATGCCTGGATGCTCGATCACATGGACGCCTTCGCCGCTGAACGCGACGCCGCGCTCGACATGGATATTGATGCTGCGCTTGCGCCCGGCGCCGCCACGCCTGAACTCGTCAACGCCGTTGGCTCGCTCGGCCCCTTCGGCGTCGGCGCGCCGGAGCCGGTTTTCCTGCTTCAGGACGTCAGCGTCACCGGCATCCGCCGGGTTGGCACACAGCACCTACGTTTCACCGCTGAAGACGCCTCAGGGCGCCTCGAATGCATCTGCTGGCGCGCGGAAGGCACACCCATCGGCGATGCGCTGCGCCAGGGCGGACGCTTCAGCCTCGCGGGTCGCCTGAAGTCGGATACATGGAACGGCCGCGTCCGCGTGCAGTTCGAAACCCTTGATGTCACACGGCTTTAGCACAAACTGCCTTGAATTCTGCGAGGTGGCTTGCCCTGCACGGAATCAGCCGCTATATGCCCCCTCTCCAACCCGTGCGGTCCCTTCGTCTATCGGTTAGGACGTCAGGTTTTCAACCTGAAAAGAGGGGTTCGACTCCCCTAGGGACTGCCAGGTTCTCCGCCCTCATTTTGCCGCATCTTCCCTCAATTCAGGGCCCGAATCATTTCGGCTTGTGAACATCGCGTGACAAGCGCGAATTCGCGCACTAGTTTTCGCGTCAGGGGAATGTGGGTTGATGACGAACAGCGTAGCCAGAAACGAGTCCGATCCGCCGGCGGCTGAACCAGTCGTGCGGGTCATCGGTCATGTGAAGTGGTTCGACAGCGCTAAGGGTTATGGCTTCATCGTTGCAGAATCGACGTCTGACGCCTCGCTCACTGGCGATATCATGCTGCATATTTCCTGCCTGCGCGACTATGGCGAAACCCTTGCCGACGAAGGCGCCAAGATCGTCTGCGACGCGGTAAAGCGCCCGCGCGGCTGGCAAACCGCCCACATCATCGAGATGGAGCGGCCCCGCGCCGCCATCGCCCGTGAGCGCGGCGACCGGCCCGAGTATCAGGAAGTTACCCTGAAATGGTTCAACCGCGCCCGCGGTTACGGCTTCGTCCGCCGCGCCGGGGAGGAGGTGGATATTTTCGTCCACGCCGTAGCCCTCCGCAAAGCTGGCTACGAAGACGTTGAACCCGGTACGTTGATCGAGGTGATCATCGAAACCGGCGCCAAGGGCGACCACGTCCTTTCGGTGCGCCCGAAGCGCTGATCAGCGTCCAACGGCAGCGGGCGCTTGCCGCTTTCGATTCAGGCCTTTATTCCTCCCCGCATGACCCGCTTCATCCTTGCTGCCTTCACCGCCCTGGCAATTTTCGCCCAGGCTGCCTTTGCCCAGCTTCCCGTCGCCCCGTTGACGGTGAAAACGGATGAGGGCGCCCACGCGTTCACCGTCGAGGTGGCAAACACACCGGAAGCCATCACCCAGGGCCTGATGTTCCGCGAAAGCCTCGCGCCCAATGCCGGCATGCTGTTCGATTTCGGCGAAGTGCGGCCCGCCAGCATGTGGATGAAGAACACGCTGATCCCGCTCGACATGCTGTTCATGGATGAAACCGGCGAAGTGATCGCCATCGCGCGCAATGCCGTCCCCGGATCGCTGCGCTCGCTCGGCCCGGGCGTCCCTGTTCGCGCCGTTCTGGAAATCCCTGGCGGCCGCGCCAAGGAACTCGGCATCACGCCGGGCAACACGGTCGAACATCCGATCTTCACGAAATCGCGTGGCTGACGCCGCAAGCGAACACCGCGCCCCGCGCCCCGGCTTTGCCGCCTCGCCCTCGCGCGGCAAATTCACGATTCATAACGGTCCCAGTTACCGCGCCACCGCCGAAGGCGACATACGCACCGGCCTGTGGGTACTTGATCGTCACTGCAACGGCATGGGCTTCATGCATGGCGGCATGGTCTGCGCCTTTGCCGACAGTGCACTCGCCTGGGCCGTCTGGTCCGCCACCGGCAAGATGTCGGTCACGATCAAGCTGACACTCGAATTCATGGAAATCGCCCGCGAAGGCGAGTGGATCGAGGCGCACCCCGAAGTCACCTTCATCGACGGCGAGATGGTTCACGTCACCGCACGCATCCTGAAGGAAGACGGCGCCATGGCCGCCCGCGCCGACGCCGTTTTCCGCACCGTCCGCCGCAAGGCCTGAGGCTAAAGCCCCAGTTCCTGCAGCGCGAATGTCCTGATCGACTTGTAGTCCGCCTTGCCATTCGGTGCCCGGCCAAGGTTGTCCTTGAACAGGATGCGCTTCGGCGCCTTGTAGCGGGCTAGCTTCGTCTGCACGTAAGCGCGAAGTTCGTCTTCAGACACGCTGCGGTCCAGTGAAACGACAGCCGTCACCGCCTGGCCCCACTTGTCGTCCGGTACGCCGACCACCAGCGCATCGCGCACCGCAGCGTGCGTTTTGAGTGCCTCCTCAACCTCTTCCGGATAAACCTTCTCGCCGGCCGTATTGATGCAGTTCGATCCGCGTCCCAGCAGCGTGATCGTGCCGTCGGCTTCCACTGTGCACCAGTCGCCGGGGATTGCGTAGCGCATGCCGCCGATGGTCTTGTAGGTCTTCGCGGTTTTCTCCGGGTCCTTGTAATAGCCGAGCGGCACGGCGCCGCCGCGCGCGATGAAGCCGGGCTCCCCGCTGCCGGGTACCACTTCGCGGTCATCCTCGGTAAACACCTTGCAGGAAGGCCCGATCTCGAATTTCGAAGTCTGCGTGCCGCCTTCTGCCGTCGTGACCGACGAGCCAAACCCGACCGCTTCCGAGGCGCCGAAGCTGTCGGTAAGCGCCGTCTGCGGGATGTGCTTCAGCAAGCCCTGCTTGATTTCCGCGCTCCACATCACGCCGGAGGAAACAATGTTCAGCACACTGCTCAAATTCCAGCGGCCCGGGTTCTCCTCAAGCGCCTGCAGCATCGGCTTGGCAAACGCATCGCCGACAATCGCCATAGAGGTCACGCCGTTCGCGCTCACCGTGTCCCACAGATTGACAGGGCTGAACTTCACTTTCTCCGAAAGCGTCACTACCGCGCCGCCATTCAGCATCGCGCCCATTGCCGTGAACCAGCCTGTGCCGTGCATCAGCGGGCAGGCCGGCAGCTGGCGTGAATGCCGGCCGACCGTCAGCGCATTCTGGACGTGTTCTTCCATCGTCTCGGGCACCGGCAGGCCCATCTTGCGCACGCCCTCCATGCTGGCCTCGCGCCAGATATTGTGCGTCCACATCACGCCCTTCGGCAGGCCGGTCGTGCCGCCGGTATAGAGCAGGAACATCTCGTCACCGGAGCGTTTCCCCGCCAGCGGGCTCGGGTCGCCCTGCGTGGCAAGGGCTTCGTAGCTCTGTGCAAAAGGCGCCGTCGCGCCACCGCCGATCTGCACCCAGGCGATCACCCGGGGCAGGCGCACGCGTACGCGCTCAACCTCGCTCATGAACTCCGCATCGAAGAACACGACCGTCGAGTCCGAATTGTCGATGATGTAGACCAGCTCGTCGTCGAGATAGCGGTAGTTGACGTTCACCGGCGACAGGCTCGCTTTGAAGCACGCCGCCATCGCCTCCATGTATTCCGGCTGGTTGCGCATGTAGAAACCGGCCTTGTCGCCGGCCTTTGCGCCGAGGCCACGAAGCGCCCGCGCCACCCGGTTCGTGCGGGCGGTAAACTCCGGCCAGTGAATCTTGCGGTCCCCATGTGCCAGCGCCAGGTCGTCGGGGCCCAGTGCGGCACCCACGGCGTCCAGCATGTCGCCAAAGTTCCAGTCCATCCGTTTCCTCCGCCGGTTTGTTTGCCCGATGCTACGAAGGGGGAAGGGCGGCGGCAATTCGTGACGCGAAGGAAACGCCAATCGCATCGCGGGTTGCAGGGGGCGGCCAAGTCGGGAAAGGTGGGCCGCATCAGGCGAAAGACCCGGAAATTCAACGGAGGAAACCGATGCGCACACCCAGAAACCTGCCCGGCCGGGCCGCCCCGCAATTCTATTCCCATGGCGTCGAAGTGAAGACGCCGGGCCGTATGCTGTTTGTCTCCGGGCAGGTCGCCACGCGCGATGATGGCAGCGTGCCTGAAAGCATCGAAGACCAGACCCGTCAGGTCATCAGCAACATGACTGCGCTGTTGGCCGAAGCCGGCATGACCACCGCCGATGTTGTCAAATACACGATCTTCCTCACCGACGAACGCCACCAGCCGGGCTTCGTTTCCGCGGCCGCCGGCCTGCTGACCCAGCCGCCGCCCGCGATCACCCTCCTGATCGTCAAGGCGCTGGCCGACCCGAAATACCTGCTCGAAGTCGAAGCAATCGCAGTTGCCGCTTGAACGAAAGCGGCCCCCCGGATCGCTCCGGAGGGCCGCCAGTTTGTGTCGTCGGATAGGGGCCGGACTTAGAAGTCCATGCCGCCCATACCGCCCATGCCGCCCGGCATGCCGCCAGCAGCGGCTTCCTTCTTCGGCGCGTCGGCAATGCCGGCTTCCGTCGTGATCAGCAGGCTGGCCACCGAGGCAGCGTTCTGAAGGGCCGAACGGACCACCTTCACCGGGTCGATGACGCCCATCTGGACGAGGTCGCCATACTCTTCGGTCTGGGCGTTGAAGCCGTACGAACGGGCCTTGTTCTGGAGGATCGTGTTGACCACGACCGAACCTTCAACACCGGCGTTTTCGGCGATCTGGCGGATCGGAGCTTCCAGCGCCTTGCGGACGATGTCGATACCTGCCTTCTCGTCGTCGTTGAGACCAACCACGTCAATGTTCTTCGAAGCGCGCAGCAGGGCCACGCCGCCGCCCGGAACGATGCCTTCTTCGACGGCAGCGCGGGTTGCGTTGAGCGCGTCATCGACGCGGTCTTTCTTCTCTTTCACTTCGACTTCGGTTGCGCCGCCGACCTTGATCACGGCCACGCCGCCGGCCAGTTTCGCGAGACGCTCCTGGAGCTTCTCACGGTCATAGTCGGAGCTGGTGTCTTCGATCTGCTTGCGGATCTGCGACACGCGGGCTTCGATCTCTTTCTTCTTGCCGGCGCCGTCGACGATCGTGGTGTTGTCCTTGTCGATCGTGATGCGCTTGGCTTTGCCGAGCATTTCCATGCCGACGTTCTCGAGCTTGATGCCGAGGTCTTCGGAGATGACCTGGCCGCCCGTCAGGACAGCGATGTCCTGCAGCATGGCCTTGCGGCGGTCGCCGAAGCCCGGTGCTTTTACGGCTGCGATGCGCAGGCCGCCGCGCAGCTTGTTGACCACGAGCGTGGCAAGCGCTTCGCCGTCCACATCTTCAGCGATGATGACCAGCGGCTTCTGGGCCTGGACCACCGACTCGAGGATCGGCAGCAGCGGCTGCAGGCTCGACAGTTTCGACTCGTGCAGCAGGATGAGCGCGTCATCGAGCTCGACCATCATCTTGTCGGCGTTGGTGATGAAGTAGGGGCTGATATAGCCGCGGTCGAACTGCATGCCCTCGACAACATCGAGTTCGGTGTCTGCCGACTTGGCTTCTTCAACGGTGATGACGCCTTCGTTGCCGACTTTCGCCATGGCTTCCGCGATCATCTCGCCGATTTCGCGCTGGCCGTTGGCCGAGATCGTGCCAACCTGGGCGATCTCTTCGTTGGTCTTCACTTTCTTGGCGTGGTGGGCGAGGTCGGAGATGACTTCTGCCACGGCCTTGTCGATGCCGCGCTTCAGGTCCATCGGGTTCATGCCTGCGGCCACGCGCTTCATGCCTTCACGCACGATTGCCTGGGCGAGAACCGTGGCGGTCGTGGTGCCGTCGCCGGCGGTGTCGTTGGCTTTCGATGCCACTTCGCGCAGCATCTGAGCGCCCATGTTCTCGAGCTTGTCTTCCAGCTCGATTTCCTTCGCGACGGTCACGCCGTCTTTCGTCGTGCGCGGGGCGCCGAAGGATTTTTCGATGACCACGTTGCGGCCTTTCGGGCCGAGCGTGACTTTCACGGCGTTAGCCAGGATGTCGACGCCGCGGAGCATTTTCTCGCGGGCGTCAGCGCCGAAAACAACAATTTTCGCTGCCATGTTGAGTTACCTTTTGAATGAGTTGGAGAAGGGAAGGGTGGGGCGAGAACTTACTTCTCGAGCACGCCCATGATGTCGCTTTCCTTCATGATCAGCAGCTCTTCGCCGTCGATCGTGACTTCAGTGCCGGACCACTTGCCGAACAGGACGCGGTCCTTCGGCTTCACGTCCATGGGGACGATCTCGTTGTCGTCGCCGCGGGCGCCTTTGCCGACAGCCACCACGATGCCTTCCTGGGGCTTTTCCTTCGCGGTGTCGGGGATGATGATACCGCCCTTGGACTTTTCTTCTTCCTTGACGCGGCGCACAACGACGCGGTCATGCAGGGGACGAAGTTTCATTCTGACTGCCTCTTCGATCATGATATAACCTCGGGTCATTGGGTTGGGGTTTTGGTCGCCAGCAGTAGGGAGAGCGCCCACGTTTAGCACTCACCCGAGTGGACTGCTAACGATGGCGTTCAGATAGTCAGTCCACCCAGCTTCGTCAACTCTTCGCTGCGCATTTTGCGCGCACGCTTTGCCCTTGGCAGCAGTCAACCGGAACGCTGCTAACACATTGAATCTATTGCTTATTCACAAATGTTTCATAACCATCGCGTCACGCTCGGCGGATCAGCGCTAGCGTGAAAGGAGCGATACATGCGTGTTGACGGTGATTTCCAGGCTCGCCTTCAGGGTGGCGGGCTGCTGACGACCGAAATTCTTTACTTCATGCCCGACCACAGGAAACTCTTGCAAAGCTTCGTCTGGCAGACGGTCGACACCGCCCCGACTTTCCCCCGCCTTCAGGCCTTCCTTGATCACTGGCGCCGCGAGGTCGAAGCCATCATCCACTCCGTGCACATCGCCCATGCGGACTGGATCGGACCGGCCCGTCTGCGCCCGGTCGACGGCGTCTGGGTGCTCAATTGACGCGCTGCCCGGCCGGTTAGGGTTAACTGTTCCTCGCGACCCGGCGGCAAAATCTGCCGGCCGGGTGAGGGCGACTTCAAGACTCCTGCGCTAACGATCCCCGGAAGAGGATCGCAGCATGAGCGCCAGCTACCGGGAAATGATGTCGTCGGCGAATTACTTCGCGCTGGTGTGCATTTCGGCGCTGACGATCTCGTTCATCGTATCGATCATCGTCTACAATCTCGGCATCCCCGTGAATGTGGCCGACTATGTCCGCATGAACCTCTATGTCACGGGCTGCGTTGCCATCCCGACCGCCATCATTGCCACGCTGCATGACTTCCACACCCGCGCCTACCAGCGCCGCCTCGAGGCCCTTGCCTGGACGGACGAGCTGACCGGCCTGCTCAACCGCCGCTTCTTTCTGCGCGCCGCCGACGAAGAGTGCCGCCGCCTGCGCCGCACCCAGCAATCGGCTGCCATCGCCATCCTCGATCTCGACTTCTTCAAGGAAGTGAACGACCTCTACGGCCACGCCGCCGGCGACCGCGTCCTGAAGTCCATCGCCCAGATCGCCCATGCCGAGCTGCGCGGCCCCTTCGACAAGCTCGGCCGCTGGGGCGGTGAGGAATTTGTCGTGCTTCTCAGCGACGTGACGCCAGAGAATGCCCGCATCGTCTGCGAGCGCCTGCGCAAGCGCATCCAGTCCGCTTTGATCGAGACCGGCGAGTTCCAGGTCTGCATCACCGCCAGCTTCGGTGTTTGCATGCTGAACGCCAACTCGGACGTGAACGGCGTCATCGAAGCCGCCGACCGGGCGCTCTATGAAGCCAAGCGCCTTGGCCGCAACCGTGTCGAGATGGGCGAATACACCCAGGCCGAAGTCCAGGACATCGCCGACTTCAAACACCGCTCGACGGCAAGCAAACGCCGCACCGCCGCCAATGACGACATCGCCGACTCGATCCGCGCGATCACCGTCTCCCAGCGCCCGCCCATCAAGCGCCACGCACGTCTGCGTTCGACGCGCTGACGCCTTTGCGTCTCCGGGCGCTCTTGCAGCGCTCCCCATAAACTGTTGATACGGTGGCGCCTTGCCCGGAGGACGCCGCATGCCCGACCTGCCACCCCGCACCGGTCCGCTGACCGACCTGCGAGTCATCGAGCTCGGCCAGCTGATCGCCGGCCCGTTCTGCGGACAGATCTTTGCCGACATGGGTGCCGACGTCATCAAGATCGAGCCGCCGGGGCAGGGCGACCCGCTGCGTGAATGGGGCCGTGAAGGCTTTCCCCTCTGGTGGTCCGTCGTCGCGCGCGGCAAGCGCTGCATCACCGCCAACCTGCGCGAAAAGGAAGGCCAGGACATTGTCCGCCAGCTCGTTGCGCAGGCTGATTTCCTGCTGGAGAACTTCCGCCCCGGCACACTGGAAAAGTGGGGCCTCGGCTTTGATGAACTCAAGAAGATCAACCCGCGCCTCATCATGATCCGCGTCTCAGGCTATGGCCAGACCGGCCCCTATGCCACGCGCGCGGGTTATGCGTCTGTCGGCGAAGCGATGGGCGGCCTTCGCTACGTGATGGGTGAGGCAGACCGCGTGCCGTCGCGCGCCGGCATCTCGCTGGGCGACAGCCTTGCGGGGCTCTACGCCGCTCTTGGAGCCCTCGCGGCGCTGCACCACCGTGAGAAAACCGGCGAAGGCCAGATGATCGATGCGACCATCTACGAATCTGTCCTCTCGGTGATGGAAGCCCTCGTCCCGGAATACCAGTTCGAAGGCTACACGCGCGAACGCTCCGGTTCGATCCTCCCGAACATCGCGCCCTCGAACATCTACACTGGCTCGGACGGTATGGTGATCATCGCCGCCAATCAGGACACGGTCTTCGCCCGCCTCTGCGAAGCTATCGGCCAGCCAGCCCTGAAAGATGATCCGGCTTACAAGTCCCACGTCGCCCGCGGCAAGAACCAGAAAGCGCTCGACGATCTAATCGGCCTCTGGACCGCCCCCCGCACCATCGACGAAATCGAACGCACGATGATCGAGCACGGCGTGCCCGTCGGCAAAGTCTACCGCGCCGCTGACATGCTGGCCGACCCTCATTACAAGGCCCGCGCCTCGCTGACCGAAGTTCCCAGCGAAAAATGGCCCGGCCTGATGCAGCAGAACGTTTTCCCCAAACTCTCTGCCACCCCCGGCCAGATCCGCTGGGCCGGCTCCACCGAACTCGGTTCGCACACGGAAGAAGTCCTCACGGAACTCCTCAGCCTGACCCCCGAGCAAGTTGAGAAACTGCGCTCCAGCGGCATCGTCTGACTCTCAGTCGCTTGCGCACCGTCTTGCGCCTGTCTCGGGGATGAAATTCGCAGGCGTATCAGCGCGTTCCCGAATTCCTGCGCGGAACTTGCGCCAGACCTTTGCGCGCCGGGCTATACTCGCCTCAGCCCCATACCTGCAGGTCGAAATAGGCCGCAAGCCCAAACCCGTTTTGCCGGGAGCCGGCGATAATGAAACGATACCAGATGATAAAATGTGAGAATCTTTGAGAATGGATCGACATCAGAAGTGCATGGCTTTCAACGCAACAAGAGCGTTTCGAGAGCCCAACCGCTGAACTTGCGCCTGCACGAAACACCTGATCCTGAAAATAAACTCCAGCCCGATCAGGCCTTTGCACCACGCGCGCCCGAATCTTTTGCAACACCCCCAGCCACGCACATGGAGTTTTTCGAGTGAATTCACTCTCAAACACCCAAAACAAAACCGCCGCTCCGGTCTCCCGGAACGGCGGCTCGTATCAAGCTGAAAGGCGGAGGCTTACTTGCCCTTCCAGACCGGCGCGCGCTTCTCGATGAAGGCACGCGGGCCTTCCTTGTAGTCTTCGGTGTTCACGAGGCTGGCGAAAGCAACGCCCGAGTCTTTCCAGAGTTCGTCATCGGTTTTCACGGTGGCGTTCAGCGCAACGGCGCGGCTGGCCTTCACGGCGAGCGGGGCGTTGGCCGTGATGCGGGCGGCCAGCTTCATCGCCTCGTCCATAACCTGCGCTTCCGGCACAACCTTGTTGACCATGCCGAGTTCATAGGCGCGCTGCGAGGAGAGGGGATCGCCCGTCAGGATGGCTTCCAGCGCCACCGCCTTGCCGACCTGGCGCGGCAGGCGGAACAGGCCGCCAGCCCCGGCGACGAGCGAGCGCTTCACTTCCGGCAGGCCGAAGTTCGTGTCGTCAGCCGCAATGATCATGTCGCAGGAAAGGGCGATCTCGGTACCACCCGCCAGCGCCGAACCGGTGATCGCCGCGATCAGCGGCTTGGTGCGCTCGCGCTTCGCGATTCCGGCAAAGCCGCCTTTCTTGGTGGAGAGGGCCCCGCCATTGCCGGCTGAGATTTCCTTGAGGTCAGCACCGGCACAGAAAGCCTTGCCGACGGCGGTGAGAATGCCGACCCAGACTTCGGGGTCGTTTTCCATCTGGTCGATGGCGGCTTCCATCGTGGCGGCCATTTCGCCGTTGATGGCGTTGCGCGCCTCGGGACGGTTCATGGTGATGACGGCAACATTGCCTTTCTTGACGTATTCGACGGGCATGGCTGGGGTCTCCCTTTGAGTTATGGCCGAGAGCTAAGAGGCTTTCCGCAACGTCGCGCAAGCGCCCCTCTTGCCGGACGTTGCGGCAAGGGCGAGAGGTTCACTCCATGAAACTCGACCTCGCCCCAGAATACGAAGCCTTTCGCGCCGAAGTCTCCGACACGCTCGCGAAAAACCGCCACCTCGCCCCCACGGCCGACGACAAGGGTTACAAGAACCCGAAGCGGATTGCCTGGCAGAAATTCCTGATCGAGCATGGCCTCACCGCCCGCACGATCCCCAAGAAATACGGCGGCTACGGGGCCGAGCCTGACATCCTGAAGGCGCGGATCATCGCAGAGGAATTCGCACGCACCCGAGTACCCGGACCGATGGCCGGGCAGGGCATCTCGATGCTGGTGCCGACACTGCTGGAGCTAGGCACCGAGGAGCAGAAGCAGGCCTATATCCGCCCGACCATCCAGGGCGAGATGATCTGGTGCCAGGGCTATTCCGAGCCCGGCGCAGGATCGGACCTCGCAGCGCTGCGCACCTCTGCTGTGGAGGACGGCGACCACTACATCATCAACGGCTCCAAGATCTGGACCTCGACCGCCAAACAGGCGGACATGATCTTCTGCCTCGTGCGCACGGACCCCGCCGCGAAGAAGCATGAAGGCATTACCTATATCACTTTCCCGATGACGACCCCCGGGATCGAAGTGCGCCCGCTGGTCGACATGACCGGCACAGCGAACTTCAACGAAGTCTTCTTCACGAATGTTCGTGTACCGAAGAGTGGCGTGATCTTCGCGCCGAACAAGGGCTGGCAGGTGGCGAATGCGACGCTGACGCACGAGCGTGGCATGCTGGGCGATCCGAACGCGACCAAAGCGCGCTTCCTCGAACTCGTCACGCTGATGAATTCCGAAACCGTGAACGGCCAGCGCCTGATCGACAACCCGGTCCTGCGCGACCGGCTGATGAAGCTGCAGTCGGAAGTCTATGCCATGCAGGCGAACGGCCTGCGCATCACCACCAGCCGGCTGAAGGGCGAACCGGCGGGCCTTGCCGGCCTGATCGTGAAGCTCAATGGCTGCGACCTCAACCACGAGATTGCCCGACTCGCGATCGACGCGCTCGGCGAGTTCGGCATCCTCTATGAGGAGGGCGAGCACCTGCGCGCCGACGGCAGCTGGCAGTGGCGCTACATGTACGATCTCGGCCTGATCATTGGCGGGGGCACCGCCCAGATCCAGAAGAACATCATCGCGGAACGCGGGCTCGACATGCCGCGCGAGCCGAAACTGGCAAAGGCATAAGCGTCATGGAATTTGCACTCTCCGAAGACCAGCGCCTGCTGCAGGACAGCCTCAAGGGCGTCCTCGCGAACGCCGCTTCGCTGGACCAGGTTCGCAAGATTGCCGTGGGCGATGCGGCGGCGACCGGGGCACTGGAGGTAGCGCTGGCAGATTTCGGACTGGCCTCCTTGCTCGTGCCTGAAAGCGCCGGCGGACTTGGCCTCGGCATCCTCGATGCCTGCCTGGTGCAGGAACAGTTGGGATACCACATCGCGCCGTCGCGCTTCCTTTCGAGTGCGGTGGCCGTCAGCATGCTGCCGCATAGCCCCTCGGTGCAGGCGCAGATTGCAGCGGGGCAGGCAAAGTTCGGCCTTGCTCTGACAGAACTCTTCTCGCGCCGGGATGGCGCCGGTCTTGAGCTGAAGGCGGGTACGCTGTCTGGAAACTCCTTGCTGGCGCTCGATGCGGATGGCGCCACACACCTGCTGGCCGCGGATAGCAAGGGCGGGCTGCATGTCGTCAACACGCGCGAAGCCAAGTGCGTCACGATGCAGACGATCGACCGGACGCGGACGTTCCATAAGGTGACCCTCGGGGGTGTCAAGCCTGAAGCCACCGGCAAGGTGGATGATACGTTCATTGCGCTTGCCCGGCTGCTGGTCGCGGCGGACACACTCGGCGCGGCGCAGGCGATGATCGACAAGGCGGTTGTCTATGCTGCCGACCGCCAGCAGTTCGGCCGGGTGATCGGCTCGTTCCAGGCGGTGAAACACATGTGCGCCGAAATGGCCGCCAGGCTCGAGCCCGGCCGTGCGCTGATCTGGCACGCCGCCCACGCTCTGGACATCGGCGACGCCGAAGGACCGATGATGGCGAACCTTGCAAAGTCTTACCTCGCCGAGGCCGGCACCTTCATCGCCCGCACGGCCACGGAAGTGCATGGCGGCATGGGCTTCACCGATCTCGTCGGGCTGCACTACTGGTTCAAGCGCATCGGCGTGAACCGCCAGCTGTTCGGATCGCCCGAACAGGCGCGCGAGACAGCCGCAGAACTGCAGGGCTTGCTGGCCTGAGCCATACACAACTTCTCCGCGAGTTTGGTCTTGCGATATAGCTAAACGTGTGAGAGTGTTTCCGCGAAATGCACGCCTGAGGTGTGTTTGCGGAGGCTGTCCATGACTCAAGTGCGGATTGATTATGCAGGCCTCGCCCGGCGGGCCGGCGAGTTCGGATTCCGGCGCGCAAATTTCGCGGATCTCGAAGCCGGTCTTGCGCTGGCCGAGCGCCTGACCGGGCAGGCGATGGCGACACCCGCGTCGATCCACTGGATCGACAGCATGACCGGAATGGCCGGCTGGGTGACCGGCGATCCGGTGGACGGCGTTTTCATTACGGTGGCGCTCAGCGAAGCCGGTGTCGCCGCGGTTCGCGAAGGTAGCTTCGTGCCTGCCTGGCCGGCGCTGTCGCATCTTGCCTGCGAAGGCGAGCCGTGCGCGGGGGTCTATATCGGCGTTTATGCTGGAGAAACGAAGGAGTCGCGGCGCCGGGTGATGATGTCCGCCGGTGTGACACGGGTTGAGTTCTTCGGGCCGGTGCCGGTGTTTGCGCGCGGCGCGACGGAGGACGGCAAGCGCTCGATGGCGTCGCTCGGTTTCTCGCCGCTCGAGGGCGGGCTCCCGGATCTTTGGGGTCAGGAAGCCATCGCGGCGCCGCAGGAGCAGGCCGCATGAGACCGCGCCCGGACTTTGGCGAACTCTCGCTGACGCGGCCACTGGAGCCAGCGATGCTGGAGCGGTTCTCGGCCGGGCCCGTGCGAACGCTGGAAGAGTACCAGCAGGCAATGGCCCTTCGTGCGGCAGTCTACCTCGCCGAGCAGGATTGTCCGTATGAGGAGGAGTATGACGGCAACGACTTCTCGTGCACGCATTTCCTCGTGCGGGAAGGCGCGCGGCCTGCGGGCACTTGCCGGGTGCGTTGGTTCAACGGTTTTGCCAAGATCGAACGCTCGACCATCATTCCGCTTTATCGCGGCACGCCCGCTTTGCGCGTGCTGATGGCTGAGGTGTGCGAAGTGATCTCGCGCAAGGGCTATAGGGTGGCGCTGGCGCAGATCCAATCCCGCCTCTGGCCAGTCTGGGACCGCGTGTTCCGCTGCCGCCTTGTGGAAGGGCGCTCGCCGTTCGACTTCTCGGACTTCGACTATTGCGAGATGGAGATTCCCATCGCGCCGCATCCTTTCGCGCTGACGATCCGGTCTGATCCGATGCAGATCATCCGGCCTGAAGGGGATTGGGACCGGCCTGGAGTGCTGGACAGGTCTGCGGGACGGGAAACAGAGGCTCCGAAAGCGGCCTGACACCGGGGACAATTCAGGGCCGGAAGCGCTTGTCTTTCGAAGCGAGGCAAGCCACTACAACGTTGACACCCGGCGCGCCGGGACAAAGTTCACGTTTACCGGCGAGCAGGCCTGCCCATGACCGTTGATCTCCTGAAGCTTGATGCCGCGGCACGCAAGGCGCCGGTGGTTCCGGTGATCGTGGTGGACTCCGCCAGGCAGGCTGCCCCGCTCGCGCGGGCGTTGGTGAACGCCGGGATCACGATTGCCGAAGTGACCCTGCGCACGCCCGCCGGGCTTGAGGCAATTGCCGCGATGCGGGCCGAGGCGCCGGACCTGCTGGTTGGCGCGGGTACGGTTCTGTCTGCCAAGGACGTGGATGATGCGCTGGCGGCAGGGGCGGAGTTTCTTGTGTCGCCCGGCATGTCGCCGGGCCTGCGGGACGCACTGCGCGGCCGCGAACACCTGATGATCCCTGGCACCGCGACGGCCAGCGAGGCCATGACGCGGCATGAGGAAGGCTTTGCGCGGCTGAAACTCTTTCCGGCCTCAATCGCGGGCGGCGCACCGGCGCTGAAGGCGCTGGCAGGGCCACTGCCGCATCTGAATTTCATGCCGACCGGCGGCATCAGCGAAGCGGAAGTGACAACCTATCTGGCGCTGCCCAACGTGTTCGCCATCGGCGGCTCCTGGATCGCCAGCCAGGCCGACATTGCCGCTGGCAACTGGTCGCGGATTGAAGAAACGGCACGGCGCCTGCTGGCGCTCACCTGAGCCGCAGTACGTCCTGCAGGTTCCGTAGACGGAGAAAGGCGGCGTGGTCAGCCGGCCGACTTGCGCGCGAGGATGCTGCGCACGATTCCGATTACTTCGGTGATCGCCTTGCGGTCTAGCACAGCCAGGCCGCCGACATACAGGATCACGCCGGCGGGAATGCCCGCCATGAGCACGAAGAGAGGCGGCCAGTTTGCAGGCAGCGCAAGCGTGAGCCCATAGACCGCCAGCGCCATGAACACGGTGATTGTCGTATGTACGCGCAGGGCGGCCCAGGCGTCGGCAAGGCGGGCGCCTATGAGGCTGAGCAGGGCGCGGAAGTTCAGTGGTGCACAGATCAGCGTGGCAGCAAGATAGCCGAGCGAGGCGCCTTCAAGGCCCCACTGCACGCCGACCAGCAGGAACACGACGAGCACGACAACCGTGATCACGGACCAGCGGAACATGATGTCGACGCGGTTGAGCGCAAGGAAGACGGAGCCTTGCATGAAGAGCAGGCTCTGAATAGCGCCGTGGATCGCCAGCGCCGCCATCGGGAAGGCGGTCGGGGCGAACTCTTCGCCGAACACAAACCGCGTCAGCGGTCCGGACAGCGCGGCAATCCCCGCCATGGCCGGGAAGGTGAACAGCGAGATCATCCGGTAGGTCTTGAAGAGCGCCGCTTTCAGGCGATCGGGTTCGTCCTTGATCTGCCCGATGGTGGGCAGCATGACCTGGAAGAGGCCGTTCGCGAAAATCTCGATCGGCATCATCATCACGCGCCAGGCGATGGAGTAAAAGCCGAGCGCGGTGGCGCCGAGGAAGCGGCCGATGATGATCATGTCGACGTTGCGGGATAGGAACAGCATGAACCGGGTGTTGGTCATGCTGACGCCGAAGTTCATCATCGACTTCAACTCGGCCCAGGAGAACTCGAACTTCAGCGGCGCCTTGGAAGCGATGCACAAGGCGGTGGCCTTGAGGCTGTACATGACGAGCTGCTGGATCACGAGCGACCAGACGCCGAAGCCCGCGACCGCGCAGGTCAGGGCGGCGAAGATTCCAGAGGTGACAGTGGTGAACTCCACGATCGCCAGTACACGGAAGTTCATGGTCCGGAGGAACCAGGCACCGGGCACAATCATGGTGCCGCTGGCAAACATCGTGATGGCAAGTACCTGCAGGATCAGTTCGGCGCGCGGTTCATTGTAGAAGTCTGCAATGAAGGGCGCAGCGATGACCAGGAGGGACGTGAGGATCGTTGCGGCGCCCATGCCGGTCCAGAAAGCGGTGGACCAGAGTTTGTCCGTCGGCTTTTCGGCGACGATCAGGGCGGGCTGGAGGCCGAAATCGCTGAAGACCATCATGAAGAAGATCAGCGGCATGGCCAGCTGGATAAGGCCGAAATCTTCCGGCGAGAGCAGACGAGTGAGGACCGGCAGGATCAGGATGGCCGAGGCAATGCGAGCGGTGGTGGCCGCCATCGTCCAGATCGCGCCCCTGGCGACGCGCTGCGCCAATGGTCCGGAGACCGGGGCAGCGTCAACCGGCGCGGTGGGCTGGAGATCCGACATGAAGGTCCATTGCTGGGTGGGGGGACTGGAGCGCCCCGCTATGACTTATTGGCAGGACGCTCATGCAAGTGGCAGTCCAAACAGCACGTCCGGGCCGATCTCGTCGACGGTAACCTTGCCGGTGAGGGCCATAGAGACCGAGAATTCGCCGTGCAGGGCCTTGAGCTGGTTAAGCAAACCGGCCTCGCCGGCGCCCGCCAGGGCATAGACCCACGGCCGGCCGATCATCGCGGCATCTGCGCCGAGTGCCATCGCTTTCAGAATGTCCTGGCCGGAACGCACGCCCCCATCGACCAGCAGCTTCGTCCGTCCGGCGACCTTGTCGGCGATACGGGGCAGCATGGAAATGGACGAGGCAACGCCATCGAGCTGCCGGCCGCCGTGGTTGGAGACGACTATGCCGTCTGCACCGCCCTTGACGGCATCCTCGGCATCATCCGGGCTGAGGATGCCCTTGATGAAAAGCGGGCCTGACCATTGACTGCGGATCCAGTCGAGGTCCGCCCAGCTGATGGAGGGATCAATGGACGCATTCGCCCAGGCGGAAAAGTCCGCCGGCGTCGAGGCGTTTTTCACGTAAGGCGCAATGTTTCCAAGGACGTGCGGCTTGCCGCGCAGGCCGACATCGACGGCCCAACCGGGGTGGAGGGCGTAGGAAATAAGCCCGCGGCGCAGGCGCGCCCAGGTCCCTCCACCGCCACTCATGGTGTTGCGCACGTCCCTGTAGCGCGTGCCGACGACCGGCAGGTCGACCGTCAGGACAAGGACAGCCGCACCGGCCGCCTTGGCGCGCGCGATCAGGTCGGCGCATGCCCCCCGGTCGCGGATCATGTAGAGCTGGAACCAGAGTGGGCCGGAGCCTGCGGCTGCAGTTTCCTCTACAGAACACACGGATAATGTGGACAGGCAGTAGGGCACCCCGAACGCACCGGCGACGCGGCGGGCGGCGGCTTCGCCCCGGCGGGCCATCAAGCCGGACAGGCCGACCGGCGAGAGGGCGAGGGGCAATGTTAACTCTGACCCAAAAAGGGAAGTCCGGGTCGATCGTGCCGAGACATCCTTCAGAATGCGCTGATGCAGTTCGAGGACTTCGAAGTCGCGCACGTTGCGGGCAAGCGTCACTTCCGCATACGCGCCGCCATCAAGGTAATCAAAAAGGAAACGGGGCAGGCGGGCTTCGGCCAGGCGCCGGTAGTCCGCGACGGATGCTGGTGCGAGAGAAAGTGTCGGCACGGTAAACAGGCCCCCGGTTCGCCCATTAAGCTTGAGTCACTAAAAGGACAATGCGTTTCGAACTATTACCAACAAGGTTAAGTAAAGTAACGGACGGCGGCTTTTGTTAATGGTTATTCCGGGGTCCGATATTCAGTTTCAAACCTTTTCCCGGTAAAGGGATGTAGCGCCAAAAACCTGATTAATCGGGCTTATTGGGCTGGTATTGAACTTGCACGGGTGGCGAAGAGCACCCAGGCCATGTCGGCCGCGCAGAGAAACTGGGGAATGGTGAGATGACCAAACTGAAACGCATGAGCCTGATGAGCGTCGCCGCCTGCGCCCTCATCGCACCGGTTGCCTTCGGGCAGGCGGACAATTTCTATAGCCGTGACAAGTACGAGGCCGTGATGGACCGGGCGCAGCCCGAGTTCGATCCCGAGCCGGTCCGCCTCGGCGCTTTCCTTGTGCGTCCGCAGGCTGACCTCAGCGTCACAGCCACGGACAACGTGTACGCCAGCTCCACCGTCAAGGAGTCGGATGTGATCGCCCGCGTCGGCGCCCGTGTCGCCGCTGACACCAACTGGAGCGTCCATGCGCTCGGCGGCGAAGTCAGCGCCCACCGCAATGAATACCTCGATCTCGGCGATGAATCGACGACCGACCTGACGGCCCGCCTCGGCGGCCGGCTCGATGTCACCCGCGCACTGTCGCTGGGCGGCTATGTGTTCGGCGTCGACTCTGCCGAGCCGCGTACCGACTTCGCCAACGATTTCGGCGCCGATGGCCCGATCAAATACACCCGTACCGGCGCCGTGGCGGAAGCCAACTACCGCAACGACCGCGTTCGCTTCGAGAACAGTGTCGGCGTCACCGACGAGAACTTTGAAGATGGCCGCACGATCACCGGCGGCTTCAACATTGACCAGGACTTCCGCGACCGCTCGGTCACGCTGGCCCGCTCGCGCCTGTCCTACGCCCTCACGCCGGATCTCGCCGTGTTCGCGCAGGGTAGCTACACTGACAGCAATTACGACAACCTGCAGGTCATCGCCGGCGCGCCGCGCTCGCGCGACTCCAAAGGCTACACGGTTGCCGGCGGTGTGGACTTCGAACTCAGCGCTCTCGTTCGCGGCGATATCGCTGTCGGTTACCTCGACGAGAAGAAAGACGACAACTTCTTCGCTGACGTCAGTGGCCTGTCTGTCGATGGCCGGATGCAGTGGTTCCCGACGCGCCTGACGACCGTCAGCCTGAACGCCGGCCGCCGCGTCGTCGACACCGGCGCGTTCGACTCGCCGAGCGCCGTCGAGACCGCGTATGGCGCACGTGTGGACCACGAGCTTCGCCGCAACATCATCCTGTCGGCATACGGCAACGCCTTCAACTATGACTACCAGGAAACCGACCGCGAAGACGAAACGCTCGAGTTCGGTGCCATTGCGACGTACAAGATGAACAAGCGCGTCCATTGGGAAGCCTTCGTCCGCAACCGGGACCGCGACGTGTCGGGTGTGGCTGTGTTCGGCGACCCGTCCTACGGTATCACCTCGGCCGGTATCGGCTTGCGATTGTTCCCGTAATTCTCTCCGTACACGGAGGCCGGCAAAAGCGCCGGCCTCCGACTTTCACCTTTGAGGCTGTGTTTTGTCCAAGTCGTTTTCCATCGAACTGCCTTCCACCCTCAGCTCTGCTGCGGATGACCAGATGGCGAGCCCGCCGCTCGACCTGAAGGCCATTGTCGGAATGGTGTATCGCCGTTTCTGGCTTATCCTCGCCGGATTCCTGACGACGTTCAGCATCATAGCCTACATCACCTTCACCCAGACTCCGGTCTATACGGCCCAGACCGTCGTTCAGCTTGATACGCAGGAACGCAACGTCATTGACCTCGGCGCGATTTTCTCCGGCCTTGGCGGCACCACGTCCGTGATCGACACCGAAGTTCTGGTGCTGGGTTCCAAGTCGCTGCTGACCCGCGTGGTTGAAAAGCAGAAGCTTGTTGAAGACCCTGAGTTCAACCCGTGGCTCCGTCCGGAAAAGAAGGGCCTGCTCTCGCCGATCAGCGGCCTTGTGCGCTCGGTGACCGGTGGTGAAGAGGCTGCCGATCCGTTCGACGCGCTGCCCGAAGAACAGAAGCTGGCCGTTCAGAAGGAAGTTGCGGTCGAGATCCTCCAGGGCAAGGTCAATGTCGCGCGCATCGGTACCACTTACCTGATCACCGTCGACGTGACGAGCGAGTCGCCGGAAACGGCCGCGCGCCTTGCAGACGAAATCGCTGAACAATACCGCGTCCAGCAACTTGAAGAAAAATACGAAGCGACCCGCAAGGCAACCGAGTGGCTGTCCGAGCGCGTGTCGGGCCTGCGTGAAGAGGTCGAGGAGAAAGAGCGCCGCGTTGAGAGCTACCGCGCCGAATCCGGCCTGCTGGCTGCGCAGGGCGCGACCCTGACCGAACAGCAGATTGCCTTCATGACGTCGCAGCGCGGCGCCCTGCAGATCGAACTCGACCGGGCCCGCGCCCGTGCCGAGAGCCTTCGCCGCCAGATGGCGAGCGGGGCAGGTGCCGACGGCATTACGGAAGTGCTCGGATCGCAGGTCATCTCCGACCTGAAAGCCCAGCGTGCCGTCATCAATCGCCGCGTGGCTGAGCTGGAAACCAAGCTTGGTCCTCAGCACCCCGAACTTATCAGTGCCCGGAACGAAGCCGCCGATATCGACGCGCAGATCGACGCCGAAGTGAAGCGCATCGCGAACAATATCGACAACGAACTTCGCGTTGCCCAATCCCAGATCAACTCGATCCAGGGCGAGATCGCCCGGTCTACGGGTCAGCTACAGGGCAATAACCAGGCGCTTGTCCGTCTGCGCGAACTCGAGCGCGATGCTGATACCAGCCGCCAGCTTCTGGAAGAGTTCCTCTCGCGCTCCAAACAGACGCGTGAGCAGGATGCCCTCATCGCTGCCGATGCAAACATCCTCTCGAAAGCTTCGGTGCCGGGTTCGCCCAGCTCGCCGAAGACGATCCTGAACCTGCTCATCGGCTTCGTCCTTGGCTCCATCATCGGCGTCGGCCTCGCGCTGCTCACCGAGATGTTCGACATGAAGGTCAGCTCGACCCAGGATGTCGAACGCAAGCTCGGCGCAACGCCTATCGGCTCGGTGCCGCTGATCCGCACGGCGAACTTCCTTGGCCTTTCGCAGACCAATCCGGCGGATTATCTCGTCGAGAATCCTCTCTCGGCCTTCGCAGAGAGCATCCGCTACCTGCGCGCGGCAATCGCCTTCTCGGATCTCGACAGCGAGACCAAGACTGTGGCGATCACCTCGTCCCTGCCTGACGAAGGCAAGACCAGTCTTACGCTTGCGCTGGGCCGCATGTCGGCGATGTCCGGTTCGCGCACGCTCGTCATCGACGGCGACTTCCGTCGCCGCCAGCTGACCGAAGCAGCCGGCCTCAAACCGGAGATCGGTTTCGTCGAACACCTGTTCGGCGCCGGCCAGCTTTCGGATGCGATCGTCAAGGATCGCAAGACGATGCTCGACATTCTGCCGCTTTCGCAGAATGGGCATACGCCGCATGACGTGTTCGGTACGCGCGCGTTCGACGACCTGCTTGAGCGCCTGCGTTCGATGTATGACCTGATCTTCATTGATACCGGTCCGCTGCTCCTGATGGCAGAGGCCCGCGTGGTTGCCGGCAAGGCCGACAAGACAATCCTCGTCGTGCGCTGGCGCCATTCGGCCCGGTCGGCGGCCCGGCAGTCGCTGACGCTGCTGCGCAACTTCAAGGCTGACGTGCTCGGCGTGACGCTCAACATGGTCGACCTGAACCGCAGCCGCCATCACCGTGACCCGGGCGCCACCTACAAGGCCTATCAGAAATACTACCAGATGGAGGCTCGCCCGACGCTGTTCAGCTGGATGGGGCTCACCAAGCCGAAGTCCAACGCGAAAGCGCCCAAGGGTTCGGTGGCTGTCCAGGTTCCGCCATCCAAGGCCACGGGCCGGGTTGATCCGGCGGACCGCATGTCTGCGAAGTAAGCGGGGCAAAGGGGTGTCGCGGCGCGTGCTTCCGGACAGGAGCCGCGCCGCGATTTTTTCTGCGAGGATCAGGCAAGCGCAATGACCCGCATCGCGTTCTTCGGACACGACGCCGCAGATGCGGCCGTGCGCCGCCGCGTCCAGGGTTTCCTCGACGACGGCCTGGAAGTGACCGGTTTCATGATGCGTCGGCGCGATCCCGGCGTGCTTGCCTGGGACAATGTGGACCTGGGCGAAACACGCGACGGTGCTTTCGCGCAACGGATCAAGCAGGTGTTCGCTGGTGCGCGTGTGGCAGCAGCCAGCCGCGAAAAGCTCGCGGCGGCTGACGTGATTTACGCGCGCAATCTCGATATGCTGGCGTGCGCCTTCCTCGCCAAGCGCTATGCGGGGCTGAAGACACCGGTCATCTACGAAAGTCTCGATGTGCATCGGCTGCTCACGCGCGGCGATGTGATCGGCAAGATCATGCGCGGGCTGGAGCATGCGCTGCTGAAGCGCACAGCTGGTCTTGTCGTGTCGTCGCCCGGTTTCATTCGTAACCATTTCGCGCGTCACTATGGCGGTGGTTTCCGTGCCTTCATTGTCGAGAACCGTCTGGCGCCAGGGGCGGATTATGGCGCGCGCGGGGGTGTGAAGCCTGCCGCGGCGCCGGGCTCGCGCCTGCGTCTCGGCTGGGTCGGCAACCTGCGATGCAAGCGGTCTCTCGACTTGCTTTGTCAGCTTGCGGATCAATTTCCGGACAATCTGGAAATCCATCTTCATGGCCAGCCCGCGCGAACCGAGATACCGGTCTTTGAGCCGTTGATCGATGCGCGCGCCAATATGACTTATCACGGGCGCTACCGCTCGCCGGAAGACCTTGCGGGAATCTACGCGGGGCTCGATGTCGTCTGGGCCGGTGATTTCATGGAAGCGGGTTACAATTCGGTCTGGCTGCTGCCGAACCGCATCTATGAGGGCGGCTATTACGGTACCCCCTCAATCGCGCCAACGGGAACCGAGACGGCCGCCTGGCTTGAGCGGCATGGGTGTGGCCTTTTTGTAGATGAGCCCCTTAAGCGCACCCTCTGCGAACGAGTGGGGCAACTGATCGAGGACCGAACCCCAATAGCGGAAGGGGCAGCTGCCCTATCCCGCCTCCCGGACGAAACCTTTATCCAACCACGCGGCTTCCTTGCAGACATCATCCATGCGTGTCTGTCTCCAAAAAAATTCGCTAGCTGAATAAGCGCCTGGCGGTCTTAGGGCGCGGGGCTCTTCTGCTCCAGCGTCCTGCCGATCAGATCCGTCCAGACTGCATAGCCCGCGTCATTCAGGTGCAGTCCGTCATCTGTATAAGCCGGATTCAGGCGGCCAGAGCTGTCGATCAATGCAGAGTAAGTGTCTAACAGCGTAAAGCCCGCCTTGGTGCTTTCCTGCGTGAGGAAGGCGTTGATAGCGCGAACGCGGCTGTTGGCCTCGGGCGCCCAGTTTTGCGGGAATACTGTCTGGACGATTATTTCGGTTTCCGGGCTTTGGGCGTGAAGCGCTTCGCTCGCTGCCCGGATGTTGCAGGCAGTCTGCAGGGGTGCATTGTCCGTCCAGAGATCGTTTGTTCCAATCAGGATGAACACGGCCTTTGGGCGGCTGGCGGCAACTTCTCCAGTACGTACAAGGATGCCGTCCGACGTGTCACCGCTGATGCCGCGGTTCAGCAACTTGGGGCCAACAGCTCCAATGGTGCTCCAATCATGAAGTTCCGTAAGGCTGTCCCCCAGCATGACGATCTGCCCAGGCTCGAGCGGTGCCTTCGCGAATTGTTTCATGCGCCGGGTGAAGTGGCGCGCAGCGTCACGGCTGTGGGTTGTGACCGGCGTTTTGGGCACAGGTTTCCATATGCGCCAGAGCTCTTCGCATGTGGCGGGCGGCGCCTGATCGGCTAGCGGCGCAGGGCGGCTTGATATCTCCGTGGACGAACCACAGGTCGCCAAAAAGATCAAACCGGACGCGGCGGCAACCGGGAACAACTTCCGGGAAAACCTGATTGCCACGTTCATCTCCTTTAGCGTGATGCGCAGTCTCCGGCGCGCGCGGCGGGACTATTTTTCAACCACTTCCACACGGGTCTGGCCAACTAGCTTGCGGGCGCCAACATCGAATGCCGCAAACGCGCCGATATAGAATACGGCAACGATCGTGCTGAAGGCAGCCGCAGGGTAGGATTCGGTGAAACAAGTCACAGTGACGATGAAGAAGAACAGCAGGAAAGCCGAGTTGGCGATAGAGCCGTCCTTCAGCCACAGGCGGATCGTGCGCATGCCTGCCCAGATGATTGTCAGGACGAAGCAGGCGAGACCGACGTAGCCGAGGTGTACCCGCACCTCCCAGAATGCGCTGTGGAACGAGATCTTGGCGCCGGGCGCAACGTGGTTCACTTCATTGAGCGTTTGGGCGAGGCCGACGTTTGGCTGCCAGAAACTGTCAAAGCCAATTCCAAACCACGGATTTTGCTTGGAGACATACTCGGCCGCTTCCCAAATCCCGGTGCGCCCGGTCAGCGTGGGGTCCTTGCCGACCAGGCGGAGAAAGTCCGCTACCAGCGAATTTTGTGGTGCCATCAGGATAGCAAGGCAACCCGCCAGCGCCGCGACAACAATGCTTGCAAGCAGCGTCGAGCGCAGGTGCGTTACCTTCGAGGCGCTAAGCCAGAACAGCTTGACTGTCAGCAACACGAACGTGCCTGCGGTGACGAAGACAAGCGAGGTGGCTGAGTCCGCTTTGTACTGGATATAGAAAGCGATCGGATACACGGCGATGCCGAGAAGCCTGTAGATCGGCTTTTCCTTCTGGTTCAGTGCCGTTGCCAGTGAGACGAGCGCGGCGAACATGAATTGATAAGCCAGAAGGTTCTTTTGCGGCAGCGGCCCGCCATACTGCAGCGTTGAGAAGTACGGTATGCAGTAAAGGCACGCTATTGCCGCGGCGATGGTCAGAACCCGGAGGAACTCCGTGGGCCGCAGGCGGATGGCAATTGTCACCATGATGAGCGGCACGAGCAGCTGCAGCATCGCCGTCCTCAGTGCATCGCCAGGATAGTCGGACCAGAAGATCGAGAAGAAGCCGAGGATCGGGTAGGGCAGCAGCGGCCAGCTTTTCTGCAGGATCGGAATCGCGTCCCGGTAGTGCATCGCAAAAAGGCCGATCGCGCAGGCGGTGCAGGCGTAGCGGAAGAGCGAGAACTCCGGCAGCGGAATATAGAGCATGAAGAACCAGACCACGAAAACGGCCTGTTCCCAGACGGTTGCGCGGCTTTCGTTCTGGTACACATTGGCAATCACAACCCGCGGAGCGGGAAGGCGGCCCAGTTGTGAGGATCCCAAGGTGTAGCGCTCCGTTAACGAACTGTAGCGGACTGCAAAACCTGTGCCCGCGCGGCAATATCATAACAGGATCCGCGTTGGACTTAACCACTATCGCGTCCCATTCAGGGCTTATCAGCTTTTCGATGACAAATCGTGTATGAAGGGCTGCAAGGCTCTGTGAACTCAGGTAGTCCGGGCGCATTCTGGAATGCGAATTGCAGTTGGCGCCGCAGTAGCGTGCGGCCTCTTTGCGGGGATCCGGTTTGGTGCGTTCGCCCGGCTTTGCTTAGAAGTTTTTGGAAATTCTTATGAAACTTGACGCGTTCCAACCTTCCAAAGTCTTCCAGCGAAACCTTGCGCCCGGCAGCTACCGTCTCGAGATCGATGGGCTGCGCTTCTTCGCCATCATGATCGTAATGATCGGGCACCTTCTCGAGCGAATCGACACGTTCTGGATGACGCCCAATCCGGGCCTCGACAATGTGGCGGCGAATGCCGTACTGCGCTTCTTCGCCAGCCCGTACCAGGGCGTGCTGCTCTTCTTCGCCATCAGCGGCTTCATCATTGCCAAGCAGATGCAGGATGTGCCGCGCGAGAAATTCAACTCTGCCTTCGTCGGCAAATACTACGTCCGCCGTATCACGCGGATTTTCCCGCCTTTCTACTTCATCATCCTGTCGACCTTCATAGCCTACTACTTTTTCGGCCTGATGCCCGAAGGGCTGCACCGCTCCAATGAGTCAAGCGTATCGCTTCCCGCAAGCCTCGCGGCGAGCCTGTTCTACGCGCACGGCGCCGTGTTCGACAGCGTGCCGCGGCTGTTCGCGCTTGGCTGGTCGCTGGAAGTCGAAGTGCAGTTTTACCTCGCTGCGCCGCTGATCTTCTTCTTCCTGTCGCTGGGTGGAACGCGGACGGCGCCATGGCGGTATGCCTTGATGCTGGCATTCTTCTTCATCGTTTCGTTCCTGGTGATCAACAAGCTCTTGCCGGTCAATTCGTATACGTTGCTTTCCTACATCGTATACTTCGGCGTCGGCATCACGCTTGCGCGCTATGAAAACGAGGTACAACGTGCCTTCAGTCACATCGGCAGCATCGCCGGCGCCGTGCTTGGCGCCGCAGCCCTCCTCTGCATGTTCTGGATCGGCCGCGCAGAGTTCCATCCGCTGGGCATGACGCTGATTTACTGGGCGCTTAGCCTCGGCACAATCATCATGCTGTTCGGCCTCGCCTTCCAGCCAGACACGCTGTTCGGCAAGTTCTGCCGCATCCCATATGTCGCCTACATAGGTATGGCCTGCTACTCGCTGTATCTCGTTCACATGCAGGTCTTCCACATCCTCACGCTGGTCGCCGCGAAAGTGATGCCGATCAGCTATTTGACGTTGGCTGGAGGGTTCGTGATCATTCTGTTGGTGGGGCTGGCCGCAGGCTGGGTTTTCTTTGCGCTTGTCGAAAAGCCTTTCGCGGCGTGGCGCCCGTTCGCGCGTCGTTCGGCTGAGCCCGTCCAGGCCGGAAACCCCTCGCGCGCAGGCTGATCGGCCTCGCGCGCGCCCGCTGTAGAGCACACTCGCACGAAAAAAAAGCGCGGAGACCTCAATGTTCATTGTGTTTCGCGCAGAACGTTAGACTTCCGTAAACTGTCAGATTGCCGGATATCCGCCGGATTTGTGCCAGAATTGGCCGATATGGTTAACGTGCACGCCTCTGTCGAAGCGTGCCGCATAAACGCGCTGTTAAACCTTGGGCGTTTAATTGGAGTGGATATCGAGTTCGGATCCCATGATACCTGTAGAAAGCCGCGTATTTACTTCACAAGTCAGGATGCCGAGCAGGGCAGACCGAGCACTCATGAACGAATACAGTGAAGGCAAGTGGCCTGTCTGGGTCCGTCTTGTCACTATTGTCGGCCTCAGCGCTGGCCTGTGGGGCGCGATCATCTGGGCGGCCGTCGCGCTGTTCGGCTAGGCTCCCGGACGTACTTGCGTGCCCTTTCCGGCCCCGGTTTTGCATACTGAAAACTGAAGGCATCCGTGCGCACAGGGCGCATTGTGGCGCCATATGTTCCGGAGAGATTCATGCCAGGCAAACTTTTGGTCACCGGCGGCGCAGGGTATGTGGGCAGCCATTGCTGCCGCGCTTTTGCGCAGGCGGGCTGGCAAGTCACGGTGTTTGACAACCTATCAACCGGCTGGCGCGATCTTGTCCAGTGGGGCGAACTGATTGTCGGCGACCTTCAGAACCCGGCTGATCTCGAAGCCGCCTTTGCGAAGGTCAAGCCGGATGCCGTGGCGCACTTTGCCGGTTCGGCGCTCGTCGGAGAATCCGTCCGTGAACCGACGATCTATTACCGCAACAATACCGTCTCCACGCTAAACCTGCTGGATGCGATGCGTCGCCACGGGGCCGGCTACCTGATCTTCTCGTCCACCTGCGCCATCTTCGGCCAGGCGCAGATGGATACGATCCGCGAAGACCATCCAAAGAATCCGATCAATCCCTACGGCATGTCGAAGCTGATGGTCGAACACATCCTCAGGGACTTCGACGCGGCACATGGCATCCGGTCGATCCCCCTGCGTTACTTTAACGCCGCCGGCGCCGACCGCGACGCGATGACCGGCGAACGCCACGCCTGCGAGACACATGTCATCCCGCTCGCCATCCAGGGCGCCTATGATGCGGGTTACGAATTCACCGTTCTTGGTACGGATTTCGACACGCCGGATGGCAGCGCCATCCGCGACTACATCCATGTCGAGGACCTTGCTGAAGCACACCTCCTTGCGCTCAATGCGCTTGAAAATGGCGCTGCCTCCACTGCCTATAATCTCGGCACAGGCCGGGGCACCAGTGTACTGGAAGTCGTGGCCGCCATCGAGCGCGCGAGCAATCGCAAGATTCCGCGCCGCCTCGGGCCTCGCCGTGCCGGCGATCCGGCAAAGCTGATTGCCCTGCCGGATAAGGCCGCCCGCGAACTCGGCTGGGTCGCTTCACGGTCTGACATCGACAACATCATCCGTTCCGCGCTCAAGTGGCATGAAAAGGATCGTGCGGCGACGCACGCCCACGTCTGACCGGCAGGGACATGTCCGTCATGGCCGAAGTCACCCTTGTTATCCCGTGCTACAACGCCGCGGACACGATCACGCGCACGATCGAAAGCGCGCTCGCGCAGACGGTTCCTGTGCGGATCATCGTGGTGGATGACTGCTCGACAGATAACAGTTTTCAGGTTGTATCCGCGCTCGCGGAGAAGCATCCGCAAATCAAGCTGTTTCGCCAGGCGGTGAATGGCGGGCCGGGGAAGGCACGCAATACCGGGCTTCGCCTCGCCGAGACAGAATGGGTGGCCGGTCTCGATTCAGATGATTTCCTGCTGCCGGAACGCACTGAACGCCTGCTCGCCCATGTGCGCGGGCGCGAAGTGGACTTTCTGATGGACGACATCATCCGCATCTGGCCGGGCCAGGCGCCTGCAGACGGTGTGCGCGTGTGGCGGGACGATCCCGTCGGTACGGTGCAAATGGGACTTGCGGAGTTCGTCCGCGAGAACACACTGAAGCACACAGGCTTCCGCCGCGAGATCGGCTATCTCAAACCTCTGATGCGCACGGCATTTCTTCGCAAACACAGTCTCGAATTCCGTGAAGACATGCGCCTTGCCGAGGACTACGAATTCTACGCCCGCGCGCTGGTGGCCGGGGCGCGTCTCGAAGTCATTGATCCCTGCGGATACATTGCGTTGAACCGGGAGGGTTCCCTTTCAAAGGCGGTGCCGACGAAGGCAATGGAAAAAGTCGTTGCTGCAGATCGCGCATTGCTCGCCGCGCCAGGTCTGTCGTCCGATGCCCGCGCGGCCTTGCGCGAGCATCTCGCCCAGTCGCAGGTTGACCTTCAATGGATGCGCCTGATCGATGCGGTTCGGGCGCGCAGCGTTCCGGCAGCGCTCGGTGTATTCTTCACGCCGCCGCCCGTGGCGGCTGGTGTTGTCCAGCGTCTCGTGAAGCATGTCCTGAAGATCCCGATCTATCCGGAAGACCGGGGCCGGGCCGCCGCGGCCTGAGACCGTCAGCGCACGTCGTACTTGTCTGTCTTTCGGTCGCCCAGCAGGATGCGCTGTTCCAGGCGCCTGCGCAGCGCGGCATAGTATGCCTCGAGGAAAACAAGGTCTGTCTCTCCCTCGGTACGGGGCCAGCCGATCTTGGTGCGGATGCGCGTGGCAACCTGTGCCTTGATCTCCGGCGTCGACTGACGAAGCACGTCTTCGAGCACATGCAGTTCGTGGATGCCGTAGGCGTCCGTCTGCGCCGGGGTGAAGGCAAAGCGCGAACTTGTTTCAGGGCGAGCGGCTGCAGACGTAATGTCCTGCATCAGCTTCGCCTTCGGTGCCTTGATCACCCAGGTGCCGGCAATCAGGTCGCCGACACGCATCTTGTCCTTGTTGAAGATCGGAAACAGCAGGAACACGCCAGACCAGAGGAGGCCGAACAAGCCCATCCAGGCGCCAAACTGGTCGCCTCCCATCAGTGCGAACTGGAAGGGCAGGCCGATTTCGATCTCGCGGATGAAATTTCGAGCCAGCACGGAGTTGGCCGTCAGTCGCCCGCCATCGCGCGCAGCAACGCGCAGGCCGAGCACGCGCTTGCCGGGTGTGGCAGCACGCTGGCCGATCTCGAAAAAGATGTAGTAGAAGTTCCGTACAAAGAAAAAGAATACCAACCAGAAGGCGAAGGCGACGTTCGCATTGCCGGGGGATAGCACGCTGGTGATATAGCCGAGGCCTACAAGGGTCACGATGACGATGGCCCACTGTATCGCGATGTCGATCAGGAATGCACCCGCGCGCTCCGAGGCGCTCGCCAGCCGCAGCTGTATTGCCGCGCCCTCGGGGGTCACAAGCCGGCGCGCCATCTTCGAAACGCGCATCTCTTCTGCCAGCCGGGCGCGCCGCTGCACGGCGGCCTCCATGCTCAGGCCGGGGCGGCGCGTCGTATCGACCGGTCGGACGGGCGGCGGTTTGGTCATGCCTCGCGCGGCCTCCGCGGCATGTAGAAATAGACCAGCCAGAAGACGAGCGTGCTACCGGCAATGGCGTAGCGGACCGTATCCGAGTTGATCAGCTGCCGGCCGAAGCCTTCAAGGATCGCCGCGATGATCAGCATCACGACGCAGCCCATGGCGATCGTGGCGGCCTTTTGCCCTGCGGCGCGCGCCGAGGCGAGCCGGGTCCGTCCTCCGGGAAACGCAACCGCCCCGCCGATAATGAACCCCGCCGCTCCTGACAGAACGATCGCGTAGAGCTCTGTGACCCCGTGGATCATCAGCCAGCCGGTGAATTCGTAGCCAAGTCCCTTGTCCCAGAACACGGCATACATCGAGCCGATCATCACGCCGTTGTAGACGAGCAGCCAGGCCGTCGGGATGCCGAACGCAAAGCCGAGCGCAAATGCAAACAGCGCGATCTGAGCATTGTTGTTGAACAGGAAACTGGAAAACGCCGTGAGCTGACCATCGCCGATATCGCCCTCGTCCATGTAGATCGTACTTCGCAGGTACTCGACGGTCGCGTCCGGATTGCGCCCTTCCATGAAATTCTGGCCGTGGAAGGTCCAGTACCATTCCATGTCCTGAAGGCAGAGGAAGAAGGCCAGCGCCCATCCGCCGAAGAAGAAGAATGCCGCGAGCAACGTCGACAGGACAGACTGGCTCACAGCCGCCGGCCAGTCCTGCCGCAGGAACATCATCATCCGCTCGCCGAGTGTCGTGCGCGCGCCATAGACGAAGAAATAAGAGCGCGTGCAGAGGCTCTCGAGATAGTTGATGACGTTCTGGTCCAGCGAGATCGACCGCGCGACCGAAAGCGAAGAGACCGCCTGCCGGTAAAGCCGGGGTAGGGCGAGCATCTGCTCGTCGGTCAGTTTCTTCACGCCGCCATTCTCTGCCTTGGTCAGGATCAGGTCGAGGCGCTGCCAGTCGGCCTGGCGCTCCTCACGGAAGCGGTAGGACTTCAGGAGGTCACTCACAGCATGTCCCTCTGCTTGATCTGGAGATAGCGCGAGACGAGTTCGGCGCTGAAGGCTTCCGGTTTAGACTCGATGATCTGCACACCAAGGCGATGCAGCCGTCGGAACACGACATCCCGCTCCGCGAGCAGCGTGTCGGCAATCACTGCCCGCGCTACATCCTGCGCGGTGTCCGGCGCCGCATCCGCCATCTGCGCGAGCGCAGCGTCCTCGAAGGTGGCGAACAGGACGAGGTGGCGATCCGTCAGCCGCTTGACGTTCTCCAGCATCAGCTCTGCCGAGATCGTGTCGACGAAATCGGAGAAAATGATGATCAGGCTGCGCCGCTGCAGCTGCGCACCAAGGTTGGAGAGGGCCAGCGTGAAGTTTGCTTCGTCATCAGAGTAATCCAGCTCTGCCGCCATCGCCTGTGCCTTGGGGAAAGCGCTTGTGCCCGTCAGAAAGCCGCTATTGAGGCCCGGGCGTTCAGAAAAGCCGTACAGCATCGTCCGGTCGCCATTGCGCAGCGAAACATAGGCGAGCAGTAGCCCCGCCGTCACCGCCCGGTCGATCTTCGGTACGCCGTCCAGGGGCTCGCTCATCAGGCGGCCTGTGTCGAACGCGAAAACGATATTGTGGTTACGCTCGGTCTTGAACTCCTTCGCCAGCAGGTGGCGGTGGCGCGCGGAATGTTTCCAGTCGATCGCGCGCCGGTCCATGCCGGAGGCGAATTCGCGCAGCGCATCGAACTCGCTGCCATCGCCGCGCTCGATCTGTGTCTTGATGCCGAATTCCGCATCGCGCGAAAACAGGCGGATCGCCTCGTCGCGCACCCAGCGCACATTCGGCGTTACGGGAATGTCGAGGTCGAATCTCTGGATATGGCGCTTTTGGATCAGGCCCAGCGGCCCCTGCCAGCGGCTCCACAGCTGCACGATCCTCGCAATGCCGCGCCGCGAAGGCGTCACACTGAACGTGTATGGACGGGTCCGCCCGTCCCAGCCGCGCAGCCCCTGAGGCGCCGGGGCGCCAAGCAATGCATTGGTCTCCAACTGGACTTCGATGCGTGCGGGCAGAGCGCCCTCGGAGAAGGTGAGTTCAATCTGCAGATCGTCCGCGCTGCCAACATAGAGCAGCGGCGGCGCCGAAACCGTCGCCAAAAAGTGGCGTACTGACGCGGCGAGCAATGTATCCACTGCGATCAGTGCGCAGACGCCTGCAATCCATCCCGCCGACACGATCCAGAGTTCCGGCGCCATCAGTGCAATGGCCACCAGTATCGGCAGCCCGAGCAGCATCAGGAATATCGCGCGGAGTGTCGGGGAAATCACCGGGGCGCCGCCGTCTGTTCGATGATGCCCTGCAGCGTTTCCTCCGTCGTGCGGCCTTCAATGTCGGCGGCAGGTGATAGCAGCACGCGGTGCCGCAGCGTCGGCAGGGCGAGGTTCTTGACATCGTCGGGGATCACGAAGTCGCGCCCGTCGAGTGCTGCGCGCGCACGCGACGCGGTAGCGAGCGCCGCAGCAGCCCGCGGGCTCGCGCCGGTTTCCAGCGCGGGGCTGTTTCGCGTCGCACGCACGAGGTCGACGATGTAAGCGATGATATCGTCATTGATGCGGGCCCCGGCAACGGCATCCACCGCCGCATTGAGTTCGGCCGGCGAGATGACGGGCTGGATGCCAAAGGCCTCCGGCGTCTTCATGCCCGTTCGCGTGCCGTGCTGGGCGACGATCTTTATCTCCTCCTCACGGCTCGGATAATCCAGCGTGTGCTTGAAGAGGAAGCGGTCAAGCTGTGCTTCAGGCAGCGGATAGGTACCTTGCTGCTCGATGGGGTTCTGCGTCGCAATCACGGTGAAGCGCGGATTCAGCGGATAGCTCTCACCATCAATCGTCACCTTGCGCTCCTGCATCGCTTCCAGCAACGCGGCCTGCGTCTTCGGCGGCGTCCGGTTGATCTCGTCGGCCAGCAGGATGTCGGTGAAAATCGGTCCCTTGGTAAGGCTGAACTGGTTGGTCTGGAAGTTGAAAAGGTTCGTACCCAGAACATCGCCCGGCATCAGGTCCGGTGTGAACTGGATGCGGCCGAATTGCAGCGAGATCGCCTTGGAGAAGCACTGCGCCAGCAGGGTTTTTGCCGTACCCGGTGCGCCTTCCAGCAGCACGTGGCCGGACGAGAACAGTGCCACGAGCAGGAGGTCTACAGTCGTGTCCTGACCGACGATGGCCTTGCGCACCTCAGTGCGTATGCGGTCGGCGAGGTTGCGGATTTCAGTCACGCTCATTTAGTGTTCTCCTGATGATTTCCTTGCGCCAGCGATAGAGCGCCCGCGTCTTGGCGAGCAGGTCATCGCGGCTTGCGGCGGGCTCTTTCAGCTCCGCTTCCATTTGTGAAAAGACACGGCCTGTGTCGGGATCCGGCCCCAGCCGGTCGAACATGTCAGACACCTGCGCCTCGGTCAGAGTGCGCGGCGCGCCGATCTCGCGCGCAAGTCTGCGGCGCACCAGTGCGAGGAAGCCCGGCGCCATCCTGGCCTCGCGCCGCGCCATTGTGACAAGGCCGGCCGAGTTGTCGGCCAGGGCCTGCTTGCCCAGCGCGATCGCACGCTCGTCCGTACGCGGCGGGCCGAAGCGGATCACCGCTGCCCAGCCGAGCAGCATCGCCGCAGCCAGCGCCACCAGCGTGACACCGATATACGGTACACTGAACATCATCTTCAGCAGGTTCTCGGATCGCACGAAACCATGCAGCGTCGCATCCAGCAGGATCGGCTCGTCAGGGTAGGTCCGCAGGAAATCCACCAGCTGGATGGCAAAGCGTGCGTTTTCGCGCTGCGCCAGGCCGAACGTGTTCATAAGATCGGGGTCGCTCAGGATATAAAGGCCGCGCTCTGTATCATATGCGAGCAACGCGCCCTCGTTCACGCCGATAACTGTCTCCAGCGAGGGATCTCGGATCAGTTGCAGCACGACGTCCGGCTTGACGGGTGCCGCGCCAAACGGAGTGTCGAGCGGTTCGCTGGGCACCGGCACGCGCATGATCTCTGCATCCGGATACAGGGTCTGCAGCTCATCGTTCAGCGTGCGCGCCTCGATGAAGCGTGTGTCGGCCAGGCGTGCCTGGTTGAGATTGTCCGCCCGGCCCCACCATTTCGGCAACACGGCCAGCGTCGGGGGTTGCAGGTCTCGCTCATCAAGCACAGTTATGCCGCCGAAGGCAGGTAGTGTCACGATCATCAGGCCCCAGTCGCGCGATTCAAGCTTGGTCTCGAGCCGCGTCACCTCGACCGGATAGCCCGCCGACTCCAGCAGGCGCACGAAGCCGTTGAAGCCGAGCGCCGAGGTTGAGTAGGGATGATCGCCCGCATGGTTGCGGTCGCGCAGCTCGGGCGCCCACCCGGCCATAACCATCACCGCGCCGAATGAGATCGCAGCAACGGCGATCAGGATCGCCACGATGCGCGCGGAAAAAGGTGAGGCGTTGCTGCCGGCCGCGTCGCTCATGCCCAGCCCTCACCAAAGGCAAAGTCCTCGTAGCTTTGCCGCGCTTCCTGCCAGCCGTAAGCATCTACCGGGCGCCCGCCGAAGAAGCTGCGCTCCACGACCATGATGATCGGTTTCAGCCCCCGTTTCGCCCGCTCGGGCAGCTTGCCGAGGCCGGCAATCTCGCGCGCGGTGAGTGAGGTGGGCACGCCGCCCTCCACCCGCTCCTGAATGTCCTCGATGGAGCGGAACAGCAGCAGGTGAACCGCTTCGGCAAACCGGCCTTGGCGCGCCAGCGCGTCGGCTTCCTCCAGCAGCGAGCGCGCCGCTGCCGCATCCGGCCGGACGTCCACCAGCACATCGTCGACAGGCTTTTGCGTCTTGTCCTTCCGGCCCCCAAAACGCAGCCGGATCGCTTCGCCAAAGATGAAATAGAGGATGCCCAGCACGACGAGCGCCGCCGCGATGTAGAAGACGACCTGGAATACCGGGCCGAGTGAATTCAGAAACCGGCCAACTGCTTCCAGCCAGTCGGGCGTCTCGCTCGGCGGCGGGGGAACCTCGAACTCCTCCTCAGGCCGCGTCAGCTGAAGTTCGCCATCCTTGAGGTAACCCGCGTGGGCCCGGTCCACTGCCTCTAGATCGGTGACGATGCCCTCAGCACCTTCATCGGAAGCCTCGGGCGTGATTTCGACTTCCTCGAAGGTCAGCGGGTCGGCCGCAGGGCCGTTGTGTAGCGTCTGCGCAAAAGAGGGAAACGCCAGCAACAGGCAGAGGCCCAGCGCACCGAGAGGCGTCCTCAACCTGTCCTTCAGGGCCAACCCCTCCTCGCGATTCTGGATCACTGCGCGCTGCATGACTATTTCAGAGGACTGTGGCGGCTTCAACGGGCACTTGCCGTCAGGCCGGTCGCAGGGCTACAGGCGCCACGAGACCTTACGGAGGCCGGAAATGGACAAGGCAGAGGCATATCGCCAGCTTACAGAGGAAATCGCCAGCGTTGTAGCTGGTGAAACCTCAGATACAGCGCGTTATGCGAGCGCCGCCTGCCTGCTCACACTCGCCTTCAAGCCGCGTTTCTTCTGGACTGGGTTCTACCTGGTCGATCCACTGAAGCCGGATGAACTGGTGGTCGGGCCCTACCAAGGCACGCTGGGCTGCTTGCGCATTCCCTTTGGCAAAGGCGTCTGCGGCCATGTTGCCGCCACACGTCAGCCGATCATCGTCCCGGATGTGCACGAATTCCCCGGCCATATCGCTTGCGATTCCGCGTCGAACTCCGAAATCGTCGTGCCCGTGTTCCGGGCCGATGGCAGCCTCGCCGGTGTGCTGGACGTGGACTCGACCGAGTACGACGCCTTTGATGCAGTCGATCAGGCCGGCCTTGTCGAAATCTGCCGGATCCTACTGACCGCCTAGGACGGGCGGTGCCAGTGTTTCCAGCGTCTCCGGTTGTGGCGGCGGGGGCGGGGCCGGCGGCGGACCTGCCATCGCCTCGATCCTGTCGCGCAGCGCTTCCTCGAGGATGTCCAGCTTGCGCGCTCGCAGCCCTTCGATGGGCTCCGGCTTCGCATCCAGTTTCATCCACACATCTGACGCAGCCGTCGTCACCGGCCATTCCGGAAGGCCTTCACCGTTCGGGTTGCCCGTCCGTGCAAAATTCGCCCAATAGCTCACCATCCGGTCAGTCAGCTTCCGGTCGCTGTCGGTCAGTTTCATCCCGCGGATGTGACTGTCGAACACGAAGGAGATCTCGGCAGCATGGAAGGCGCCGATGGTCTGCTTGCGCGAAGGCGGCACGCGGGTGAAGTGGTAAAGGTAGGTCGGCGCCCCGGACTTCGCATTCTGCCGCCCGACAAAGCGCATATGCACACCGAACATGTCGTCACCCAGCATGTCAGTTGCGCCCTTGTCCCAGTTTTCTTCGGAATCCATGTTGTAGAGGGCCTGCAGCGCCTTCGCCGGGTTGAGCCCGAACACCTCGATCAGCGCTGCCTCCCGCTGTTCCAGCGAGCCGGTGATCTGTGGGCGGACAATCGTGGGCGAGCGGATGGAGTCATAGAACAGACTGGCCTCGTCGGCATTGTAGCCGGCCAACATCGGAATGCTCGGCACGTCGCCGTCGCGGAACGCAGCCCCGATGGCGCGCGGCATCAGCCGCCCGTCCACCACCGGCAGGAAATAGCCGTTGAGATCCGTGCGGGCCTCTGCGCGCGAAATGATCGCCGCTGCCGGAATGGCGCGCAGGTCCTTGGCCGTTGCCGTCGCAGGCGCCAGCGTCGAAAGGAACTCGGCACCCGCTTCCTCGGCGCTCATGATGCCGGGGAAGGGTGAGCGTTTGAGATGCAGCGCATTGCCCGTGCTTGCGCCGCTCTGCAGGATCGCCTTGTGAAACAGCCCGTCTGCTGCCGGCAGCGCCATCAGCTCGGTGATCGACTGCGCACCCGCGCTTTCGCCAAACACGGTCACGTTCTCCGGGTCGCCCCCGAAAGCCGAGATATTGTCGCGCACCCAGACAAGAGCTGCTGCCTGGTCCAACAGGCCGTAATTGCCTGAAGTGCCGGCCTCTTCAGTCAGTGCCGGATGCGCAAGGTATCCAAACGCGCCCAGCCGGTAGTTGATGGTCACCAGCACCACGCCTTCTTCGACCAGCGCGTTCGACTGGTAGAGCGATTGCGATCCCGAGCCATACTGATGCGCGCCGCCATGCAGCCACACCATGACCGGCTGTTTCTCTTCGCCCTTCAGGTTCCCCGTGCGAACGTTCAGGACAAGGCAATCCTCGGACTCCGGCGGCGTTTCCTGCGCCGAAATGGCTATCCGTGCGCCGATCCGCTCCACGAAAGACAGGCCCATGCCGTCGATGATCTGGTTGACGAAGCTGCCATAGCGCGTGCGCGGCTGAATGCATTCCGGGCCGAACGCGCGCGTGTCGCGTGAATTGGCGCCCCACTGGGCCGGCGGGCCCGGCGGCATCCAGCGCTTGGCCGAGGCATAGGGAATGCCGTTGAATACGCGGATGTCCGGATTCTCGCGGTCGATGCCGCCGATCACGATGCCCTGATGGATGCGTACCGGTTCCGAAATCTCCAATGGTTTCGGAGGCTGGCGCAGCGCAAACCAGCCATAAGCTGCCGCAGCAGCCACAATGAAGAAGATGACTATACTAATTCTGCGCATGATTGAAATTCCGGCCCCGGGCGGCAAGCAATATACGAACGTGACTCGGCTGTCATGAACAGTCCGCAGGCTGCCGTTCAGTCTTGATCTAGCGCAGCCAGCGTCGCCGATACGAGGTCCGCTACCGGCTCCACGCCGCAGGCAAACCGGATGAACCCTTCCGGCACCGCGTCTCCCCAGCGGATCCGGCATTCGGCGCTGGAATGAACGCCCCCGAAACTTGTCGCCGCCGCGGCCAGGGGATGGCGCTCAATGAAGCGCTCTGCGGCCTCCCGGCTCTCAAGGCAGAAGCTCACGATCGGCCCATAGCCCTTCATTTGCCGCCGTGCGACCGCATTGGCCGGGTCGCCCGCAAGGCCCGGATAGCGCAGCCCCGTGACACGCGCATCGCCGCTGAGCGCCGTTGCAATCGCCATCGCATTGGCGTTCGCCCGCGCCACGCGCAGCTCCAGCGTCTCCAGTCCCCGGTGCAGCAGGTAAGCATCAAACGGGCTCACAACTGCGCCCGCCAGCCTCCGCCAGGTCCGCACCGGCGCCATCAGCGCTTCGCTGCGGCTCGCCACATGCCCGGCCAGGATGTCCGAATGCCCGGCCATCGCTTTCGTGTCGGCCATGATCGAAATGTCCGCGCCCAGATCAAGCGGGCGCTGGCACAGCGGCGTCGCGGTCGTGTTGTCGGCCACAAGGATCGTGCCCGCTGCTTTCGCCTTCGCCGCCACCGCCGCAATGTCGCATACATCAAGGCCGGGGTTCGACGGTGTCTCGATCAGCGCCAGTTTGACGCCGGTGAAATCCGCCGCCGCGAAGTCTGCCGTCGCGACCGTATGGACATGCACGCCCATCGGCTCCAGCTGCGCCGCCAGCAGCGCCCGTGCGTTATAATACCCGTCCGCATGCACAAGCACCCGGTCGCCCGGCCTCAGGTGCCCGTAAAACACCGCCGCAATCGCCGACATGCCGGACGGGAACAAGACCACATCGGCATCCTCGATGATGCCGATTTCCTCTTCCACTTCCTCGACCGTCGGATTGCCGTTGCGGCCATAGAAGTGCGTGCCGTCCGGATCGCCCGGCTGATGGAAGGTGGACGACGAAATGATCGGCAGCGCGATCGCGTCGCCTTTGGCGAGGCGTTTCGTGCGATGGTGCAGCAGCCGCGAAATCGGGGAATATGAGTCAGTCAAGGATCGCAGCTCCTTCGCCAATCAGCCCGCGCAGCGTGGCGCGGTCGCCTTCGCTGAGCACCTGCCACTCAGCCCGCAATGTTTCGAGACACTTCGCCTGATACTTGAACACCCCTTGCGCATAACGCTGTCCTTCCAGAATCAGCTCGAACGTCTCCGCGCCGTTCAGCAGCGCGGCCGCATTCGCCTTCAGGAAGGGCAGGTAGGTGTCGCCCGCCTGCGCCAGCAACGCCTTTACCGGCGCATTGGAGATCGCCGCGCCCGGCTCCAGCCACTCCCCGTCCAGTCCGCTCGCATCATCCGCAAGGTCCAGCCAGCGATAGAGGTACGGCGTCTCCTTGCGCAGCCAGGCCATCGGCGTCGGGTCCACGCTCATCACTTTCAGCTGTCCGTAAAGTGCAATGTCCGCCAGCGAGATCCGGTCGCCGAACAGGAACCGCGTCGGCCCAGTCGCCATCGCTTCCACCGCCTTGTTCGTCCGTTTCCAGCTCGCCTCGATCACCGGCGCCGTCTCCGGCGTACAGCCGACCAGCGCCATCCGCGATATCTGCCGGGCACGGATCATCGTCGCATTGCGCTCCACGCCCTCCCGCCCCGCATTCGGCAGCGAGTCGAACATCAGCCAGTTGGCGCACCATTCGGCGTCTTCCGCATAGAACCAGCGATAGTGGAACATCGCCTTCATGAACCACTCGTCCGCCATGTCTTCGATCAGCAGGCAGACGAACCGCAGCTTGGGATCAGACGGCACCAGCGCCCGCCCTTCGCCTTCGATGCCCAGCAGGAAGGGTGTCGAATCGTTCGTCCAGCTGCCACCCGGTGTACGGATCACAGGGATCACCTGCGCCTTCACATTCGGCATCACGCGCGCCCGGTCTTCCGCGGTCATGCCCGTCCAGGTGTGTGGCAACCGCTTGGCCCGCAGCGCCGCGCGGACCTTCAGCGAATAGGGAGAGCCCAGCGCGCCATAGACCTCATAACCGCTCATACCTTCTTTCCTCCCGCCCAGGTCGGCCGCGTCACGATCAGCTCTTGGCAAAGTAGCCCAGCCTCCCGGTGGCGCGCCATTTCCTTGTAGTCCTTGTGGTTCAGCGTCGCGATGAAGGCCTGCCGGTTGGGGAAGTGGTTCACCAGCACGCCGTCCCAGTCCCCGCCGCCGATGAAGTAGCGCTCCGTATCCCCCAGCAGCAGAGTCGTGCCGCCCACCTCCGCCATCGCCGCCGTGAAGGCCTCGGAGTAGCGCGCATAAGCCTCGCGCCCGCTGATCTCCTGCCCATGCTCCGGATCGCCCGGTGGATACTCCGCCCTGATGCGGAACTTCAGCAGGTTCACCTGTGCCACCGGCCCGTCATGCGGGTCATCCCGGAAGGCGCGAAACTGGGCTGCGGTCGGTTGGAAGGCAGGCATGTCGTGTCTCCGTGTCGCCGCCGACACTAGCCCGCTTTGCGGCCCTGTCACCTTCCGGCACAGAGAATGCCGCAAACGATTTTTCTTCCCTTCCGAAGCCTGGGTGTGATTTCCTCACCCTGTCTCCGGGAGGGCTGACCCATGCTTCGCAACATCCTGCTCGTCGCTGCTGCACTGTTCGCCGTGGTCCTCGGGGCCTTCTGGTGGCTGCTGCTGGCGGATTCCAAAGCCCCCGCCGAAGCGCCCGGCCTGTTCTCTATCGAAGACTGGCGCGCCCTGATGCCGGAAGACGCCGCCAGCCTGCCCACCGAAATTCGCGTCCTTGAAATCGGCCGTGACAAGGCGCCCGGCTTCGCTGCCCGTGCCGGCGGCTTCGGCACAGACTGGAACACGACCTACAATTCCATCCAGATCGTCTGGCCGGGCCGCACGATGGTCATCGACGGTGCCATCGACGCCGACACCGCCATCGGCATGCAACAGTCCGAGGCCGACTGGGCCTTTGATGCGCCTGCCTACGAAACCCTGCTCGCCGCCATGCTCGCCGCCGATCAGGTGCTGATCACCCACGAACATCTCGACCACGTCATGGCCGTCGCCCGCCATCCCGATCCCGCCGCCCTCGCGCCCCGCCTCGTACTCAACGCGTCCCAGATCGCCACCCTCCCGGTCTTTGCCCGCGGCACGCTCGACCCCGCCATCGCGGACCTGGCCCCCCGCCTCGACGGCACTGTCCAGCAGATCGCCCCCGGCGTCGTCATCGTCCCGGCCCCCGGCCACACGCCCGGCAGCCAGCTCGTTTTCATCCGCACGCAGGACGGCCGCGAAACCCTCCTGATCGGTGATGTCGCCTGGTCGCTCGACGCGGTGGAAATGCTCACCACGCGGCCTGTGCTGACCCAGTACATGATCTTCGATCCCAACGAGGACCGCACCGCCGTGAAGTCGCAGCTGCGCGCCCTGCATGACCTGATGGAAGCGAACCCCGGCCTGACCGTCATCCCCGCCCATGACGGCAACCTGATCGCGGGCCTTATTGCCGATGGCCGCCTCATCAAGGGTTTCGCGGACTGACCCCCATGCCTTACTTCATGCTGAAGCTCATTCCGCCGCGCCCCACTTTCCTGCGCGATGCCACCCCGGTCGAACTGGAGGCCATGGGCCGCCACGCCGCGTATATCCGGTCGCTCATCGGGGAGGGGAAAATCCTCGCCGCCGGCCCCGTCCACGACCCATCGGGCGCCTGGGGTTTCGCCATCGCAGACGCGCCGGACGCCGCTACCGCGGACAGCTGGGGGAAGGCGGACCCCGTCGTTCAGTCCGGCCTCGGCTTCCGCTGGGACGTGTTTCCCATCCTGTCGCTCCTCCGCCCGGAGCCCTGACGCCTCACCTTCGTGCTTGATCTTCCCGCCGCGCCGCGCCACATCGCGCGCTGATCCCGTTTTCATGCCCACGAAGGAACCTCCCGCCCATGGCCGGTCCCCAATACGTCTTTCACATGCAGGGCCTCACCAAGGCCTATCCCGGCGGCAAGAAGGTGTTCGAGAACATCCACCTGAGCTTCCTGCCGACCGCCAAGATCGGTGTCGTGGGCGTCAACGGCTCCGGTAAATCGACCCTGCTGCGCATCATGGCCGGCGTCGACAAGGACTTCGTCGGCGAAGCCTGGGCCGCCGAGGGCGTCAAGGTCGGCTACCTCCCGCAGGAGCCGCGCCTCGACCCCACAAAGAACGTCTTCGACAACATCGCCGCGACCTGCCCGGAAAAGATGATGGTCGACCAGTTCAACGAGATCTCGATGAAGCTCGGTGAGGACTATTCCGACGAGTTGATGGAGCAGATGACGAAGCTTCAGGAGCAGATCGACGCCGCCGATGCCTGGGACATTGATTCCAAGATCGAGATGGCGATGAACGCCCTGCGCTGCCCCGACAACGACGCCGACGTCACCACGCTCTCCGGCGGCGAAATCCGCCGTGTCGCGATCTGCCAGCTGCTCCTGTCGAAGCCCGACATGATCCTGATGGACGAACCGACCAACCACCTCGACGCCGAAACCGTCGCCTGGCTCCAGAACTACCTGATCAACTTCCCCGGCTGCGTCATCCTCGTCACGCACGACCGCTACTTCCTCGACGACATCACCAACTGGATCCTCGAACTCGACCGCGGCCGCGGCGTGCCTTTCCAGGGCAACTATTCGTCCTGGGTCGAGCAGAAAGCGAAGCGGATGGAGCAGGAGGCCCGCGAGGATGCCGGCCGCAAGCGCACGCTCGCCAAGGAACTTGAATGGGTCCGCTCCGGCCAGAAGGCGCGTCAGGCCAAATCCAAGGCCCGTATCAACGCCTATGAAAAGATGGCTGCCCAGGCCGAGCGCGAGCAGGTGATGACCTCGCAGATCCGCATCCCCCCGGGCCCGCGCCTCGGCGGCGTCGTGCTGGAAGCGGAGAACCTCTCGAAGGCGTTCGGCGACAATGTCCTGATTGAGAACCTCTCCTTCAAGCTGCCTCCCGGCGGCATTGTCGGCGTGATCGGCCCGAACGGCGCCGGCAAGTCCACGCTGTTCAAGATGATCCTCGGCCAGGAGAAGCCGGACTCGGGCGCCATGCGTGTCGGTGACACGGTGAAGATCGGCTATGTCGACCAGAGCCGCGACAAGCTCGACCCGAACAAGAACGTCTGGGAAGAAATCTCCGGCGGCACGGACGTGATCGACCTCGGCGGCGTCACGGTCATGTCGCGCGCCTATGTCGGCGCGTTCAACTTCAAGGGCACGGACCAGCAGAAGAAAGTCGGCATCCTCTCCGGCGGCGAACGCAACCGCGTCCACCTCGCCAAGATGCTGCGCGGCAGCCACAACCTCCTGCTGCTTGACGAACCGACCAACGACCTCGACGTGGAAACCCTGCAGGCGCTCGAAGAGGGCCTCGACAACTTCCCCGGCTGCGCCGTCATCATCTCGCACGACCGCTGGTTCCTCGACCGCATGGCCACCCACATCCTCGCCTTCGAGGGCGACAGCCATGTCGAATGGTTCGAGGGCGATTTCTCGTCCTACCTCGAAGACAAGAAACGCCGCCTCGGCGAAGACGCCGTCAACCCGAAGCGCCTGAAGTTCAAGAAGTTCGCCCGTTAGAATCTGTCATCCCGGCCAACGCGCGAAGCGCGATTGAGCCGGGACCTCCTCTTCCTCGGACTCCGTCCGCCCCCGCGCAGGCGGGGGCCGGGTGCCACT
>CAZXQD010000009.1:0-406 GCA_964643405.1 uncultured Hyphomonas sp. | reverse complement strand
GCCGCCCCGGCGCCTGTCGCGGCCAGCTATGAGGCCACCGGCATCCTCGCGAAATCGCTGCCTGAGATCGCAGACGCCCTCGCTGCCGGCGAAATCACGTCAACCGCGCTGACCCAGGCCTATATCGACCGTATCGACGCCATCGATGCGGCCGGCCCGCGCCTCCAGTCCGTTCTGTTCGTCAATCCCGACGCGCTCGCCCAGGCCGCCGCAAGCGATGCCCGCCGCGCCGCCGGCCAGGCCCTCGGCCCGCTGGACGGCGTGCCGATCCTGCTCAAGGACAACATCGAGTCCCTCGATCCGATCCCCACCACCGCCGGGTCCTATGCGCTCATCGACAATGTCACCGGCGGCGACAGCCCCCTTGTGGCAGGCCTGCGTGCCGAAGGCGCCGTCATCCTCGGCA
>CAZXQD010000008.1:0-62021 GCA_964643405.1 uncultured Hyphomonas sp. | reverse complement strand
CGCCGGACGAATATCTCGGCTCGATCCTGAAACTCTGCCAGGACCGGCGCGGCGTGCAGACCGAGCTTTCATACGTAGGCGGACGAGCCTGCGTGAAATACGAACTGCCGCTGAACGAGGTCGTGTTCGACTTCTATGACCGGCTGAAATCCATCTCGCGCGGCTATGCGAGCTTCGACTACACGCTGATCGGCCACCGCGCCGAAAACCTCGTGAAGCTGCAGATCCTCGTCAACGAGGAGCCGGTCGACGCCCTTGCCATGCTAGTCCACCGCGACCGCGCCGAAGGCCGCGGCCGCCAGATGTGCGAGCGGCTGAAGGACCTGATCCCTAGGCAGATGTTCAAGATCCCGATCCAGGCGGCGATTGGCGGCCGCGTCGTGGCGCGTGAGACGATCAGCGCGATGCGCAAGGACGTGACCGCGAAATGCTATGGCGGCGACGCAACCCGCAAACGCAAGCTGCTCGACAAGCAGAAGGCGGGCAAACAGCGCATGCGCCAGTTCGGCAAGGTCGAGATTCCGCAGGAGGCCTTTGTCGCCGCGCTGCGGATGGATGGGGATTAGGGACCGGAGCGCCTTAGCGTATCTGGCAATTGGCCAAACCATTCCAGTGGCTCCTGCCATCCCAGGCACCATGCAACACCTAAGGCGAGCCACGGACCTAGCCCCATAACAAGCATCCAGGTGCGAAAGCCGTAAGGCCAATAAAATGGGCCCCACGTGTCGTTTGTCCGGCTACCAATCTTTCTCCACCATGGTCTTGCATGGCGAGACGCTGAGAATTTCTTGTTGTGAGGCGGGCTTGGCGGCAGGCGTTTCTGCCTGGGCCTCCGAAGCTCTAAGACTCTGCCTTTACGCGACATGGCGTTGCATCCCACCCGAGCCGGAAAGGATGATGGCAAAGGGATGAGATCGGATTTCAGGGATCCGTGAAATTTGACGGATCAGGAGAACGGGGAATAGTGGCGTTGCCCTCTCCTTCCTGTCATCCCGGCGAAAGCCGGGACCCAGTCCACCGGATGATCTGGATCCCGGCTTTCGCCCGGATGACAACCTGAAGGGCAGGCCGAACATTTCGCAGCTTCTATGCCGGACATCTCAAGGCTATATGCGGCGCATGACCCGCCCCCTCACCATCGTCGGCATCGAAACCAGCTGCGACGAGACCGCCGCCGCTGTGCTGCGTCTTGAGGACGGCAAGGTGACCCTCCTCTCCGACATCATCCGCACACAGCTGGAGGAACACGCGCCCTATCGCGGCGTCGTGCCGGAAATCGCCGCGCGGGCGCATGCGGAGCTGGCGGACCTGACGGTGGCGGCCGCGATGCAGACCTCCGGCGTTTCCTATGCGCAGCTTGACGGCGTGGCGGCGACCGCTGGCCCCGGGCTGATCGGCGGGGTGCTCGTCGGGCTGATGACCGGCAAGGCGGTGGCGCAGGCGACCGGCGTGCCGTTCATACCGGTGAACCATCTGGAGGGCCACGCCCTCTCCCCCCGCCTCGCTTCGGATTGTCCGTTCCCGTACCTTCTGCTGCTGGTCAGCGGCGGGCATTGCCAGTTTCTCGAAGTGCGCGGTCTTGGCGACTACCACCGCCTCGGCTCCACCATCGACGATGCGGTGGGCGAGGCGTTCGACAAGGTCGCAAAATTGATGGGCCTCGGCTTTCCGGGCGGCCCCGCAGTGGAGCGGCTAGCGGCGGGCGGAAACCCGAAGGCGCATGACTTTCCGCGCCCCCTGCTGAATCGGCCCGGCCTCGAGATGAGCTTCGCGGGGCTCAAATCCGCTGTGGCGCGCGTCGCGGAGGGCGCAGAAACGGACGCGCAGAAAGCCGATATCTGCGCGAGTTTCCAGGCGGCGATCTGCGATGTGCTCAGCGAGAAATCGCGCCGCGCGCTGGCGGGGTTCGACGCAGGCACCGAAGACCGGCGCTTCGTCGTCGCGGGCGGCGTCGCCGCCAACAAGGCGATCCGCGCGGCGCTGGAAGGCGCAGCCAGAGAGAACGGCGCAAGGCTGATCGCCCCTCCCCTTCGTCACTGTACGGACAATGCGGCGATGATCGCGCTGGCGGGCGCAGAGCGTCTGGCGGCGGGGCTCGTGGGCGAGGCGGACGGGCTGGACGCCGGTTCGCGGCCGCGCTGGCCACTGGACGAAGCGTCGGCGCTGAGTGCGCCCGTCTATGGCGGCGGCCACAAGGGCGCCAAGGCCTAGGCTTCAAACATCTGGCAAAGGAAAAGCCGGAACCTGTTGGGCGGGGGAGCCTCAGGTTCCGGCTGGGACCTGCTGCGCGTCAGGGGAGAAACGCGGTTCGCAGGGTAATGACGGCTGCCGGGCAGCGGCAGGACGCTTCACGGCTCAGACGACGAAGTGCGTGAGGCCGTAGGTCGCCCAGACAACAAGGGCAGTGGCAGGGATCGCAGCGAGGAATGCGAAGAGGGACTGTTTGTTTTCCTGGCGGGACGAGGTGGTCATGAGAGGCTCTTTGATCTGCTGGAGGGCAACCGCTGCCTTCCATGGGTTTATATGTAGCACGGACTTGAACGTTGGTCAATGAACGAAATCGTTTTTATTTAGCGTTCATCGCTCATTTTTGCGTTCGGGCTCTCGCTTGGGCGATCAGACGCTGAACTGGGTCAGCCCGTAGGCCGTAGTGAGGGCGAAGATCATAACGATGAAGGCGCCGCTCCAGCTGAGGGCGTACTCGATCGTGTCTTTGGTGCGTGAGGTTTTCATGGGTCGGTCTCTTGCTTTGAATTGCGATGGCGATCATCGCCATCCTGAGACCGATGTGGGCAGAAATTATCGTTTTTCAATACACATAAATTGAAATTCGATACGAATTTTCGATTCTTCTCTTGGAGGCTAGTCAGCTTTCAGGGCCGAAACCGGGAGAAGCTTGCCGGTGACCGGGCAGACCTCGCCGGTCGAAGGCGTAATCCCGTCCCAAGGGGCTGGAACGGCAGCGCCGGTGGAAATGCCGGCGAGCAGGAGGTCCATGACGCCGTCGAGTTCGCGCTGGAGCTTCGGCAGGGTCAGTTTCGAGAAGAGCTGCGGGAAACGGAACTTCATCAGGGCCGACTGCCACATCTCGGCCGTTTCGTCCGGATTCGCCAGCGGGCGGAATTCGCCCGCCGCGACGCCGTCATTTAGAATCTTGACCAGGAAGACACGCTCCTGGGCGAGCTTGTCATTCATGTATAGGGGGCGCTCCTTGCCGAGCACTTCCGCGACTTCGAGGATCTTCGCTTCGTCCTCGATCGCCGAGTAGGTGCGGGCCAGATCATAGTGAAAGAGCTCGCGCAGCCGGTTGGCAGCGGTTTCCTTGCGCGCGGCGATCTGGGCAAAGGTGAGCCAGGATTCCTCGTTGAACTTCTGCGCCATCGCCTCGGCGATATCGAGCTTGGAAGCAAAGAACCGGTAGATGTTGCCGGCCGACATGTTGCAGTCGCGGGCGATCTCCGCCATCGTCGTCTTCGAATAGCCGTAGTGGAGGATGCGCTCCACAGCGGCCATGAGAATCTGCTTGCGGGTGTCGTCGGTCGGGCTTGGTGTCATCGGCGCATTATACACGCAACGTCTGAACATTCAATATAGTATTCAGTATCCACTCGCAGAGCGGGTATTAACGCTGCGTCCGCACCCATGGAAACACTTTCAGGCCTGTGCCATAGCGTGCCGAAACGCGAAGGAGGGCCGGTTTTGTCGCTGTTCTGCCTGCATTGTCTGGACAATGAATTCGATGGCGCTGCCCGGCGCGCCGAGGCGCGGCCCGCTCACCTGCAATGGGCCGCAGGGCTCGGCCCCATCGTGCGGATGGCGGGGCCGCTTCTTGATTCCGACGGGAAAATGGTCGGCTCGGTGTTCCTGATCGAAGCAGAGTCGCTGGAAGATGCGAAGGCGATCAATGCGGCAGACCCTTATTCGAAGGCCGGCGTGTTCGGCAAAGTGACAATAAACGAGACCCGTTGGGCAATCGGCGAGGGAAAACCGGCATGAGACAGTTCGTTTCCGGCAATCTGAATTATTCAAGCTGGTCGATCCGGCCGCTGCTGGTGGCGCGGAAGGTCAAGCTGCCGGTCGAAGAAGTCATTGTGCCGCTCGATTTTCCCGAGACATCGGCGAAGCTGAAAGCGCTCAGCCCGACCGCTAAAGTGCCCCTGCTGATCTGGGACGGACTGGAAATCTGGGAGAGCCTGGCGATTGCCGAGTTCATCGCCGAATGGGCCCCGCCCGGCGAGGTCTGGCCGCTGGACCCGGAAAAGCGCGCCATTGCACGCGCCGTCTCGAGCGAGATGCACGCCGGTTTCCAGACGATCCGGAACATGTGCTCCATGGATATCCGCTCGCGCCACCCGACCCCTGACATGACGCCTGCGCTTGAGGCGGACATCGCACGCCTTCAGGCGATGTGGAGCGGGTTGCGTGCAAAGCATGGGAAGGACGGCCCCTTCCTGTTCGGCAAATGGTCGGCAGCCGATGCGTTCTACACGCCCGTCGTGACACGTTTCCGGACTTACGGCTTGCCGCTGAGCGGCGCCGCCGCGGAGTATGCGGCGGCTGTGCTGGAAGACCCGCTTTTCCGCACGCTGGAAGAGCAGGCGAAGCTGGAACCCTGGTGGATCAAGTACGGGCCGGACGGTCGGTCGAGCGGAATGCTTACACCGCCAGCGGCGACATGAGATCGTAGCCGAGATCGTATCGGAAAAGTTCGCGCACGCGGCTCGCGTAGATGTCCATTGCTTCGCCCGAGAAGAGCTCGGCGAGCGATTGCTGGCGGTTTTGCAGCACGTTCGGCTCGGCGTTGGGGTCAACCTTCAGGGCCATCGCTTCTTTTGTGCCGGCCGCAACTGCGGCGTCGATTGCATCCGGTTTTAGCTGGATGCCCCAGTGGCGGGCGATGGCCTCGAGCGTGCCGCGCGGATCGGCGCGGGTGGCTTCATACTGGACCCTAAGGATCGAGGCCGGGAACTTCGCTTCGACCTCACCCCAGCGATTCCAGAAGCGGGCGAGCCAGTAGAGGTCGCAACGGTAGCGTTTGCCGTCCGGATCGCCGCGCAGGTATTCCAGCCAGTCGACCTGGATGTCGTATTCCCATTTGGCGTGATGGGAGGCGAGGATGCTCATCGGATGGCGCACGCAGAGCGCATAGGGCGGCAGGCCCGCGAGTTTGCGGGCAGCGTCCCAGTCGGCGAGCCGGTGCGGGATCGTGTGGCTGAAGGCGAGACGCGGCAGCTGCGGAAAGGTCACATCATCCTTCGGCCAGCCGATGTACGGTCGAACGGCATTCTCGGAAAAATACTCCGGACGCGGAATGCCATACGTGTCAGCGAGCGCGACCGCGAGCATGTACTTGACCCAGTGGGTGCCGGAATTCTTCGAGGTGACGAGAAAACCGTCAAACGCGCCGTGCCGAAGCACGGAGAAGTTCATCCAGTTGTCGTTCCAGACACGGGCGGCGTAGCTCATGGTTCCGCGTAGACCAGCGGCCCCATGGGCGCAAGCTCAGGTCTTGAGCCCGGCGAGATCGCGATAGACCTGCAGGAGCGCCAGCTGCTCGCGGGTCGGAAGGCCTTCGGCCTCGGAAACCGCCACAAGCATAGCATCCAGATCCACAACTTCTTTCGGGCCGAGTTGCGGCGCGTTGACGATCTTCCGGCTGAGACGCGTCATCGCTTCTGGCGCTGGCGGGCACGACTGGCAGACCCAGGAGGCATGTGCGGCCATCTCTTCGGCTTCGGCGGGCGTCGCCTCGAAATGCTCACGGATTTCAGCCTCGATCACATCACCCTGGAGCGGCGTCAGCGGACCACCGCGGGCGAGTGCCACCTGCATCATCATGATGGCCGCGGCTTCGCGCGGATCATCAATCAGATCGAGACCGCCCTTTCCCGCCCTGTACTTGAAGGCGATGCGGCGCGGCGCATTGGCGACCGTTCTGGCGACATCGGCGGCCGCGTCGAGTCCGCGCTTTGCCATCTGCAGGCGCCAGACCCAGAAACCGATGGCGGCGAGGACCGTGATGAGACCGAGGAGGATGTGCATAAGTGCAAGATAGGGCCGGAGCGTTTCCGGCGCCATTGGAATCAGCGACACGCGCTGCCTGAAATTGAAAACCGCACCTGGACGGGGGCAGGCGCGGCCTTCAGGCGATGTCCAAGACCGGTTACTTCGCGCCGCCTGCTTTCGCAGCGGTGTGGGCCTGCGTCAGGACATAGGCGCGGATGGCTTCGGCTTCATCTGGCGTCAGGTAGTCGGCGAAGGACACCATGCCGTTGGCAGCAAGGTTCCCGTCCAGCACGACGCCTTTCCAGGCATCCTTGTTGCCGGTGATGGCCGACCAGCGCAGGTCCGGCAGCACGCCTGACGAGACCGCCAGCGGGCCATGGCAGACCGCACAGTTGCGCGCATAGTGGACCGTTCCTTCCGACACCATCGCGAGGCTGCCGAAGGCGGGCGCCTTCGGCGTTGCATCGATGGGGGCGAGGCCGGTGTCGGCAATCTCGGCAGTGCCGCCAAGCTTGAAGGTGACAACCTTGCCGACCGAGGAGGAGACTTTCTCGTCAAAGCCGAAGCCCGCGGCGAGCGCGAAGGCCGAGCCCCAGCCGGTCGTGATCGTCACGTACTGTTCGCCGTCGATCATGTAGGTGCCGGGACCGGAAGCGCCGCCGGATTTCAGCGGGTGCTCCCAGAGCTTTTTGCCGGTGGCAGCGTCATACGCAACGAGATCGCCCGACAGCTTGCCCTGGAAGACAATGCCGCCGGCGGTGGACAGCACGCCGCCATTCCAGGCATTGCCGTGTTCAACCGTCCAGCGCGGCTTGCGGGCGACCGGATCCCACGCTATCAGGCGGCCCTTGAGGCTGGCCCGCAGCATCTTGGCAACTTCCGGCGGGGCAATCGGCGGCACACCGGCCGAGAAGTCGATGCCGGTGTTCCAGCCGGTGGGGCGCGATGTGAAGCGCGGGTCTTCAGCATAGGCTTGCGGGATTTCCTGGGCCGGGATGTAAGCAAGGCCCAGGTCCGGGTTGAAGGCCATCGGCTGCCAGTTATGGCCACCGAGCGGCCCGGGGGTCTGCTGGAAGGGCGCCTTGCTGTAACGCGCTTCCGGCACTTCGATCGGCCGGCCATTGGCGTCGAGGCCGGTGGCCCAGTTCACCGGCACGTAATTGTCCCCGGAGATGAACTGACCGGTGGCGGCGTCCACGACATAGAAGAAGCCGTTCTTCGGCGCCTGCATGGCGACGCGGCGCTTGGCACCGCCTTCGCCGAGCGGCAGGTCCGCGAGGATGATCGTCTGCGTGGCGGTATAGTCCCAGTTGTCGCCGGGCGTCGTCTGGAAGTGCCACTTGTAGGCACCGGTTTCAACGTCCACCGCGACGATGGAGGAGAGGAAAAGGTTGTCGCCGCCGGAAGGGTCGCGGAAGTTACGGTTCCAGGGCGATCCGTTCCCAACGCCGAAGATGATCTGGTTGTTCACTTCATCATAGACGATCGAGTCCCAGACCGTGCCGCCACCACCATCGGTGGTCCACGCGCCCGTATCACCCCAGGTGACGTTGCCGACCTTGACGAAGGCATCATCAGACGCGGCGCCATCGGGACCTTTGGTCGGGTTCGGAACGGTGTAGAAGCGCCAGACAAGATCGCCCGAGCTGGTGTCATAGGCCGAGAGGTAACCGCGCACGCCGAGCTCGGCGCCGCCATTGCCGATCAGAACCTTTCCGTTCACGACGCGCGGGGCGCCGGTGATGGTATATGGCAACGACTGGTCGACGGTGACCTTGCTCCAGACCACGGCGCCGGTTTCCGCATTGAGCGCTTCAAGCCGGCCGTCGATGACGCCAACAAAGACCTTGCCGTCATAAACCGCGACGCCGCGGTTCACGACATCACAGCAGGCCTTGACGCCAACCGATCGGTCAACGCCCGGATCATAGACCCATTTCTCGGCGCCGGTCTTGGCATCGAGGGCATAGACGACCGACCAGGCGGACGTGACGTACATCGTGCCGTCGACAACGATGGGCGTCGATTCAACGCCGCGGTTGGTGGCAAGGTCATAGGTCCAGGCAACGCCCAGCTGGGCGATGTTTTCCTTGTTGATCTTGTCCAGCTTCGAATGACGCTGCTCATCATACGTGCCGCCATAGGTGAGCCATTCCTCCCCCGCGCTGGCGGTTGAGATCCGCGCCGTATCAACTGCCGCGAAGCCTTCAGGCTCGGCGACACGGGTTTCGCGGCCGCCGCAGGCGACCAGCAGGAGCGCTGAGCCTGCGATAAGTGCCGGACCTGTCCAGCTGCGCAATTTCCTGATGTCCATGACGGCCTCCCGATCCGCGCCCCGGCCTGTTATCCGGCGGGGTCAATAGTGGCCGAGACTAGCCGCTCGCGCGCCAATGTCGAGGCGTGACGCGGCGGGAGCGTAGCCCGGCTCAGGCGTCGGCCGGGCAAACCGCCACGCGCCGGGTCCGCTGGTCAAAGGCGACAATGTGATGCTGGAGGACTTCAGCGCCGATGAAGAGCTCAGGAAACTCGTCCGAGACACGGACCTCAATGTCCGAAACCGTGACGTCGCCGATCTTCACCGGACCGTTCAGCTGGCCGCGATCGAGGTTGATCGTCGTATTGGAAAGGCTCCCCTTTCCGGCAGATTCCAAAGCGCCGCCCGCGACTGAGTCGTACAAGGCGCGGGGAAAGACCATCGTCACGCCTGCACCTGTATCAAGATTGGCCTCGACAACATGGTCGCCAATTACGACAGGCACTCGGAAGGGGCGCTCATAAGGGAGTGCGCCGGTCGCATCTTCGGGAATGCTGCGGCTCCGGCTGAAGGAAACCGTTCGGGCCGGGAAATCGATAACCAGCAGGCCATCGGCAAAGAAATCGCGGGCGGCGATACCCGCGATTTCGGCGCCTTCGGGCGCTTTGCTGCTATAGTCGCGGGTGATGACATCAAGATCCTTGCGGACGAGACCGCCGATATCGAGCGAGTCGAGGCGGACAGTGTCGGCAACCGCGACCGTTACGCCATCGCTGTTCTGCACGCCGCCCGTAACCTCAAGGCCAAGCGCGGCGGTGAGGCTGGCATCGGCGCGGCCCAGTCCGCTGGCGCCTGAATCAATGGCAAAGATATGCGCCCCGTGCCGTTGACCTGCGCCTCTACATAGACCCGGCCATGCACGATCTGGAACGGCAGGCGCATGTTTGCTGCCTCGTCCGGAATGACCGAGAGCGCACACGCCCCCGGAAGCTCCGCCGGAAGCGTGACGGCACCCGCGTCTTCTCGAAGCGCCGTCGCGCAGCCGGCCACGAACAGATATGCCGCGACGGCGCCCAGCCAGCGCAGTCTGGTTTTATGCTTCATTTCAGAGCCCTCGTTGAATTGTGGGGCTGTGATGCATTCAGGCAGGTCTATGGATGCAGGCTTGCTGCAATATCGCGATCAGGCCGTGACGGCGGCGTCGAGGCCGGCTTTGGCGTCGTCAATCGCACTGGCGATTGCGTCCTGCCAGGCGTCGACGGTTGATGCACCTGCCGCTGCGGCCGGGAAGTTCACCGAGCGCGACGCGCTTACAACACCGCCTTCAACGAGATTGCCGCGCGTGACCAAACCCGCAAGAGCATCACGGGGGTCAGCGCCCTGCGCGCCGTATCCGGGCACGAGGAACATTGCCTTCGGGGCAGCCGCGCGCACGCGGCGGGCTTCGTGCGGAGCGGTCGCGCCGACGACCATCATCAGGTTCGACCAGCCGCATGGGCTCATCAGCCGATCGGTCAGTGGACGGAGCGCTTCGGCGATGCGGATGTAGAGCGGCTGACCGCCGGTATCGAGCATCTGGAAATCGGCAGCGCCGGGATTTGACGTGCGCACCAGAACAACAATGCCCTTGCCATTCGCCTCGGCGCGCTTCGCGAACGGCTCGAGCGTGTCGAGGCCCATATAGGGGTTCACGGTGACGGCATCCGATTCGAAGAACGCGGCTTTGCCGAGATAGACCTCGGCATACCCTTCGGCAGTCGAGCCGATATCGCCGCGCTTGGCATCCATCAGCACGAGCAGGCCCGCTTCACGGGCAGCGCGGGTGATGGCTGCGAGCGAGGCCATGCCGCCGGGGCCAAGACGTTCGAAGAAACCGGCCTGCGGCTTGATCAGGGCGACGCGGCCAGCCGCGACTTCGACGAGCGCCCTGCCCCAGTACTCGAGACCTTTCGCGGTGTCGCCGCCAAACAGGGCGGGCACCATGCCGGCATGCGGATCAACGCCGACGCAAAGCGGACCATGGCGGCGCACGCCTTCGGTGAGCCGGGCGGCAAAATCGCTCATGGGGTGACCTCGCAGGTGACTTTCACGACCTGTAGCCTGCGCCGCGCATTGTCGGAAGGCGCGCCGTAACCGGAAAGTTCGAACTTGTCGGCCGGGCCGGATTCGAGCGGGATACCTTGCTTGGTGAGGAAGGCTTCGACGGACTGGGGCGCGGTCGTGTAGATCCGGCCGCGCCGGGGACTTTCAGCGACGATGACGCCGCGCACGGCGCCGGTGGCGTCGAACATCGGCCCGCCGGAGATGCCGCCGAGCGTGCCGCGGAGGCCTTCCGTCCGGCCAACTTCAGCCCAGGCGAGGATCGGCGCCTCGGCGCTGCGCCGGCCCCGCGTGACGAGGCGTGACCGGGCGACGAGGCGGGTTGCGAGTTCGCCGGGCTCGCCTTGCGGGAAGCCGACGGCAAATCCCTCATCGCCGACCCGCAGCGGCCCTTGAAGCGCAAGCGAAACCGGAAACGGGCTGCGGCCTGTGGAAAGCAGGGCGAGATCATGTTCTTCGTCCACCACGATATTGGCGACGGGGACATAGTTGCCGGGCGCCACCATGAGGGTCACCTTGGCGCAGCCTTCGACGACGTGGCGCGCTGTGAGCCAGTCACCGCTCGAATTGACGGCAAACGCGGTGCCGACCCCGTTCTGCGGCTCGCCCACCTGAACGAGGACAAGTTCATCCATCGGCGATGGATCTGGCAAAAGGGGGCCAAGTTCTTCGGCGATCTGTTCCTGGAACTCGGTCAACGGAGCCGGAGCCGGCGCATCGGCATTCGGGGCGAGCGCGAAGATCACCGCGAGCATCAGCCCGAGGGCACCCAGATAGATAAGCCAGTCAAAACGCATGGGACCTTTATAGCCGCTGGAGCACCGGGTCCCAGAGGCCAGCTGCAAGGATCATGGCCGCCGAAAGTTTTGCAGCCACAAGGACGGTGGCTGCGCCGATCTCGTCATTCGCGATCCGGCCGGGGATGTCGCGCAGGATCAGATCCACGACCCGGTAGGCGATGAGCTGCATGAGCAAGGCGATGGCGCCCCAGATAAACAGGCCGGGCAGTGTCATCGAGGAGGCAAGGGTGGACGAAATCGGGATGGCGAGGCCAATGATGGCGCCGCCGAGGGCAACACCTGCGGCTGTATTGCCGTTGCGTACGAGCGACAATTCCTTCCACGGCGTCAGCAGGACATATGTGGTGACCGCGATCAGCAGCATGAGGCCCGCCGCGCCTGTCGACATCAGGAAGCGCGGAAATGCGGCATCGAAGGCGCTTATTTCTCCACCGAACGGCATCACTTCCACGTCCTCTCTATATATTACTGCAGGATAATCTGAACGGGGTTGCCAGAGGACCCCGCCATGCCTACCCGTTCCATCCGCGCCTCAAGGAGACACTTCGCATGCTGAAGGGAAAAACCGCCCTTGTGACCGGCTCGACCAGCGGGATCGGCAAGGCGATTGCCACCCGGCTCGCCGCCGAAGGCGCCAATGTGATCCTCAACGGTTTCGGTGACGCGAAAGAAATCGAAGCGCTTCGGGCGGGGATCGAAAGGGATCATAAAGTAAAAGCCGCCTTCTCGGGCGCGGACCTGACCAAGGCCGAGGCGATAGAGGGGATGATGGCCGAGGCTGCGGCGGCGTTTGGCGGGGTCGATATCCTGGTCAACAACGCTGGCACGCAGTTCGTTTCCCCCATCGACGAGTTCCCGGTCGCCAAATGGGACCTGATCATCGCGCTCAACCTGTCCTCGGCCTTCCATACGACACGCCTTGCCCTGCCTCACATGAAATCGAAGAAATGGGGCCGGATCCTCAACATGGGATCGGCGCATGCGAAGGTCGCCTCGCCGTTCAAATCGGCCTATGTGGCCGCCAAGCATGGCCTGTCCGGTCTGACCAAGACCACGGCGCTGGAAGGCGCAATACATGGCGTGCGCGCCAACCTGATCTGCCCGGGTTACGTGTTCACCCCGCTGGTGGAGGGCCAGATTGCCGATACGGCGAAGGCACGCGGCATGACCGAAGAGCAGGTGAAGAATGACGTGCTGTTGGCGGCGCAGCCGACCAAGGAGTTTGTGACGGTGGAACAGGTGGCAGGCTTTACCGCATTCCTGTGCTCGCCCGCAGCTGATTCCATCAATGGCGCGGAACTGTCGATCGACGGCGGCTGGACGGCGCAGTAATCGCCGCATTGACCGGATGCGGATGAAGGGCCATCTTCTCGAGGCATGCTGAAACGTATCCTCCTCCTTTGCCTTGGCGCTTGGCTGATCGCGGCCAGCGGCCTAAGCGCGCATGCGGGCCCGTGCGGCGTGCAGAAGGTGCGGGCGGAGATGGAAGCGAATGTCGTTGCGCATGAACATTGTGACATGATGGGTGAGGCGGCAGCGAAGCAGCCGGAATCGCATCACCCTGACGCACAGGATGCAAACTGCTGCTGCCCTGCCGTGCTGTCCGCTTTGCCAGCGCCGGTGCAGCCTGAGACTTTTGCGATCGCCTTCGCTCTGCCGGCGGATTTGCCTGCAGATGTGCGTGCGCCTTCCCGCACCCTGATTCCTGAGCCGCCCCCGCCGAAGGCCTGATCCTCCGTATACGTTGGATCAACTTTGGATAAGGAGCGGCGTCATGCCCCCCAGATACCTTGTTGCAGGGCTTGCCCTTGCGACGCTTGCAGCGCCTGCCAGCGCGCGCCCCGTTTCCTATGCGGGCGGCTGGACAGCCATGCAGGACAATAACGGGATGTACTCATCCCTCCACCTTCACTACTCGCCAACCGCCACGGATTCGATCGGCCTCTATCTCGAGCAGAATCAGGACATGGACCAGACCTTCACCGGCCTTCAGTACAATCGGCTGGTCAACCGATGGAATGCCCCGAAGAGCCAGGGCAATCTCTACCTGAAGCTCGGCGCAGGAACGGCCGATCCGTTCGGCTCCGGGGACGCCAGCCTGGGAACGTTCGCAGGTGTCGCTGCGGACTGGGAAACGCGGCGAGTCTTCGTCTCCTATGATGTGCGGGCGCGTGACTACGGGACCGATGAAACCGTCTCGCATGCCGCCCGTCTGGGCTTGGCACCCTACTTGGCGGAGTTCGGCGACCTCCACACATGGGCGATGGTACAGGTGGAGAATACTCCTGAGGCGGACAATCCCGTGACGGTGACCCCGCTGCTACGATTCTTCAAGGGACCGCTCCTCGTCGAAGCCGGATATACGCTGGAAGAGGAGGAATTCCTCCTCAACTGGACCTGGCGTTTCTGATATACTCAATTCCAAGGAACCAATCCATGAATCTGATCAAAACCCTCGCACTGGCCGCCGCGCTGTCAATCGCACCGGCCTTTGCCCACGCTGCGCCGGAGACCCCTTCCATGGCCGAGCCTGCCCCCGGCGAAATCCTCGTCGCCAATGTCAACGGCCTCGTCTGCGATTTCTGTGCCCAGTCCATTCGCAAGATCGTCGGCAAGGACGATGCGGTTCAGAAAGTGCAAGTTGACCTGTCAAAAGGACAGGTCCGTGTCGACCTGAAGCCCGGTAAGAGCCTTGATGACGCCGCGCTTGAGAAGCTGATCCGCAAGGCAGGCTATTCGCTCGTCTCGGTGGACAGGAATGTCGCGAAATGACGGGTACAGATGAGATTCGCCCGCCCAGCACACTACCCGCCTTCCTGTCGCTGTTCACCTCGACCGGAACGCTGATCTGCTGCGCGCTGCCTGCGCTGCTTGTGAGCATCGGCGCCGGTGCAGTAATGGCGGGCCTGATTGAGGCGGTGCCGCAGCTCGTCTGGCTCGGCAAACATAAGGCCGCAGTGTTCGGCGTGGCCGGCGCGCTGCTGGTCATCTCCGGACTCTGGCAATGGAATGCACGCACCTTGCCCTGCCCGGCCGACAAGGCGCAGGCGGCCGCGTGCGCCCGGGCACGGCAAATCAGCTGGATCGTTTGGGGACTGAGCGTTGCGCTCTTCGCGGTCGGCTTCTTCTTCGCGTTCCTCGCGGCAGCGATCTTCTACTGAACGGAACGCCCCCTCGCCAAGCAGGCGCGGGGGGCGACCCATCAAGCTGGCTTGAAAGTCAGCGCGACACCGTTGTTGCAATAGCGCAGGCCCGTAGGCGCCGGGCCGTCCTCGAAGACATGGCCCTGGTGACCAAGACAACGCGCGCAGTGATACTCCGTACGCGCAATGAACAGCTTCCGGTCGATGCTGGTGCCCAGTGTGCCGGGAATGTAATCCCAGAAGCTCGGCCAGCCGGTGCCGCTGTCGAACTTCGTATCCGACGAGAAGAGCGCGAGGTCGCACCCCGCACAATGAAAGGTCCCGGCCCGTTTCTCGTCATTCAGCGGCGACGTGAACGGACGCTCGGTATCGTGTTTGCGCAGCACCGCGAACGCCGCGGGCGTCAATCGGGCTTTCCACTCATCCTCTCCCAGACGGCGCCATTCGTCATCGCTGTACTCCGATGGCGTCGAGGCTGCAGCCTTCGGTGCGCCGCCGGAACAGGCAGCGAGCGCGATAGTGGCTCCGGAGAGCAGGAAAAGGCGGCGAGAGAAAATGCTGTGTGTCATGCCGCTCCATACGCACGGAGCAGCACCCTGGTTCAACTCAACTCGGCGTGATCCGGCTGGCCGGGCGCACCCTACTCCGCCGCTTTCATGATGGCTTCCATCCGCTGGATCCAGAGGATCCACGCCTTGCGGCCCTTGTCCGTCAGGAACACGCGCGTCTGTGGCTTCTTGCCGACGAACCGCTTTTCCTGTGTGACGTAACCCGCCTCCTCCAGCTTCTTGAGGTGGGTCGAAAGGTTACCATCGGTCGCGCCGACCTTGTCGCGCAACTCCCCGAAGATGGCAGGGCTTGCGACGGACAGGTAGGCCATGACGCCGAGGCGGAGACGGCCGTGGATGACATCATCGATGTCGTTATGGTCGAAGGGGTTGTCTTCGCTCACGCGCCAGCCTCCTTCAGACGGTCATAGCGGGTTCGCGGCGCAACAGCATGAGCCCCGGAATACAGACCGCAACAAGGGCAACCGCGGCGCCAACGAGCCAGACGAATTCAGTGCCCGACAAGATGGCTGCGGCTGTGGTGCCGGCAAACGCGGCGAGACCTGCAAACCTCAATGCGCCGTGGCCGGCAATCATGCCTGTGACGAACTGACCGAGACCATAAAGGCCGATCACAATCGGAACGGACCAGTAGAATCCTTCGTAGCCGCCGCCGAAGAACAGCGTACGGATGATCACCCCCATGAAGAAGGCAAACAGCACGAAACCGGCACTCATCCAGACCACCGACTGGACCCGGTTGCCGGTCGACGATCCGCCGGGCTTCGACTCAACGGAGCGGCGAAGCGCGAACTGGCCGATGCCGCCAAGCGCCGTGATTGAAAGCCACCAGGCCCAGAGGATTTCCGGGCCTATCCCGAAGGCTTCGGTGGCGATCAGGAAATGGCCTGTGTAGGCGACGGTCATCAGGCCACCCCACCAGACAAGGAACCGGCCGCCGAGCAAAGGCGCGTTGTGGCCCGCCTCTGCGAGGTCGCGGACATAAGCGAGGTCGTTGGACAGTGTTCCGTGGCTTCCCATTAAAAACTCCTGAAAGAACTTTGAAATGCAAAGTATAGATGTCCCGTGAGGTTGTCAAGCGCTGGCGCGGGATTGCGGCACGCGAGAAAACCTGAAATACAACTCCTGTTTGTATTTCGGGGGGCTACGATGCCTGAGTCGAAATCGGTCCTTGCAGACACTCCGCTACCAAACGGGTTCGAGCTGACCGAACTGAACCCAGAGTTCCTGCACAATCCTCACCCCATCCTTGACCGGCTGCGCGCCGACGCGCCGCGCCACGTTCACTCCCATGCGCTGTTTCCCGCCGCGCCAGCAGGATTGTACCTGACGCGCCACGAAGATGTGCGCGCGATTTTTTCCGATGCGACCTATCAGCGGGACCCCCGCGCGACACCGGAGGGCTCCCTTGCGCGGGCGTTCGCGCCAGCCTCCGTGATGATCGACGGCCCCCATGGCAACCTGCTCTATCTCGACGGCGCTCAGCATCGGCGGGTGCGGGGCCTTGTCTCGCGGGCATTCACACCGAAAGCGATTTCCGCCAAGCGCAGCGAGATCGAGGCAATCGCATTGCGCCTGCTGCAAGAGGCGGCGAACAAGCCGGATTTCGACTTTATCTCCGAATACGCGGCGCCTTTTCCCATCTACGTGATCGGCGACATGCTAGGCCTTCCGCGTACGGACATGCCGCAGTTCCGGCAGTGGTCTGAGGACCTGATCTTTGTGTTCAATCCCCTGAGAACGCCCGAACAGGATCTGCGGCAACTGGCGGCCTTTGCAGGCCTGGAGGCCTATTTCGCCGAGGCAATCGAGCAACGCCGCCGCACGCCGGCAGAAGACCTGCTCTCCGCGATCGTCCATGCAGAAAGCGAGACCGAGGCGAAGCTGACAGACATGGAGCTGTCCACGCTGCTACTGCTGATCCTGCTCGCCGGCAACCTGACGACCGCCGACGTACTGGGCAATGGTCTGCATGCCTTGCTGGAGGCGCCGGAAGAATGGGCGGCGCTGGTCGCCGATCCGGATCTTGCCGTTCCGGGGACCGAGGAAATCCTGAGACATGGACCGCCAGTTGCGATTGCGGCGCGTTATGTGCCGGAGGACCGTGAGATCCTGGGCTGCCCTGTGAAACATGGCGCAGCGGTCGTCCTCTCCCTGCTGGCCGCCAACCGCGACCCCGAAACCTTCGATGATCCGCACGCTTTCCGGGTCCGCCGGGGACGGCGCGACCATGTCTCCTTCGGCGGCGGTGTGCATGCCTGCCTTGGTGCGCCGCTGGCGCGGCTGGAAATCGAGGTGACGCTGCGCACGCTGGCCGCACACTATCCCCGCACACGCCTGTCAGCCCCCGCCGTGCGGGACCGGCCGACAATCGGCTTTGTCGGCTTTCGCGAACTCCGCCTGTCGCTGACCTGAAACTGCTCCTGACCTGAAACCGCTGCTGTCCTGAGCAGCGGCCAGCGTACGCCCTGAGCGCCTGCTTGCAAGCAAATTCAAACAGCAGTATAATACGTAAATGTTCACTCACATTGAGCGCTTGAGACCGGCCTTGCTGCCCATCACCAGTCCGGTGCTGGCCGGCATGGGCATGGCATTGCCAGCCCGCCTTGTGACCTCTGCTGAAATCGACCGGCGCCTTGGCAAGGCAGACGGCTGGCTCGAAGCCGCCTGCGGCGTTGCCAGCCGGCATGTCGCAGGCGCCGGCGAGACACAGGAGTCGATGGCGGCGTCTGCCGCCCGCGCAGCGCTGCGTGACGCGGGGCTTGAGCTCTCCGAGATCGATCTCCTGCTGTTTGGCGCGGCCGTCGGGCGCCAACCGATTCCGGCGACCGCACCGCTTGTAAAGCGCGAACTCGGCGGGGCCGCATTGGCTTTTCCGGCATACGACGTGAACGCGACCTGCCTCAGCGCCCTGGTGGCCATGGACCTTGCGGCACTGCACCTCTCGTCAGGACGCGCGCGACATGTATTGGTCGTGACATCCGAGATTGCCTCGCGCGCGCTGCCCTGGCACGATGCACCGGACACGGCCGGACTGTTCGGTGATGGCGCCGCAGCGTTCGTGATGAGCGCCGCCGGAGAAGGACGCGGCGTCCGCCCACGGTTCGGCGCATTCCATATGGAAACATTTGCCGAAGGATATGAAGCCTGCACGCTGGCATCGGGCGGCACGGGTATTGACTACCACGCTGATCCGGAAAGCTTTGCCCGCAGCGCTTACTTCCGGATGGACGGCAAGGCGCTTTACCGCGTCACGGCAGCCGCCCTGCCTCGCTTCTTGGACCATCTGCTTGGACGCGCAGGCCTGCACCGTGACGATATCGATCTGGTCGTACCGCACCAGGCGAGCCCGCATGCCCTGGCGCACATCATACGCCGGGGCGGCTTTTCGCCAGATCGGGTATTCGACCGTGTCCGGACGATCGGAAATCAGGTCGCGGCCTCCATCCCGGTTGCGCTGAACCTTGCCGCCGGCAGCGGGCGCCTGCAACCGGGCATGCGTGTGCTGCTGATCGGGACATCTGCCGGCGTCTCGCTTGGCGGCGCGATCCTGGAGACCTGACCCTTGTCCGCTACCGCCATCACCGGAGCAACCGGCTTTCTGGGCGGTGCGCTGAGCCGGCGCTTGCTGGCGAGGGGCTCAGGCGTCGTGGCGATAGGCCGTGACAAGGAGAAACTCTCTGCGCTCGGCCGCCTCGGCGCGGAAGCAATTGGGCATGATCTCGCCGCTGGCGCACCGTCACGCCCGAATCAAACGGTCGACACCGTCGTCCATTGCGCAGCGCTTTCATCCGCCTGGGGCCGTTTCGAGGATTTTCGCCGGGCGAATGTCGAGGGCACGCGGTCTGCCCTCCAGTTTGCCAGACTGACCGGGGCACGCCGCTTCGTGCATATCTCGACGCCCAGCCTCTACTTTCGTTTCCAGGATCAGCCAGGGGTGAAGGAAGATGCGCCATTGCCCAGACCCGTGAATGCCTACGCGGCGACAAAGCGGACCGCAGAAGAGCTCGTGCTGGCCGAGGAAGACCTCGACGTGATCATCCTGCGGCCACGAGGGCTTTATGGACGCGGCGATACGGCGTTGTTGCCGCGCCTGCTGCGCGCCGCCGCCGGTGGGCCGCTACCCCTGATCCGCGAGGGCGGCGCGCAGACGGACCTGACGCATGTGGAGGATGTCGTCGATGCGGTGCTTGCAGCCTGCCGAGCGCCGTCTGGGCTGCCGGGGAAGATATTCAATGTTTCCGGGGGCGAAGCCCTGCCCGTAAAGCGGATTGCGGAATCGGCTGCCAGCCGTGCAGGCATGACCATCCGCTGGCGAAAGATACCCGCCGAGCTGGTGTTCGTTGCAGCACGTCTGATGGAGGCCACCGCGCAAGTCCATCCGCGCCGCCCTGAACCCCGCGTGACGGCCTATGGCGCGGGCCTTTTCGCATATACTCAGACGCTCGACATTTCGTCTGCCCGCACGCATCTCGGCTGGCAGCCAAGAATCAGTTTCGACGAGGGCCTCGAGCGGACCTTCGGGAGCCTCGCATGATCCGCGATCTTGAGTTCCCGAACAGCGCCGCTGTGCGTGTGCCGGAACGACTGGTTCTGCGCGGGGGGCGTTGGACGAAGATCGAACTGGCAGTGCGCTATGGGCGCTTTACCCATGCCGTGGCGGGGAGATGTCTGATCGATACAGGTTACTCGGCCCGCGTAACGCACGGCACTCGGTCACTTCCGCTGGCACTCTATGCCGGCATCCTGCGCCCACGGCTTACACCCGCAGCGCTTCCGGACGCCGCGCCGGACATCGAGGTGATCCTGCTGACCCATCTGCATGCGGATCATGTCTCTGCGCTTCGGGACTATCCACAGGCGCGTGTCATCGGCGATGCTGCCGCCCTCTCGCATTTCCTGTCGGCGGGCGCTTTCGGGCGGACGCGCCACGGCGTCTTCCGCGAACTGTTGCCGGACAATCTTGCCGGGAGACTGGAGCCGCTCGAGGCCCTGCCTTCCACAGAGTCCCCTTTCGGCCTTGGCCAAGCGCGTGATGTCTTCGGGGATGGCGAAGTGCTAGCCGTGCCATTGCCCGGACACATGACAGGCCATACCGGCTATCTCTTCCCGCGACTGGAACGGCCCGTCCTCTATGCGGGCGACGCTGACTGGCTGGCGCAGGCCATTGCCGAGGTGCGCTCTCCCGGCGCGCCGGCGCGCTGGATACTCGATGATCAGGCCGCAGCCCAGGAGACCAACCGGCGTCTCAGGCATTTTGCTGAAGCAGGCGGGTGCGTCGTGCTCTGCCACAACCCGGAGCCGGCCCGGTGAGCAGCGCTCTTGGGCTGACCCTTCTGGCATTCTGGCGTACACGATATCGTGCCAAGCGCCTCAGTACACGCGCCGCACTGCTCGACTGGCAAGCCCGGCAGATACGGCGCTTCCTCCGGCATATTGCGCCCCAGGCCGAAGCATTCAAGAACCTGTCGAATCTTCCGTTGAAAGACTTTCCGGTCATGGACAAGTCCGTACTCATGGACGCGTTTGAGCGCTACAACCGTGCCGGGATCAGCTCGGAAGAGGCTTGGGTAGCATTTGATGGAAGCGGCCGCATAGAAAGATACTCGGTGGGCGCGAGTACCGGCACAAGCGGAAATCGGGGCCTCTATATCATTGACGACGCAGAACGTTATGTCTGGCTCGGAACACTGCTTGCGAAAGCGCTGCCGGACATGCTGTCAGCGCGCTACCGGGTCGCCGTGATGCTTCCGCGATCGAGCCGGCTCTACGATGCGGCGAACGAATCCGGCCGCCTGGCGCTGAAATTCTTTGACCTGACGGACGGGCTCGAGGCGCAGTTTAATGCCGTGCGTGCATTCCGCCCGAACGTACTGGTCGCCCCGCCGCATGCGCTGGTGGCCTTGTCGAAAGCAGATCTCGACATAACGCCCCGGCAGATTTTCTCCGGCGCTGAAGTTCTCGATCCCTCCGACCGGGCCGCAATTGAAGCGCGATACCGCGTGACAGTACGCGAAATCTACATGGCGACTGAAGGACTGTTCGGCGTCGCCTGCCCGCATGGAACGCTTCACCTTTGCGAAGACTGCGTTGCTTTCGAGTGGGAGCCCGCAGGCGGGCTCGCCGCGCCGCTGGTCACGGATTTCACGCGGCGCACACAAATGATGATCCGCTACCGGATGAATGACTTGCTGCGGCTTTCAGACGAGCCTTGCCCTTGTGGATCACCGTTACAAGCGGTGGCGGAAATTGCTGGGCGTACGGATGATATGTTCTGCCTGCCCGGCGCCAATGGCAGAACGATCCAGGTCACGCCGGACGTCATCCGGAATGCCGTTGTCGGCGCAAGCCGCGATATTGCCGACTTTCGCGTAGTGCAATCCAGCGATGGCGCAGTCCGATTGATCTTGCCGCCTGCCAGTGCGCATGCCCTTTCCCCCGCTGCCGCCGCACTTGACGCTTTGTTCAGGAAGCTGGGTGCCCGCCCGGACATTGAGTTGCTCACTGAAAACCTGTCGGCGCCTCGCGGCGGGAAGCTGCGGCGTGTTATTCGCGAGCGGGGGGCGATCACATGACGTCGCCTCAGCTACTGCCTGGATGGTATCCGCTACTACAGAGTACCTCGCTCAGGCGTTTGCCGGTCGCCCGTCAGCTTGCCGGACGCAAAATCCTGCTCTCTCGGCTTACGGCGGGTCGGGCCGCCGCATGCGATGCCATCACCGGCGAGACGCTCCGGACCGCGGAAATCGGCGGCTGGGTTCATGTGGCGGAGAGCCTTCCGCAGGATGCGTGCGCGCCAGACGCGCAGCTCCTGCCGGGGCCTTACCGGACATTCCTGACCGAAGGGTTCGTGAAGGCAACGCTGGGTGATGTTGGCGAAAACATTCTCGATACGACGCATACGAGCGTTGTGCACCAGGACTACCTGCGCCGCCCCGGGGAGCGCCGCGCGGTACAGGCGGCGATTACCGCGGGTGACAACTGGATCCGCGCAACCTACCCTCCGGGCGCCGCGCCCAGCGGCTGGGGCGCCCGGCTGATCGGCGCGCAGCGGTACACGATCTGTGACACCTTCCGGGCGCCTTCCATCGCAGAAGTAACGTATACGGACGACGAACGGCCGGTGTTTGCAGCTCGTTTTCAACTTGCACCAGCACGGCCTGGCGAGACCTTCGTTGCCGCAACCGTTGCCGTGCCCGGCAGGGGCATTTCCGCCCGCCTGAAGCTTGCTGCCCTGCGCGCCTTTTTCATACGCATCTTTGCCGAAGACCGGGCCATCCTCGAACTCATTGCGGCAAACCGCGAGGCGCATCGCGGCGCACCCATTGTTTTCGCGCCGCAGGACCTTCTGCGCCCGGGCATCGAAGCCATCCTTGCTGGCCGGGCACCCGTGGTAGCTTCGCCCCGTACCGCGCTTCTGGTATGACGGGCATGAGAAGTTTCAGCCGTACCCTGAATTTCACCTCGGCGAACGAGGATGGCGCGACCGAACTTGCAGCGCTCGCCTTGAAACCGGATGACCATGTACTTTGCCTGTCGGCCAGTGGTGCGCGCCCACTCGACCTCTTGCTGGGCAACCCCGCCCGCATCACCGCTATCGACATCAATCCCGCGCAGATCGAACTGACACGGCTCAAGATCGCGGCCCTTCGCGTCTTCGATGACGAAAGCCTTCACGCCTACCTTGGCATAACGCCCTGCAGCCACCGGCTGGATCTGCACCGACGGATTGAGCCGCACATACCGCTCGCCTCGCGCGCATTCTGGCAAGCGCGGCGCGGACTGATCGCCTCTGGCATCTGGCATGGCGGCCGTTGGGAGCGCGTTCTGCGGCTTGGCGCCTTCGGCACGCGTCTGATTCGGGGGAGCGGCATTGACGATCTGTTTGAAGCGGAAACGCTGGACGAACAGGCAACGGTATGGCGAAAGCGATTTGACGATGCGGTCTGGCACGGCGCTGTACGTCTCCTCTCGCAACGCTGGTTCTGGACGAGGATCATCGGCGAACCGGGCGGCGCCTTCCTGCCGACGCCTGCCGAGAGCGAAGCGCGCCTCACCGGTCTTTTTCGCCGAGCCTCGCAGAGCATCTTCTTCCGCGACTCGGACTTCGCCGTCCTTCTTTTCAAAGGCCGTCACAGACCCAACACTGCGCTGCCGCTGCACTTGCAGCCCGCAAACATGGCGATCATCCGTGACCGGCTGGACAGAGTCCACCTCGCTGAAGAAGGGCTTGCGACCCTTGGCGGCTCCGGGCTCGGAACATTCAATGCGTTTTCCCTGTCAGATTTCGGCTCCTATTGCGCGCAGGACGGCTACGATGCCTGCTGGCGCGGCATTCTTGCAACAGCCCGTCCCGGTGCACGCTGGTGCGAACGGGTGTTCATGAACCCTGTCGCGCCCGGCTTCTCGCTGTTGCCGCAGATCCAGTCCGACGTGCAGCTTTCAGACACGTTGTCGCGCCGCGACAAGGCCATCATCTATGACATCCGGTGCGGGACGCTTTGGCCCGAATAGGTGCAGTTCAGCTGTAGCGGTCAGAATACATCCGGCGCAGGGTCTTCTTGTCGATCTTGCCGGTCGCCGTCAGCGGAACGGTGTCGAAGACAATTTCGTCCGGTAGCTGCCATCTGGCGATATACGCCGCCATATGCGCCAGCACCTTTGCCGGCTCGACGGTTGCACCCGGATGCGTTTCCAGAACGAGCAACGGTCGCTCCTCCCATTTCGGATGCGGGATTCCAACCACGGCGGCGATTTTCACCCCCGGATACGCGACGGCGATGTTTTCGAGGTCGATCGAACTGATCCATTCGCCGCCGGACTTGATAACGTCCTTCTTGCGGTCAGTGATCCGCATGAAGCCGAACTGGTCCAGGGTTGCGATGTCCCCGGTATCAAACCATCCTTCGGAATTCACCGCATCGGCGGGAGCCCGGAAATAGCGCTTGATAGTCCAGGGTCCGCGCACAAGCAGCGCGCCGGAACTTTCCCCGTCCCGGGGCACGTCATTGCCGGCTTCATCGACGACCCTCAGCTCGATGCCAAATTGCAAGCGGCCCTGCCGGGTCCAGATTGCTTCATCGATAGCCTCTTCCCCCAGCGCAGCGAGGGCAGGCGTCGGGGTCGCGATCACGCCCAGCGGGGTCGTCTCCGTCATCCCCCAGATTTGCAATACCTGCACGCCGTACGATGTCTTGAATTTCTCTGCCATGGCGCGAGGTACCGCAGAGCCGCCAATGACAAGCCGTTTCAGCTGACCAGTGGACTGACCGGTGCGCTCCAGATGTTCCAGATACATGGTCCAGATGGTGGGCACGCCGCCTGAGAAGGTGACGCCTTCTGACAGAACCAGTTCCTGCAGGCTCGCCCCATCCATCTTCTCGCATGGCATCACCAGCTTGCAGCCGTTGATCGGCGCAGCGAAGGGCAGCCCCCAGGCCGTAGCGTGGAAAAGCGACGAGCACGGCATGACGACATCAAAGGCGGTAAAGCCGAACGCGCTGTTCAGACCGGATGCCATGGCGTGCAGCACAACCGCGCGGTGCGAGTAGAGCACGCCCTTGGGATCGCCGGTTGTGCCGGAAGTATAGCAGAGGAACGCGCCGGCATTCTCGTCAACCACCGGCCACGCAAATCCTGGCTGTTCTGCGTCCAGAAGTTCTTCGTAACAGAGCGCGCCGACTGCGCCAGCCTCATGGACCGTCCGATCACAGAGCATCACGAACTTGGTGACCGTTCTCATCTGCGGCGCGAGGCGTTCCACAAGCGGCAGGAAGGTCTTGTCGAACAGCAGGATGTCCGGCTCGGCATGATTGAGGATATAGACGATCTGCTCGTCGAAAAGGCGAGGGTTGACCGTGTTGAGCACGGCGCCGAGACCAGTGACGGCGTAGAAGAGTTCGAAATGCCGGTGCGTGTTCCATGCGAGGGAAGCGATCCTGTCTCCGGCCTTGGCGCCCAGGCGAACCAGCGCGCCTGCGGCTTGTCCGGCACGGCGAAACTCGTTCGCATAGTTCGAGCGGGCAATAGGCTCGTCCACAAGCCGGGAGACAACTTCCACACTGCCGTGCGCGGTGGCGGCAAACTTCAGTATATCGATAATCTGCAGGGGCGCCGGCTGCATCAGGCCCGGCAGGGGTGCCACTGATGGGGTGAGTGGGGTCATTGTTTTCTCGCTCGAGCGTGGGGTGCCGCGCAATACATGCCGCGCGGGGCGCATTCGTCCAGAGACATCCGGAGAAATCCTCGGCGACTTTCCCGGAAGTGGCAGCAGATGGTGATCCCGGCGCGATTCGAACGCGCGGCCTACAGATTAGGAATCTGTCGCTCTATCCTGCTGAGCTACGGGATCGCCGGATTCTCCCATACGGGAAAACCCGGCGGATTTGAAGGCAGGCGCCGCTCAGACCTGTTCAAGGGCCTGTCCGAGATCGGCGACGAGATCTTCCGGGGCCTCGATGCCGACCGAAAAGCGCACCAGGCCGTCGGTAAAGCCGATCCGAGCGCGTACATCGGCGGGAACTGCCGAGTGCGTGGTGGAGCCCGGATGGCACATCAGGCTTTCCGTGCCGCCCAGGCTGACCGCGAGCTTGACCAGTCGCAGGTTGTCGAGCAGCCGGAATGCCGCCTCCTTGCCGCCCTTCACATCGAAAGAGAAGGTAGCCCCTGCCCCGGTGCATTGTTCGTCGAACACTTTCCTCTGCGGATCGCCCGCCTTCAGGAAGCCGGGATACATCACTTTCGCGATCTTCGGGTGGCTGTTGAGATACTTCGCGCACACTTCCGCATTCCGGAACGCCCGCTCCATGCGCAGCTGCACCGTTTCCAGTGAGCGCGTCAGCAGCCAGCAGGAATGCGCGTCCAGCATGGTGCCGAGATAGTTCCGCATACGGCGGATCTTCGTCATCATTTCCTCATTGCCGACAATGCCGCCCGCAATCAGGTCCGAATGGCCACCAACATACTTGGTGAGCGAGTACAGCGCGAGGTCTGCGCCGTGCTTCAGCGGCTGATGCCCGATGGGTCCCATCATCGTATTGTCGCACATCAGGATCGGGCGGCGGCCGGTTTCCTTCTCCAGCACGTCGCAGACGCGGGCGCAGGCGGCGACGTCCACCAGGGCATTCGTGGGGTTCGCAGGCGACTCGGTGAAGATGACCGATATGGGGCCGTGCGCTTTCACGGTCGCCCTAGCCGCCGCGAGGATCTGCTCCTCAGTCGACCAGGCGTCGAATTCCGCCGACTTCACGCCCCAGCCGGGCAGGAAAGTGCGGATGAAAACTTCGGACGCGCCATAGAGCGGGCTGGAATGCAACACGACCGTGCCCGGCTCGGCGCAGGCGAACAGCGCGGTGGTGATCGCCGACATACCCGAGGAAAAAGCCAGTGCAGCCTCGCCATCGTCATACAGCGTCAACCGGTCTTCCAGCACTTCCATGTTGGGGTTGTTGAAGCGCGTGTAGATGAGGTCCGCATCTTCCGGATCGCCTACCTCATGGCGACCGGCAAGGCGGCGGAACAGCGCTTCCCCGTCGCGGGCCGATTTGAAGGCAAAGGTCGAGGTCATGAAGATCGGCGGCTTGATCGAACCTTCCGACATGAAGGGATCATAGCCGAACCCCATCATCAGGGATTCGGGGCTCAGCGTGTGCCCGCCGATCTCGCGTTTGCGGTAGGATTTCTTGGGTTTTGACATGGAGTTTCGTCCCTGAAGTTTTCGTTGGGGAAAGCCTAAAGGGCGCCGCCCCTCCGTGGCAAGGCAAGTGGGGCACCCGGCAAGCGGGCGAGACTCCGCTTGTGCGGGCAAAGCCTCGCGGGCGATAGAAGCAGCAGGGATGGTGTCGAAGTCTTCGCACGTGGGACGCAAAGGGCTGGTCTTCGGGCTGATGCTCGCACTTGCTGCCTGCGGCGCCACAAAGGATCCGCTGGAAGACCTCGCTGCCGGAGAACGCGGGCGCGTCGTGCGGGTGCTGGACGGTGACGCCCTCGTGCTCGACGGGACAAAGCGTCCGGCTTGTGGGCATCGAAGCCCCGGCCGCGCCCTATCGCAACCGCGAGGGCGATGCCGGCCATGAAGACGCCAAGCGTATCCTGGAAGACATGGCACTCGGGCGGGAAGTGGAGCTGCGATACGGCGGCCTGACGCGTGACCGGTATGACCGCGCGCTCGCGCATGTCGTTACGACGGACGCGCCAGGCCCCCGTCTCTGGCTGAATGCCGAAATGGTGAAGAAGGGCGCCGCCCGCGTGCGCGTCTATCCGGACACGGCGGCCGCCAATGCGCCACTGGTCGAACTGGAGACAAAAGCCCGCGCAGATTCGCGCGGCCTTTGGAAGGATGGCAACTGGCCGATCCATGATGCGACGAGCCTTACGGAAAGCGCGGAACGTTTCCAGCTGGTGGAAGGCATTGCCGGCAGCATGTGCGGATCGGATGAACGGTTCGCCGTGTGCGAGGTGACGCTACAGGGCTCAGCGCTGATCCTCGAGATCGGAAAGTCTGCTGCCGAGCTCTGCCAGATGCCGGAAGGTACGCGCGTCCGCGCCCGAGGATTCCTGCGCGACGGCCGTCTGGAAATCACCCATCCGCTGAATTTGGAGCGCCTCGAATAGGCCTCTCAGGCTTCCGGCAACAAGCCTGAGGCCGAGGGATCGCCAACGATGCGTTCAAGCTCCTTGCGCAGCTTCGTCAGCGCATGATGCTCGATCTGGCGCACACGCTCCTTGGAGACGCCAAGTTCCTCGCCAAGTGCTTCCAGCGTCATCGCGTCTTCTGCGAGCCTGCGCTTTGAAATGATGTGCATTTCGCGCGGGTTGAGGACTTTCAGGGCTTGGGCCACCCAGACACGGCGCTTGGCCGTGTCGCGTTCCGCCATCACGGCCTGCTCCGGGATGTCTGATTCGTCGGCCAGCATGTCCTGCCATTCGCCGTCCCCGTCGACCGACAGAGGCGCGTTGAGCGACCGGTCGGCGCCGGAAAGCCGGGAAGCCATCGCCTCGACATCGCGAACGGGTACGCCAAGGTGCTGGGCAACCCATTCGCGGTTCTCGACGCTCATTACGCCATCGCCGGTATCGGCAATGCGTGCACGCAGGCGGCGGAGATTGAAGAACAGCGACTTCTGGGCCGAGGTGGTACCCGTACGCACGATCGACCAGTTGCGAAGCACATAGTCCTGGATCGATGACCGGATCCACCAGCTGGCATAGGTCGAGAAGCGCACCTCCCGCGCCGGTTCAAACCGCGCGGCAGCCTGCATCAGGCCAACATTGCCTTCAGACACGAGGTCGGCCATCGGCAGGCCATAGTGGCGGAATTTCGCGGCCATCGAGATCACAAGGCGCATGTAGGCCGTGGTCAGCTCGTGCAGGGCAGCTTCATCATCCTGCTCACGCCAGCGGCGGGCGAGATGGGCTTCGCGGTCCGGCTCCAGGAGCGCGGCTTTCATCGCCGTGCGGACAAAATGCCGGTCGGAGCTGTTATTTGTCTCGTAAGCACTGGCCATCGCGTCCTGCCTCATGAAAACCCAGCGCCCGATGCTGTGGTGCCCGGTGTACGCAACATCCCTGCAATTGGATCAGTGCGGCTTGACGCTTCGCGCTGCAGGGCCCTAACTCGTACCGGAACACAAACGGAACGAACCAAACGCCATGTTGGATCCCGCGCCTGAAGAATTGCTCCCCCGGCGGTCCGCGGAAATCTGCCGGGGCACGCTGCGTTTGTTGGCGGACCTTGGATTCTACGGCCTAACCGAAATGCCGCTGGCCAATAACCGGCGGGCCGACATCGCCGCCATCGGCCCGGCCGGGGACATCTGGATGATCGAAATCAAGTCCAGCGTCCAGGACTTCAAATCCGACCACAAATGGCGCGAGTACATAGATTTCTGCGACCGGCTGAGCTTTGCGGTGGCAGACGATTTTCCGCAGGAGCTTATCCCCGATGAGGCCGGGCTGATTGTCGCGGACGGCTTCTACGGCGCCGTCATCCGGAATGCCCCGGAATCGCGGCTGGCACCTGCCCGCCGCAAAGCGGTAACCCTGCGTTTTGCCCGTCTGGCCGCCGCACGCCTCACCAGTGCCGGAGATACAGGCTGGACGCCGGGCGATGACGGGCTTACCTCGCCCCTGCCATGAGCCTCACTTATCCAATAGCCCGCAGCCTCGAAGAGGCGATCACGCCCGGCGTCCGCACGGCGCGTACGCAGAGCGAAGCGGTGAGCCTCGCACAAGGCTTTCGCGTCGAAGGGCTGGAAACCGGCTGGCTGCATTTGCCCGAAGATCAGGCGCGCGCATTGATTGCCGCACAGGGCGCTGACGGCCCGGCCGGACACCTGCAGCACTATGAAGATACATCCGGCCATGTGGTGATCGCCGTCAGCTGGTGGCTGATTGTCGATCCGAAGTCGCCCCCGCGGTCCAAGCCGGTCCCGCCGGCGGAAGCTGCGGCGCCGGCTGCGGCGGAAGAAACCGGCAGCGACCACACGGACGACCTCTATTTCCGGCGTGGCCGCACCAAGACCCGCCGCCGCAAACCCGTTGATCCCAACCAGCTAGACCTGTTCAAGCCCGCCAGGGGCTAGGCCTCAGGCCGCCACGGGCACCGGTCCGCGATAGACCGAGCGCGGGTGGCGGCTTCAACCGGTGCGCCACTCGCCGCCTGCGCGCTTGCGGGATGCGCCACGCTGACGGGTCCGCTCTATGGCGAAGCCTCGGCGCGAGCGTTTGCCTTTTTGCGGGATGCGCATGCCATCGAGCAGCAGGCCAGCGGCGCTACAATTCGTCTGTGTACAAACTATATCGGCGATTGATCCTGGCGCCCGGAATCAGTCCTGCGTTTCCACGAGGCTCCAACCTCCCTTGCCCAGCGCCACCCGCAGAAGGAAGTACATTAACAGGCCGACGGGCCCCAGCATCAGCGTGAAGAAGAGGCAGGGGACCAGCACAAGGTGCGGAAAGCTGCGGCGCTGCGCATCCCGTGCAATCCAGGCGCCGACGAAAAGATCAAAGACGAGATAGTGGCTCCACCCGACCAGGATGCCATGCGGATGGGAGAATATCTGCGACACTCCGGCCGCTGTGCCGAAACCGCCGCCCTCGGCACCGAACCCGAATCCAAAGGCCATCACGAGCGTTACCGTGTAGAAGGCGCCCAGCAGAAGCGGATAGAGTCCGGAGTGTACGACCGTTCGGGTCACGCCCGCTTTCGGTAGCAGCGCCAGGAGCAACCAGGCCGGCAACACCGCCAAGTTGATCAGAGAAAAGACATTCTCGTAACTCAGCGGCATGGGGAGTCTCCCGTCAAATTCGCGCCTTCAACGCCTCGACCACAGCTTCCGCAGTGATGCCGAAATGTTTGTAGAGCTGCTGGTAGGGCGCGCTGGCGCCGAAGCTGTCCATACCGACAAAGCCGCCATCTGCGCCGATCCACCGATCCCAGCCAAAGCGCACACCGGCCTCGACGGCGACTTTCGGCAGCCCTTTGCCCAGCGTTTCTTCGCGGTAGGCCGTATCCTGCTGGCCGAACAGTTCCATTGACGGCATCGAAACAACGCGTACGCCGATGCCGGCCTCAGCAAGCATCGCCTGCGCCTTCAGGGCAATCTCGACTTCCGAACCCGTTGCGATCAGCACACCGCGTTCCTTGCCCTTGGCAGGTGAGAGAACATACGCACCCTTCGCGGAAAGGTTTTCCTCCGTATGCGTCTTTCTTGCGGGCGCCACGTTCTGGCGGGTCAGCGCCAATGTTGACGGCCCGTCCTGCTGAGCAAGCGCCAGCTCCCAGCACTCCGCCGTCTCCACGCCGTCAGCCGGACGGAAGACCAGCATGCCCGGCATCGCCCGCAGCGAGGCAATCTGCTCCACAGGCTGGTGGGTCGGGCCATCTTCGCCAAGTCCGATCGAGTCATGCGTCATCACATGCACCACACGCAGACCCATCAGCGCACCGATGCGGATCGCCGCGCGGCTATAGTCGGCGAACACGAGGAACGTGCCCGAATAGGGAATGATGCCGCCGTGCAGCGCCATACCGTTCATCGCCGCCGCCATCGCATGTTCGCGCACCCCGTAATGGATGTAGCGTCCGTCCCAGCTCTTGGGCGTCATCGGCGCGGTATGGCTGGTCTTGGTATTGTTCGAGCCCGTCAGGTCCGCCGAGCCGCCAACCATCTCCGGCACGAGATGCGTGATCACTTCCAGCGCTTCGCCGCTCCACACGCGCGTTGCCTTGGAGGCCCCGCCGTCGACAACGGCCTTCTTGTGCTTGGCAATCGCCTTCCCGAGATTCTTCGGCAGGCGTCCCGCGATGGCGGCGTTGAACTCGCCCTTCTTCGGGCTAGCCGCGAGACGCTTCTTCCAGTCGGCATGTTCACCCTGCGAGCGCTCACCTGCTTTCGCCCAGGCCTTCTCGATTGCTTCCGGAACTTCAAACGGCTCGTGCGGCCAGTCGAGCGCCTTGCGGATGCCGGCGATCTCTTCGGGGCCGTAAGGGCCGCCATGTGCCTTGCCCGTGCCTGCCAGTTTCGGCGCGCCGTAGCCGATGATTGTTTTCACTGCCAGGAAGACTGGCTTCTTCTGTTTCGTCGCCCACTTCAGTGCCTCGGTCACGTCCTTCTCATCGTGCCCGTCCACACGGCGCGAGATCCAGCCGGAAGCTTCGAAGCGCGCGCACTGGTCGGTGGCATCCGACAGATCCGTCGAGCCATCGATGGTGACGGCATTGTCGTCGAACAGCACGATCAGCTTGTTGAGCTTCAGGTGGCCGGCCAGCGTGATCGCCTCCTGGCTGATGCCTTCCATGAGGCAGCCGTCGCCGGCCACGACCCAGGTGCGGTGATCGACAAGATCATTGCCGAAGCGCGCATTGAGGTGACGCTCTGCGATCGCCATGCCGACCGCCGTGGCGATGCCCTGCCCCAGCGGGCCGGTCGTCGTCTCGACGCCTGCGGTGACAAAGTTTTCCGGATGGCCCGGCGTATTCGCGCCCAGCTGGCGGAAATTGCGGATGTCATCGCGGCTGACCGAGGCATAGCCGGTCAGGTGCAGCAGCGAGTAGATCAGCATGGAGCCGTGGCCCGCCGACAGGACAAACCGGTCGCGGTCCGGCCAGGCCGGGTCTTTCGGGTCAAACTTCAGGAATTTCCGGAAGAGAACGGTGGCTGCGTCCGCCATCCCCAGTGGAAGGCCCACATGGCCGGACTTGGCCGCCTCGACAGCGTCCATGGACAGCGCACGGACGGCGTTCGCCATGTCACGATTTGTAACAGCCATTCTGCTGATCTCCCGGTGTTTTTCGCGATTTGTGCTAGGCCAGACTTGTCCCGCACCGTCAAGGCGCTTGGCGCCCGGCTGCATTGTCGCTAGTCCAATATTGTCATGACAGACCTCGATCCGGCCGCTGCCCGCCTCGATGCCGCCCTGAAGCGCCTGGAAGCGGCGCTGGAGGCGCACCTGCTGCGCGCAGGCAATCCTGTGGCCTGGCGTGCGGAGATTGCTGCCCTGGTGACCGACCGGGCCAACCTTGCCGAAGCGCTCGACCAGTCCCTCGCCCGGGAACAGGAACTCCAGGCCCTCGCCGATGAGGCGAGCCTAGCCCTTGGTTCGGCCATCGAGGAAGTCCGCGCCGCTCTCGGGAAGGAGGACTGACCCCTTGGCAAAGGCGGACATCTCGCTGCGGGGGCGTAGTTTTTCCATCGCCTGCGCGCCAGGTCAGGAGCAACGGGTCCAGAAGCTTGCCGAGCAGCTGGACGCCCGCGTCAGCCAGATCGCCAGCGCCGTCGGGGACATCGGCGACGAACGCCTGTTGCTGATCACCGCCCTTTCCCTTCTGGACGAACTGGACAGTGCCCGGCGCGGCGTCTCCGCGCGCCCCGAAACCGACGCACGGGCCGTGGAAATCCTGATCGCCATGGCCGGCCGGGTGGAAGCCCTCGCCGCACGGCTCGAAAATGAAGATTGAGGCGGCACCGGTGCCGCGACCCGATGCAGCAGCGCAGGATGGCGCACCAGCGTCTATTGCTTGCCGCAGACATTCTCGAAAAGGCTGACGCCCATGCAAAGTTTCCTGTCCATCGGCTTCTACATCGCCTTGGCGGCGGTCGGGGCAGTCCTCCTGTTCGGGATTTTCAATCTCACGCGCCAGGACGAAAATCAGGCCAGCCGTTCCAACAAGCTGATGCGGCTGCGCGTCATCTTCCAGGCTGTTGCCATCGCCTTCCTCGTGATGATCGGTATTGTCGCCGGAGCCATCAAGTTCGGAGGCTGAGGCCATGGTCCGTCTCGACAAGATTTATACGCGCACCGGCGACAAGGGCGAAACCCGCCTGTCGACCGGCGAAGTGGTGCCGAAATGGCATCCGCGCGTCACCGCTTATGGCACGGTGGATGAGCTGAACGCCGCCCTCGGCGTAGCTGCGCTGGAGGCCAAAGGCGACATGCTCGCCCGCATCCGGCGCATCCAGAACGACCTGTTCGACCTCGGCGCAGACCTTGCCACGCCCGACCGGGGACGCGTGCTGGAGTGGACACCGCTGCGGATCATCGAGACCCAGGTAACCCGGCTTGAGGAAGAGATTGACGCGATGAATGCAGTCATCCCCCCCCTCGACAGCTTCATACTGCCCGGCGGAGCGCCGCTGGCGGCGCAATTGCACGTTGCCCGCACCCTCTGCCGGCGGGCCGAGCGCGAGATGGCGTACCTCGCCTCCCTGAAGGACGAACCGGTCAACCCGGTCGCCCTCGCCTTCATCAATCGCCTGTCGGACTGGCTGTTTGTGGCTGGCCGCGCCGCCAACAGGGACGGGGCGGATGACGTGAAATGGGTGCCCGGCGCAAACCGCTGAACACTGCCAGCTATTTCCTTCTGCCGGGATCGGACGATATTCTTCCGGCATGCGTGGGCTGAAGATACAGATTGTCGTTGTCGGCGGAGGCGCTGGCGGGCTGCAACTCGCGGCGCGCCTTGGCGCGAAGTATGGCCGCGAGAAGTTCGACATCATCCTCCTTGAGCGCAACCGGACCCATATATGGAAGCCATTGTTGCACGAGGTGGCCGCCGGATCGCTCGACGCCAACCTCGACGAAGTCGGCTATGGCGCACATGCCCACCGCTGGGGTTATCGATACTTCCAGGGCGCCCTGAAAGGCATCGACCGTGAAAACCGCCACGTCATCGTCGCGCCGCTGCTGGACGTGGATGGCTCGGAACTGATGGGCGAGCACCGCATACGGTACGACTACCTTGTCATCGCGCTCGGCTCGGTCTCGAATGATTTCAGCGTTGAAGGCGTCAAGGACAACTGCCTGTCGCTGGAAAGCCGGCGGGACGCCGACTCATTCCGCCAGCGCCTTCTGAACCAATGCCTTCGCTGTTCCCGCCGCCTCAGCCTCGATCCGGGCGCGGACGAATTTGTCCGGGTCGCCATCGTCGGCGGCGGGGCAACCGGCGTCGAACTCGCTGCCGAGCTTTACAACTCCGCTTCGGCCCTGCGCTATTACGGTCTTGAAGTATTCGACGAGAAGCGCCTGAAGGTTAGCCTCCTTGAAGCCGGGCCGCGAATCCTGCCCGCGCTTCCGGAGAAACTCGCCGAAGCGGCACATGGCGAACTGGAAGCGCTCGGTGTAGAGGTCGTCACCGGGGCGCAGGTCTCCCGCGTCACGCCCGAAGCCATCAAAACGCGCGATGGCAAGGTTTTCCCGGCAGACCTGAAAGTCTGGGCTGCCGGCGTGAAGGCGCCGGATTTCCTGAAGGATATCGCTGGCCTTGAGACAAACCGGTCCAACCAGTTGCTCGTGAAGGACACGCTGCAGACGACACGGGACGACCGCATCTTCGCCATTGGCGACTGCGCCTCCTACACGCCGCCCGGCGCTGAACGCCCCGTCCCACCGCGCGCCCAGAGCGCGCACCAGATGGCCGGTACCGCCTATCACAACATTTGCGCCCTGATCGAAAAGAAGCCGCTCAAAGCCTTCACTTACGAAGACAAGGGCTCTCTCATCTCGATGAGCCGCTATGCCACGGTTGGTACACTGATGGGAAATCTTGTCGGCGGTCGCATGGCCATCGAAGGTCGACTTGCCCGCTTCGTCTATGTCTCGCTCTACCGCATGCACCTGATGGCCATTCACGGTTCATTGCGCGGCCTCGGCATGATCCTGATGGGTCACGTCAACCAGGTTGTCCGGCCAAAGCTCAAGCTGCATTAGAGCAAATTTCGCTCAAGTGGGTACCGGTTGAGCGCAAGAATTTGCGACAACCTGCAAGTACTGGAGCAAGCGATCTTATTCTGTCAGATCGCGCTATGCTCTGGAGCGCTGGCGGCCGCGGACTTCCGCCATAAGCGCGAACAGTTCGATGACCGGCGTCACCTTGCCGTCGCCGCGATACTCCCGGTACAGACTGTCCACATTCACCGCGATCCGCTCAGCATCGCCCCAGCTTGAGTAATCGCCAAGTGCAATGTCATGCGCTGCGTCGCGAACCGAAAGTCCTGCATCAAAGCGCTTGCGCGCCTCGCGGTCCACGAAAGCGAGATAGTCCGCCACGCGCTGCACCCCGGCCTTGTCCGTCACCGGACCATGGCCGGGAACGATCACGTCCACATCCATCGCGATGATCTTCTCGCAGGCGCTGATCCAGTTCTTTACCGGCCCCGCCCACATCAGCGGCGTGCCATTGATGAAGAGGATGTCGCCGGTGAACACCGTGCGGTCCTTTGGTACATGCACCAGCACATCGCCGCCCGTATGCGCGGGACCTACCTCGATCAGCCGCACGTCCTTGTCACCCACCTTCAGCGCCATCTCGCCGCTGAAAGTCTGTGTCGGGAGCCGCTCGTCGATATGATCAAAGTCAAAAGGCCCGAACACGTCGGCAAAATAAGTGCCCGCAGGGCCAAGCTGCGCGCCGGCCTTCTTGAATGTCGCCAGCATTGCTGCCGGCACTTCCGCCATTTCCCTCGCGCTGGCCTCGCTGGCTATGATTTCCGCCTGCGGACAACATCCGTTGCCATGGCAATGGTCGCCGTTCGCATGCGTGTTGACGATGGTGCCGATCCTCCCGGCCCCGATGCCGGTCGCATCCTCCATCGCCGCGAGCATCTCGCGCGTCAGGTGCATGTCGAAAAGCGTATCGACCAGCAGGCTTTCTTCGCCGTCGCGGATCAGCCCCGCATTCGACCAGCCCCAACCTCCATCCGGCTGCAGCCACGCATACAGCCCGTTGCCGATATCCTTCAGGCCCTTGGTGTATTCCCAGCGCGACATGTTTTCCTCCCGGTCTTCTTTTCTGGAAGGAGACCACGGAGGCGAAGTTCCGGCAAGCGGCGCCTCAGAAGCGGTCCAACAACCGGCGAAGGTATTCGCGCTCTTCCTCGTCTTCCGCCTCGTTATAGCGGCGGCGGAGTTCATCGAGGATGTCCTTCGCACGCTGGCGTTCGGCTTCTTCGGGAATATTGACGCCTTCGCCGTCATTGCCTGCGCCCATCAGCGAGCGGCCCATGGGATCGGTGCCGCCGCCCTGCTCGCCCTGGCGCTCTGCCTTCAGCGCGTCAAGCTGCCCCGCCAACCCGCGGGAGAGTTCCGACATCATTTGCGTGGCGCGTTCCTGCTCAAGGATCGCGCGGCCTTCATTGCCGCCCTCCAGCGCGCGCTCGGCCCGGCGTTGCGCATCACGGATCGCCGACAGCGCATCCGGATCGATACCCGATCCATCGCTGCCCTGCCCTTCACCCGCGCCTTCGCCGCTGCGACGCGCAAATTCTTCCACCAGACGGCCAAGCTCGGCCTGCCGCTCCGCCAGTGTGCCACCGCCAAGCTGGCCACCGCCCTGATCGCCCGGCTGCGTTTCGCCTTCACGGCCCGCGCCGGTTCCCGTCTCGCCGGGCTGCTGGCCCCGGCCCATGCCGCCGCCTTCCTGCTGGCCGCCGCCACCCTGATCCGCACCCTGACCATCCGGCGATCCCGGCGGCGGGCGCCCATTCTGCGAGCCGGGCTCCTCGCCCCGCTGCTGTGCCAACGTATCATCGTTCAGCTGGCGTTGCTCTCTCAGGATTTCGGAGAGGCGCCGCATCGCATCGGTAAGCTCCTGCTCTTCAGGCGGCAGGTCGCTTTCTTCGCCCTCGGCCTGCTCGCCCGGCAGGCCCTGACCATCCTGCCCTTGCCCGCCCTGCTGGAATTCGAGATTCTCCAGCATGTTCGTGATGTCGGACAAGAGCTGCCGTGCCTGGTCGCTGGCGCCGGTCTCGGTCAGATCCTGCAGCGCATTCAACATGTCCTCGAAGTCCTGCCCGCCGAGGCCCTGCCCGCCCGCCTGCGCCTGCCCGTCCTCACTGGAGGGCGGCGCATCAAGACCATTTGCAATCGCCTCGGCCATCTTTGCAGCGAGGTATTCGTTTGCGGCGTCCCGGAAGGCTTCCATCAGCCTGCGGATCTCTTCCTCGGACGCGCCGTCGCGCAGCGCCCGCTCCAGCGCTGCCCGCGCCGCTTCGAGCCGGCGCGCTGCATCCGCGGCGCTGCCATACTCCAGCTTGAGGGCGATTGACCAGAGCAGCGGCTCCACGGCTTCCGCCTCGCTCTTGGAACTTGCAGAGATCAACGTGCTCTCGGCCATCTGCAGGCCCATGAAGACGCCGAGATCATCGATGAACTGCTCACCCTTATAGGTAATCGAGTCCAGCATCAGGGCTGCCTGGCGTATGCCGTCCGGCGCCGCGCCGAGCCGCCCGGTGGCAGCCGTGTTCACCGCCCCGTCCCTCAGCGCCTCTTCGTTCTTCGGTATGTCGGCATAGTCGCGCGGCTCACGCAGCACGGTCACGCGCGCCTCCTGCGTCGCGCGCGCCAGAGGATCGAGGAACAGTTTCTCCGGCAGGATGTATGGCACGCTTTCGCTGCGCCCCTCCTGCCCGGCGCCGTCCAGCGCCACAAGCTGCAGCTCCACCGGCAATCCCGCCCAGCGATGCCGCGTCAGGTCCAACTCGTTCGTTGCATTCGCGGTCTTGGCGCCGGCAGCGCCCGGCATCGGCACCGGCACTCGGTCCTCGGCGTCCGGCGCCGCCGGATGCGGCTCCCGCAAACGGATCGCAAGCTCCACGGCCGCAATGCCATAATCATCCTGCGCTTTCCAGGCAAACTTCACTCGGTCCTGTGACCCCGGTTCCGGCAACCCGACAAAGGCAATCCCCGGCAGCGCGTCCGGCAACACCTTGAAACTGTAGCGGGCGCGTTCGCCCCACCATTTCACACGAATGCGCGTATCGCCCGTGATCGTTGCCTTGGCTTCCCAGGCGCCGTCCGGCGTCGCCACGAAGCGCGCATCCTTGTCGCGCGCGCCCTTCATCACGAGGCGCGGCGCGGAGGGTGCCTCGGTGCGCAGCGTCACCTGCGAACCCTTCGGTACACGGATGTCTTCGCTGCCGGGCTTCAGGAAGATAGGCGGCCGCCCGGTATGCTCCGGCGGCGTCACCCAGGCTTCGACGATCATCTTGTCGGCGCCCACCAGCGCGCCATAGTCGGGGAATAGTGCGCGCATCACGCGCCCCGGACCGTCGGCGCCTGCCAGGACCGCAAACGCAACCACCGCCGCCGGCAGTACCGCCCGCAGCATCCAGGGGTCAAGCCGGCGCCATTCTGCATTGAAGGCCGGCAGGCGCAGGTTCTTCAGCTCGGCAATCAGCCGCGCGCGGTGCGCTTCCCAAAGCCCCTGTGCAGCGGCGGACGGATGCGCAGGCCGGTCCTTCAACGAACTGAGCGGGCGCAGTTCCGACGGCGCCTCCAGCATGCGTGCGGCTTCCTCATCGCTCGGCTGCACATAGCGTTGCCGGCCGCGCCAGATGAAAAAGCCGCCAAGCGCGAAAAGCGCCGGCGTCACCAGGGCGGCGGCAAACTTGTCCAATCTGTCGAAACCACCGGCAAATGCGGCAGACAGGAACAGCGTGACCAGCACGAACAGCGGCCAGTAGGCACGCCCAAGCGCCAGCAGCCTCAAGCGGCGCCTGGTCGCGGCAACCTTGGCCGCGATTTCGGTCAGGCTTCCGTCGTAAGCCACTCCGGCACTTTCTCCAGTCCCAGCATTTCCTCGAAACTCGGCCGCCTGCGGACGATTTCATAGCGGTCGCCATCGACCAGCACTTCAGGCACCAGCGGACGCGCATTGTAGGCGGACGACAGTACCGCGCCGTAGGCGCCGGCCGACATGAAGGCCAGCCGGTCGCCCGGCTTCACTGCCGGCAGGCTGCGACCCGCCGCAAACTTGTCAGTGGATTCGCAGATAGGCCCGACCACGTCATAGGTCTTGACCGGATGACCGGCCGCCGGCTCGGCCAGCGGCACGATGTCGTGATGTGCGCCGTACAGCGCCGGACGGATCAGGTCGTTCATCCCCGCGTCGACAATCAGGAAGGTGCGATCAGGCGCCTGTTTCTCGTAAAGCGCGGTCGTCAGCAGCACGCCCGCATTCCCGGCGATCACACGGCCCGGCTCGAGGATCACCTCGAACCCATGATTACCCGTCACTTCGGCGATCATCGCCGCGTACGCAGACGGCGCCGCCGGGGCATCACCCTCCTTGTACGGAATGGCGAGCCCGCCGCCAACATCTATGCGGCGAATGTCATGCTCCTGCCCGCGCAGGCGCAGGGCAAGGCTGACAACCTTTTCGAAGGCGGCGCGCATCGGCGCAAGGTCACCGATCTGACTGCCGATATGCACATCCACGCCCACGGCGATGATGCCGGGCAGTCGCGCGGCTTCAGCATACAAGGCCTCCGCCTCGCCCCATGGGACACCGAACTTGTCACCGGACTTGCCGGTCGAAATATTGGGATGCCCGCCAGCGGCGACATCCGGGTTCACGCGCAACGCGACTGGTGCCGTCTTGCCGAGCCGCGTGGCGACTTCGGACAGGAGGCGAAGCTCGCCCGCGCTTTCCACGTTGAACTGATGGATTCCCTGCTCAAGGCCCAGCGCCATCTCGGCCGCCGTCTTGCCGACGCCCGAGAACACGATCCGCGAAGCAGGGATACCGGCCTTCCGTGCCCGGAGGAGTTCACCGCCGCTGACAACATCCGCACCGCATCCCTCGCTCGCGAGTGTCGCCAGCACGGCCAGATTGCCATTGGCCTTGACGGAATAGGCGACCAGAACCTTCTGCCCCTCGAACGCGTTCGAGATGACGCGCGCGTGGCGCACCAGTGTCGCGCTGGAATAGACATAGCACGGCGTGCCCACCTCGGCCGCGAGGGTATCGAGATTCACGCCTTCGCAGTGAAGGCGGCCGCCGGAGTAATTGAAATGGTGCATGCCGGCTCCGGGCGCTAGTCGAGGTCGCCGAGGCCGCCGTCATCGACGTCGCCCGCCGGCTTTGGTTGCGGCACTTCCCCGCCCCACTCGTTCTCGGTCAGCCCTTCCGATGGATTGTCGCTGACGGGCGTGGCCACATCCAGCGGATCAGGCTCGGCCGCCACGGCCTGCGTCACGACCGGGTCGCCCGCAACCGGGGTCTGGCAAGCGGCCAGCGCCAGGCCAGCGGCCAAGGCGAGGAGGAAACGCGCCCGCATCAGGAATCCGGCCCGCCGAGCAGCTCGTCCTCGGCTTCCTCATCCGGCGCCGCACTCGGGCGCTCCGGCAGTTCCGGCAGGTTCTTGCTTTCGTCATCGGGCAGGCTGGCGGGATCCGCCTGGTTGCCGCCGCCGACCAGCGGGCCGGGACGTTGAAGAGGGCCGGTCAGGCCACACGCTGAAACACCCCCAAGAAGGACCAGCGCGGCAGCCGCGCCCAGAAACCGTTTCATTCTCATCACTCCAGTCGAAGTCTCTGTTTCCACTGTGCCACTTGTTCCGCAACCCGAACAGGGCTTGTGCCGCCATAAGATGTCCGGGATGAGGCAGAGGCCTCCACCGTCAGCACATTGAAGACATCTTTGGTGATTGCGGAATGCACCTTCTGCATGTCGGCCAGTGAAACATCCGCAAGTTCACTGCCTTTTTCCTCGGCCAATGCCACGATCCTGCCGGTCACATGGTGGGCTTCCCGGAACGGCAGTCCCAGTTCCCGCACCAGCCAGTCCGCGAGGTCCGTAGCGGTCGAATAGCCCTTCGCCGCCGCCGCCCGCATCGCATCCGGCCTGAACCGGATCGTCTCGACCATCCCGGTCATCGCCCGGACACACAGGTTGAACGTGTCGAAGGCTTCAAAGGTCAGGCGTTTGTCGTCCTGCAAATCCTTGGCATAGGCCAGCGGAAGGGCCTTCACGGCCCCCTGCAGCGCCGAAAACAATCCCGTGATCAGCGAGGCCTTGGCCCGGATCAGCTCGGCTGCGTCCGGGTTTCGCTTCTGCGGCATGATCGAGGAACCGGTCGACCATTCATCCGTCAGCGCCGCAAAACCAAACTGCGGGCTCGTCCACAGCACGATTTCTTCTGCGAGGCGGGAAAGGTGCGTCGCCGCTATCGACAGGCTGGCCAGCGCCTCGAGCGCAAAATCGCGTGATCCCACCGCGTCCAGCGAGTTCGCCATCGGCCGCGCGAAGCCGAGCGCCTCGGCGGTCATGTCCCGGTCGATCGGGAAACCCGTTCCCGCCAGCGCCGCTGCGCCCAGCGGGCTCTCGTTCAGCCGCACGGCGCAGTCGAGCAGGCGCGAGCGGTCGCGCTCCAGCATCTCGGCATAGGCCAGCAGGTGATGGCCCAGCGTCACCGGCTGCGCGGTCTGCAGATGCGTGAAGCCCGGCATGTAGGTCGCGGTATGCTCCCCGGCCCGGCGCACCAGCGCGCCCTGCAGCGCCGTCACCAGGTGGCTCGTCTCGTCCAGTGCGCCGCGCGTCCAGAGGCGGAAGTCCGTCACGACCTGGTCATTTCGCGAGCGAGCCGTATGCAACCGTCCGGCCGGCTCGCCGATCAGCTCCTTCAGGCGCGCTTCCACATTCATGTGGATGTCTTCGAGTTCTCGCCGGAAAGGAAAGGTCCCCGCCCGCAGCTCGCCGGCGATCGTATCGAGGCCGGCCTGGATCGCCTCGTTGTCTGCGGCGGTCAGGATGCCCATTTCGGCCAGCATGTCGGCATGCGCCCGGCTGCCGGCGACATCCTCCTCGGCCATCCGCTGGTCAATATCCAGCGAGGCATTTATCTCGTTCATGATGGCCGAGGGCGTTGCGGCAAAACGGCCGCCCCACATCGTCTGGCCTTTACCTGAATTCATCGCCATATCCCTCGTAACGCGCCAAACGGAGCCGACCCCGCATGATCCGCTATGCTTTTGCCGGCCTCTTCTTGGTCGCCCTCGCGGCTGTTGTCTATGTGCTGATCAGCGCATCCAACGGCAAACCACCCGGCAACCCACTCGAAAAATATGCGACGGGCACGATTGAAAAGCTCGACTTCTCGCTCGCTGGCCAGCCTGTTCCGTCCGGCACCTTCGACGGGCCTGATGGCACGGAAGCTGACCTCGCCAGCTTCAAGGGCAAGACTATACTCGTGAATTACTGGGCGACCTGGTGCGCGCCCTGCGAGAAGGAAATGCCTGCGCTCGGGGCCCTGCAGGGCGCGCGCGGCAGCGACAAGTTCGAAGTCGTCGCCATAAGCATCGATTCCGACGAGGACGTGGACTATGCACGGCAGCGCCTGACCGAGCTCGGCGCCGCCAACATCACGTTCCGCCATGCGCCGCTCGACCGGGGCGACATTGTCTACGGCGCCAATGTGCAGGGCTTCCCCACCACCATACTTTATGGACCGGACGGTCTCGAGATTGCCCGCCTGTCCGGCGAAGCCGACTGGGCGGCCGCCGAGGCCGTGCAGTTCATCGATGCTGTCTTACGGCAGGCTGGCGAGCGCTGACTTCACGTCCGACAGGGCCGTCGCCATCTCGAAATCCGGCGCAGGCGTGGACGCTGACAGTGGCCCACGGCCCGGCCACATCCGCACAAGTATCTCCAGCTCCAGCGTGAGTTTACCATAGGCTTCGGGGTCCTGCGCGGCGGCGAGGTCGCGCGCAGTGACTGCCAGTCCATAGGCCCGCTGGTAGGCGGCAAGGTCGAGAATGGCGCCGGCCTGCGCGCCCGCCTCATAGTCCGCCGCCAGCAGCTTCATCAGGAAGGCGGTCGTCTCCTTGATATTGCCGGTCATGGCCGGGCGCATAGCTGCCAGCATCGCGCTGGCCGCTTCGGCCGCCACCTCATCCTCCGGCGCCTCGGCCACTGCCGTCAGCAAGGCCGGGTCAAACCCCATCGTATCGAGACCCACCATCAGCCCCGGATTGGCGGCAGGATCAATCTCGCGCACATGAACAGCAGCTTCGCCGGTTGCGCCCGCACGGTAGAGTGCCAGCGCTGTCACGGCATAGGCATGCGCGAGCGCCGCGCGTTGATTGGCAGGCAAATCGGACGGCTTCTGCTCGCCGAATATCTCGCGCTCCTGCTGCGCCACGGAAGGCGGAAAGTAGGGCTCTCCCCGCTGCGGCGCGCCCTTGTCACACGCCGCGAGGCCCGCCGCGAACCCCAGGCTTGCCGGAATCAGGAAACGCCGCATGGCCTGTCTCTTCTTCTGCTGCTCAGCGCGAGGCTAGCGGCCCGCGCACCGGACGCAAACCCTTCAACTCGCCGCGCCGCCGCACCAATCCGGCTTCTTCTGGCGGCCATCATAATTCCAGGTCTTGTGCGTGCCGCCCGCCACCAGAAGCGTGGCCACATCCTTGCCGTCGATCTCCAGGCTTACGACCGTGCGCTCGTACCGGTCGGTGCCGCGCGTCTCGCTCACCGTCACCTGCTTGCCGCGCGTGAGTTCCAGCGCCGCTTCCTTGGCTTCGAAGCCCAGCGCCCGCTCACTCTCGCATTTGGCGCCGCCGCGCTGCTTCATCGAACCGGTCTCGGGTGAGTCGATGCCGTGCAGGCGGAACTTCGTGCCATCGGAAAGGCGCCCGGAATCGCCGTCAGACCAATAGACCGTGAGCGGAACGTCTGTCGTCGCCGAGGCAGCAGACGCCGAGGCGGCCTGCGTTGCGTAATAGGCGCCGCCGAGCGCCATCACCAGCAGCACGCCGGCGCTGGCCAGATAGTTGAGCGGTGAACGGATGGGCATGTCGGGGCTCCTCTGACGACGTCCTGTCGAACGCCAAGGAGCCCCCGGAGAGTTACCGCCGGGTTAACAGATCAGCGGGTGGGCACCGGATGGTCGCCGGAATAGTCGTAGAAGCCCTTGCCGGACTTCTTGCCGAGCCATCCGGCCTCAACGAACTTCACCAGCAGCGGGCATGGCCGGTATTTCGTGTCCGCAAGGCCGTCATGCAGCACCTGCATGATCGACAGGCAGGTATCGAGCCCGATGAAATCCGCCAGTTGCAGCGGCCCCATCGGATGGTTCGCGCCGAGCCGCATCGCCGTGTCGATCGACTCGACGTTCCCGACGCCTTCATACAGCGTGTAGACCGCCTCGTTGATCATCGGCATCAGAACGCGGTTCACGATGAAGGCCGGATAGTCTTCCGCATTGGTCGTGGTCTTGCCGATCCGCTTGGCGAAAGTGATCGCGGTCTCGTAGGTCTCCTGGTCGGTGTTCAGGCCACGGATCACCTCGACCAGCTTCATCAGCGGCACAGGGTTCATGAAGTGCAGGCCGATGAAGCGCTCCGGGCGGTTCGTGACTGAAGCAAGCCGCGTGATCGAGATGGAGGACGTATTGGTCGCAAGGTAGGCATGTGCCGGCACGACCTCGCTGACGGCGCGGAAAATCTGCTCCTTCAGCTCACGCTTCTCGGTTGCCGCTTCGATCACGAGATCCGAAGCGGCATGCGCCTTGATGTCCGCCGACGGACGGATACGCTTCAGCGCGGTCTTCAGGTCGTCCGGCGTGATCACCTGGCGCGCCACCTGCCGGGCCATGTTGGCTTCAATGGTCGCCATGCCTTTGGCAAGGGCCGCCTCGGAAACATCCGTCAGTACAACGTCATACCCGGCCAGCGCCGAGACGTGCGCAATGCCGTTACCCATCTGTCCCGCGCCGATCACGCCAACCGTGCTGATATCCGCCATGGAGCCGTTCCTTGAACACCTGTTGAAACGGCTCCGTTATAGCGGTTTGTGCGGCGCAGCAAAGCGGGCCTGTGCAGGCCTGCCCTGCGCCGGGGCAAACTCAGTCCCCGCGCCGGATCTCAGCAGAAAAACAACCATGCATCGCGTTATGGGCATGGATATATGCGACCTCCGGGCGCGCAAACGCCGCCTCGATCCTGGCAGCCAGCTCCTCGCCCCGGCCCATGTCGGCCCCCAGCAGCATCCCTTCCGCCGAGAATAGCCTCAGCGCTATCGGCCGGCCGGCAAAAACGGGCGGCAATTCGTTGCGGTAGTTTGCGGCCTCCCGGGCGGTCTCGCGCACGTAGATCGCATAGCGCGAGGCATATGGTGTCGGGGCGCTGTGGCTCTCATGGTTCAAGAGCAGCAGCGTCTCGCCTGGCTCTGCGTCCTGTAGCGTTATCCGGCACGGATAGCCCGGCTTCGCGTCAGCCACCCGCCTGATGATGTTCCGCTCACGGAGGACATCGTCCGGCAGGCCGAACAGGTGTCGGAAGGGGTGCGGCGCGAGGCCAGTGATGACGAAGGACATGGGGCGCGATCTCCTTTGTGGTGGAGCCCCGTTTTCCCATGTAGCCCCCAGCCCCCGCCACCCGATGCTTGCGGTACAAAAGAAAAAGCCCGCGCCAGTGGCACGGGCTTTGTTCATTTCCGTCCTGAGGCGGATCAGACCGACTTGGTCAGTTCCGGCACGGCGGCGAAGAGGTCTGCCACGAGGCCGTAATCGGCGACCTGGAAGATCGGCGCTTCCTCGTCCTTGTTGATCGCGACGATGATCTTGGAGTCCTTCATGCCGGCGAGGTGCTGGATGGCGCCCGAGATGCCGACGGCGATGTAGAGTTCCGGGGCAACGATCTTGCCGGTCTGGCCAACCTGGTAGTCGTTCGGGGCGTAGCCTGCGTCCACAGCGGCGCGCGAGGCGCCGACAGCCGCGCCGAGCTTGTCGGCCAGCGGGAAGATGACTTCCTTGAACTTCTCGGACGAGCCGAGCGCCCGGCCACCCGAGACGACGCGCTTGGCGCCGGCGAGTTCCGGACGGTCCGACTTCACCATCTCTTCCGAGACGAATTCCGATTTCGTCTGCGCCGCCGGAGCAGCAACGTCTTCCACCGAGGCCGAGCCGTCATTGCCGGCGGCGGGGAACGCGGTGCCACGCACCGTGATGACCTTCTTCGCATCGGAAGATTTCACGGTCATGATTGCGTTGCCGGCATAGATCGGGCGCACGAAGGTCGAGGTGTCGAGCACATCGACGATTTCCGAAAGCTGCATCACATCGAGCTTTGCGGCGATGCGCGGCGCGATGTTCTTGCCCGTGGTGGTGGCGGCGATGAACACGGCATCATAGCCGGCCATCATCGGCACGACGAGCGCTTCCATGGCTTCGGCGGTCTGCTTGCGGAGGGTTTCGCCTTCAGCCTTCAGCACCTTGCGGACACCGGAGATTTTCGCAGCTGCGGGCGCAACCGATCCGGCATTCTCGCCAGCGACCAGCACATCCACATCGCCGCCGAATTTCTTCGCGGCGGTCACGACCTTGTGCGTCGCATCGGAGAGCGCGCCATGAGCGTGTTCAGCAATTACGAGGACAGCCATCAGATTGCTCCTGCGGTTTTGAGTTTCGCGACCAGCGCCGCCACATCTTCAACCTTGACGCCGCCTGCGCGGGCGGCCGGTTCGGTCACCTTCACCACCGTCAGGCGGGGCGAGATATCGACGCCGTAGGACTCGGGCGTCTTCTCGGCGATCTCTTTCTTCTTCGCCTTCATGATGTTCGGCAGCGAGGCATAGCGCGGCTCGTTGAGGCGCAGGTCGACGGTGACAACCGCCGGCGTGGTCAGCTTCACGGTCTGGAGGCCGCCATCGACTTCGCGGGTCACTTTCAGCGCCGCGCCGTCTTTCTCGATCTTGTAGGCGAAGGTGCCCTGCGGCCAGTCCAGCAGCGCGGCGAGCATCTGGCCGGTCTGATTGGAATCGTCGTCAATCGCCTGCTTGCCGGTGAGGATCAGGTCCGGCTTCTCTTCAGCGGCGACCTTGGCGAGCAGTTTCGCGACGGCGAGCGGCTCGACGGTGGCGTCCGTCTTGATCAGGATTCCGCGGTCGGCGCCCATGGCGAGGGCCGTACGGATGGTTTCCTGGGCCTGCTGCGGACCGATCGAGACGACCACCACTTCGGTTGCCGTGCCGGCTTCCTTCATGCGCACCGCTTCCTCGACCGAAATCTCGTCGAAGGGGTTCATCGACATCTTGACGTTGGCGAGATCGACACCGGTCTGGTCCGGCTTCACGCGGACCTTCACGTTGTAATCGATGACGCGCTTGACGGGCACGAGAACCTTCATGCGGGCGCTCCCAGGCTGGTTTATGGTTGTGGAACTGAAAAAGTGCCCGTCCCTACCGTCGCGGCGCTTTCGGCGCAAGGCTTGACGCTTACGTCAGGGTCAATTTGGCGCGCCTGTAGAAAGGTCAATCCAGACGGTCGTCCGACAAGGGAGCTCGAGCCCCGGTTATGGTTGTTCTCCATCGCTTCAAGCGTGGCCAACGACAACGCTTTTATGGCCTATCACATTGTGTGAATCGCAGGTCGCTTCCTTCGCAGGCCTTGTCGTTTGTCGCTCATTTTATTCTCATTCTTTCTCACATTGTATCGCTGAATTCGGCACGAACGACCACAACATACTGTTTCTATAGGTTTTTTTATATCCGCCGCTCTGGTTTCGCGGAAAATCAGACGCACGGGGGCTACACGGACGCGGCACCACGCGCGAAGCATATCCCTGCCGAGGGGGCCTGGGCGTTCGATCCGCGAAGAATTCTGATGGGCGCGATTCCTGCACTCGCGGCACGCGCGCCGATATAGGCGCAAGCGGGGGATTAGTCCGGCTCCTCATTGTTCTGGCCGAGGACAATGCCGGCTAGGTAGAGCGAGCCGCAGATCAGGATCCGGTCTGCGCCGCTCGCCGAAGCTGAGGCCATGGCGCCTGCCAGATCGCTGCAGGCTGTGGCCGTGAGACCAGCGGCGCGGGCGAGGTCCGCAAGCCGGTCCGGCTCGGCGCCCTGATGGCCGGGGGCGTTCGGCAGCGTAAAGACCGGGGGCTTCAGCGCGGCGAACGGCTCAAAGAAGCCCGCCGAATCCTTGCTGGCGAGCATTGCGGTGACCAGCGCGGTTCTTCCCCCGAGCGTTTCGAGGTGCCGCGCGATGGCGCGGGCCGCATGCGGATTGTGCCCGCCATCGAGCCAGACCTCGCGGCCTTCCGCCATCGCGGTCACCGGACCCGGCTTCAGCTTTTGCATCCGTGCGGGCCACACCGCCGATTGCGCGCCCCGGAAGATCGCGTCCTGAGGGATGCGTGTGGAATTGCCGAAGAGCTGCATCGCCATGGCCGCGAGCGCCGCGTTGGCGCGCTGGTGTTCGCCTGTCAGCGACAGACCCTCAGGCATCGCGCTGATGAAATGGTCCTTCAGCCTGTAGAGCGGAGCGCCAACGTCCGCCGCGCGGCGCGCGATCACCTCGGCGCAGACCGGATGCTGGATGGCCGACAGCGCCGGGCGGCCAGCCTTGATGATGCCCGCCTTTTCGAAGGCGATGCCTGCCAGGTCATCGCCGAGGAAGGCCTTGTGGTCATAGTCCACCGGCGTGATGACGGAGAGCGCGGGCGCGTCGATCACATTCGTGGCGTCAAACCGGCCGCCGAGACCGACTTCGAGGATCAGAACATCCGCAGGCACTTCCGAGAAGGCGAGCAGCGCTGCCGCCGTCGTCGCCTCGAAATGCGTGATCGGAGCGCCGGCGAGCGCGGCGTGTGTACGGTCCAGCCAGCTGATCAGGCGGGCATCGTCCACCAGTTCACCTGCGAGCCGTATCCGCTCGTTGAAGCGCACGAGGTGCGGCGAAGTAAAGACGTGTACGGACAATCCGGCTTCTTCAGCCATGGCGCGCATGAAGGCACAGGTTGAGCCCTTGCCGTTCGTGCCGGCAACATGGATGACCGGCGGCAGACGGTCCTGCGGACGGCCAAGCTGCTCCAGCGCATGAAGGATGCGCCCGAGCGAGAGCTCGATGACTTCCGGATGGAGACCCTCGAACCGCTTCAGCGCGGCGTCGAGGGCCGGGCTGTTGCCGGTCAATCAGCGGCGCCCTTCGGAAGGGGCAGCTTTTCGGCATGCGTTTTTGGCGCGGTCAGCGTGATACTGGAACGGTCGTCCCGGCGGCGCGCCATCGGCAAGAGGTGACCCAGCACGCGCGCCAGCGTTGCTTTCAGCTTCCTCCGGTCACAGACGATATCGACCTGGCCTTTTTCGCGCAGGAATTCGGAGCGCTGGAATCCCTTCGGCAGGCTTTCGCGGATCGTCTGCTCGATCACGCGCGGGCCGGAGAAGGCGATCATCGCGCCCGGCTCGGCGATGTGCACATCGCCCAGCATCGCGTAGGAGGCCGAGACGCCGCCCGAGGTCGGGTCAGTCAATACCACGACATAGGGAAGCCTTGCGTCAGCGAGATCGTTGATCGCCAGCGTCGTGCGCGGCATCTGCATCAGGCTGAGCGTGCCTTCCTGCATGCGGGCGCCGCCAGAGGCCGTGCACACCACAAAGGCCGACTTGCGGGCGAGCGCCAGCTGCGCCGCCGTGATGAAGGCCTCACCGGCCGCCATGCCGAGCGAGCCGCCCATGAAATCGAAATCCTGCACCAGCACGACCGCCGGCACGCCGCCGATCTTGCCATAGGCTGCGACCATGCAGTCTTCCTGCAGGAGCGGCGCGCCGCCCTCTTCGCTTTCCTTGAGATCGCGCGCGGCGACTTTCGCCTTCGCGGCCTTGAGGCGGGCAGGGTATGGCTTGTCGTCCTTGAACTTCAGCGGATCCACCGGGACTGGCGGCAGGGACACAGGCTCCCAGCGCTCGTCATCGAAGAGAAGGCGGAAGCGGACGCGCGGCGAGATGCGCAGGTGGGCACCCGCCGGCGTGACATTCCACGTCGCTTCCAGGTCGCTCTTGTAGATCAGTTCGCCAGAGACCGGACATTTCACCCAGAGGTCATCTGGCGTGTCCTTCTTCAGCATCATGGTTTTAAGGCCAGGCGGCGTGACCTTGTTGATCCAGTTCATATGTCAGGAACTCCTGAAAAACGCGGAAGTGTCAGGCTTTGCGGACAGAATCGATGGCAACCCGCAGTTCACGCGCCAGCTGACCCATCGCGGGCCCCGCTGCCTCGAACCGGCCAGTTGCATGTGCATCGCCCGCCTTTTCCACAAAAGCCGAACCAACGACCACCCCATCTGCGATTTTAGCCATTTCCGCAGCCTGTGCACCACTTTTTACACCGAAACCGACGCAAACGGGCAATCCCGACACTCTTTTAACCATCGCCACCTGCCCTGCAATCGCGGCAGGATCGGCGCTTCCGGCCCCGGTAACCCCGGTGACCGCGACAAAATAAATGAACCCCGAGGCGCCCTCGGAAACCCTGGCGGCGCGGTTCTCGTCGGTGGTGGGCGTGGCGAGCCGGATCACGGACAACCCGTGCTGCGAGTATATCTCCCGCAGCGGCGCATCTTCCTCGGGTGGCAGGTCGACGATGATCGAGCCGTCGATGCCGGCTTTTGCGGCCTCCTCGGCGAAGGCGACGTAGCCCATGGAATGGACGGGGTTGGCATACCCCATCAGGATAAGAGGGGTTGTCTGGTCATCCTTGCGGAAGCGAGCGGCGAGGGCGATGACGTCCGCGAGTTTCGTGCCGTTCGCCAGCGCGCGCAGGCCTGCCTTCTGGATCGCGGCGCCGTCGGCCATCGGATCGGTGAAGGGGGCGCCGAGCTCGATGATGTCCGCGCCGTTATCCCGCAGGGCGCATAGCGCCGCGTAGCTCGCCTCAAGGTCGGGGTCACCAGCCATCAGGTAGGTGACCAACGCCGCGCGGCTTTCGGCGCGCGCCTTCGCAAAGGCCGCTTCAATCCGTGTGCGGCCCATATCAGGTATCCGTGTTCTCGAGCGCCCAAGCGGCGTAGGCGTCGCTGACATGCGTCAGTGGCATGGCGACAATCGCAGGCACATCATAGGGGTGGATGCGGTTCACCAGCGCGTCAATCTTCGCCCAGTTGGCTTCCGGCGCCTTGAGCCAGAGGATGAACTCGAACGACTGCTCGATCACGCCCTTCCAGCGATAGGACGAAGTGACCGGGCCTTCGAGGTTTGCGCAGGCCGCGAGGCGCGCTTCCAGAGCGGCATCGGCAATATCTTCTGCAACGCGGCGGGAGGGGCACGTAATCCGGACAAGGATGAGTTTGGTCACATTTCTACTCCCAAGGCCTTGGCGACCGAGAACACATCCTTGTCGCCGCGCCCGCACATGTTGAGGATCATCAGGCCGTCCTTGCCGAGATCGTTCGCAACCTCGCCAACCCGCGCCAGCGCATGCGCCGGCTCAAGCGCCGGAATGATGCCTTCAAGCCGTGTGCAGAGCTGGAAAGCCGCCAGCGCTTCATCGTCTGTACACGACAGATATTCGGCGCGGCCCATGTCGCGCAGGAAAGCATGTTCCGGACCGATGCCCGGATAGTCGAGGCCGGCGGAAATGGAATGCGCGTCGATGATCTGACCGTCATCGGTCTGCAAAAGGTAGGTGCGGTTGCCGTGCAGAATGCCCGGCCGGCCGCCATTCAAGGCGGCGGCGTGTTGCCCGGTTGCGATGCCGTGGCCGGCCGCCTCGACGCCGATCAGGCGTACGCTTTCGTCTTCAAGGAAGGGGTGGAACAGGCCGATGGCGTTCGAGCCACCGCCGATGCAGGCCATCACGGCATCCGGCAGGCGCCCTTCCCGCTCCAGGATCTGCGCACGGGCCTCCTTGCCGATCACCGACTGGAAGTCACGCACAATCTCCGGGTACGGATGAGGGCCGGCTGCCGTGCCGATGCAGTAGAAAGTTGTCTCGACATTCGTCACCCAGTCGCGCAGCGCTTCGTTCATCGCGTCTTTGAGTGTGCCTGTGCCGGAAGAGACGGGGACGATCTTCGCGCCGAGGAGGCGCATGCGGAAGACGTTCGGTTTCTGGCGGTCGACATCGGTCTCGCCCATGAACACGACGCATTCGAGGCCGAAGCGCGCGCAGATCGTTGCGGTGGCGACGCCGTGCTGGCCGGCGCCGGTTTCCGCGATGATGCGCTTCTTGCCCATCCGCCGCGCGAGCAGCACCTGCCCGAGGCAGTTATTGATCTTGTGCGCGCCGGTATGGTTCAGCTCGTCGCGCTTGAAGTAGATTTTCGCGCCGCCGAAATGCCCGGTCAGGCGTTCGGCAAAATAGAGCGGCGACGGGCGGCCGACATAATGCGTCCAGAGATCCTGCATCTCGGCCGCGAAGGCTGGGTCCTGCTTCGCCTTGCGGTATTCCGCTTCCAGCTCCAGCACGAGGGGCATCAGCGTTTCGGCGACATAACGGCCGCCGAACTCGCCGAAGCGGCCGTTCGCATCCGGCCATTTGTCCCAGGTATTGCGGAGATCCATGAGGTTTAATGCCCTTTCGCCGCGCGGATGAAGGCGCGGACCAGTTCCCGATCCTTTAACCCCCGTACCCGCTCGACGCCAGAGGACACATCCACGGCAGGCGCGGCAGTTTGGCCGATGGCGGCGGCGACGTTCTGCGGCGTCAGGCCGCCGGCGAGGATCCACGGCTTGGGGGCGGCCCAGTCCCTGAGGAGGCTCCAATCGAATGTGGTGCCGTGGCCGCCGGCGCGGTCGGCGCCTTCCGGGGGCTTGGCGTCCAGCAGCAGCCGGTCGGCGGCTGTGTAATCGCCCGCGCGTTCAAGGTCGCCCGCCTCGCGCACGCCGAGCACCTTCCAGACTTCGGCGCCGGTCGTGGCCTTGATCTCGGCCACCCGCTCCGGCGTCTCTTGTCCGTGCAGTTGCAGTACCGGGAAACCGAGCGCCGCGACGGCCCGCACTTCTGCGTCTGGTGGATCCAGCAGCACGGCGACCGGCACCGCTTTGCCGACCGACAACAACAGCGTTTCCGCCGCCGCAAGCGTCACCTGCCGGGGGCTGGCCGGGAACATGAACCCGATCCAGTCCGCCCCCTCCCGCGCAGCAAATGCCACCAGGTCCGGGTCCTTCAATCCGCAGATCTTCACGAGGGTCATGGGCGAGCAGCTAAGCCAGTCGGGCGGCTTCGTCCACCCGGCGGCATCAAGCGGGGACTTGATACTGGATGTTTGGGCGCGCCCGAACCAGTATGGCTGCTGCCAGCTTGACGGAGGAAACGCCTTGAGCCCTGAAACTGCCGCGTCGAACGCGCCCTGGATGGATACCGCCCTGACACCGGACGAGCGGGCCGCGCTGCTGGAAGCCGCCCTCACCGAAGACGAGCGCCATGGCCTGTTGCACAGCTACTGGGCCACAGGCTTCCTGCCGGACGCAGGCCTTCCGGAAGGCGCCATTCCCGGCGCCGGCTATGTGCCCCCCATTTCGCGCCTCGGCGTGCCCGGCCTCTACGAGACCGATGCAAGCCTGGGCGTGACCAACCCGCGCAATGCCCGCAGCGGCGACACGGCGACTGCCCTGCCCTCCGGACTTGCCCTCGCGGCGACCTTTGATGCCGATCTTGCGTTTGAAGGCGGCGCGATGATTGGCGACGAGGCAGCGCGGAAAGGCTTCAACGTACTGCTCGGCGGCGGGATGAACCTGACCCGCGACCCGCGCTGCGGCCGCAACTTCGAATATCTCGGGGAAGATCCTTTGCTTGCGGGCGTACTCGCCGGCGAATCCATCCGCGGCATCCAGAGCCAGGGCATCATCGCCACGGCCAAGCATTTCGTGCTGAATGACCAGGAAACCGGCCGTCACGTCGTCAATGCGGTCATTGACGAGGCCGCGCTGCGCGAGAGCGACCTGCTTGCCTTTCAGATTGCCATCGAGCGGGGCGCGCCGGGCGCGATCATGTCGGCCTACAACAAGATCAACGGGTACTATGCCTGTGAGAACGACACGCTGCTGAACGGTGTGCTCAAGGGAGACTGGGCCTATCCCGGTTTCGTGATGGCCGATTGGGGCGCGACAACAAGCGTGCAGGCGGCGAATGCCGGCCTCGACCAGCAATCCGGCGCGCAGCTCGATTTTCGCGTCTGGTTCGACGAGCCACTGCGTGCCTCGGTTGCCGCGGGAGAAACACCGCCGGAGCGCATCTCCGACATGGCCCGCCGCATCCTACGTTCGATGTTTGTCGCAGGCCTGTTTGACCGCGCCTTGCCGAGCGGCGAGCCGGTCGATTATGCAGCACACGGACGGATTGCCCGGAGGGCTGCCAGCGAAGGAATCGTGCTTCTGAAGAACGCTGGCGGCCTGCTGCCGTTGAGCGAAGGCATCACGCGGATCGTGGTGATCGGCGGGCATAGCGATGTCGGCGTCCTGTGCGGGGGCGGCTCTTCCCAGGTCACCACCGGCAAGGGACACGCGGCCTTCATCCATGCGGGCGGCGAAGGCGCGATGATGGCGATGGCGAGTGAAGCCTATCACCCCTCCCCGCCGCTGGCTGCAATCAAGCGCGCCGCAATTGGCACGCGCGTCTCCTTCGTCAATGGCCGCTACCCGTCCGAGGCCGCCATGATCGCGCGCGAGGCAGACGTTGCCATTGTCTTTGCAAACCAGTGGACGACTGAAGGCGCCGATGTGCCGGACCTGACTCTTCCGAACGGGCAGGATGCGCTCATCACGGCCACCGCCGCCGCCAATCCCAACACGATAGTCGTGTTGCAGACAGGCGGACCGGTGCTGATGCCCTGGCTGGACGACGTGGCCGGAGTGCTGGAAGCCTGGTATCCCGGCGGCGAGGGCGGCGAGGCGATCGCCGACATCCTGTTTGGCCGCACCTCTCCAGCCGGCCGGTTGCCCGTCACGTTTCCGCAGAGCACGGACCAACTACCACGCCCTTCGCTGCCCGGTCTTGGCCAGCGCTGGCAGGGCCCGTTCGGGGCCAGGGTCGACCTCTCCAAAGCGCCTGGTTTCGATATTCCGCATGCGGAGGGCTCTGATGTCGGCTATCGCTGGTACGCGCGCACCGGCCAGACACCGCTGTTCCCCTTCGGCTTCGGGCTCTCTTACACGTCGTTTTCATATGCGAACCTCGTCGTCACCGGCGGCGAAACGTTGCGCATCACGTTCGAGGTCGCCAATACCGGCCCCTGCGAGGGCATCGACACGCCGCAAGTCTACCTTACGAGCCGTGGCGGCACTTCGATGTTGCGCCTCATCGGCTGGTCGCGCCTGCGCCTCAAACCCGGGGAGCGCAGGACCGCGACCATCACCGCAGATCCGCGTCTGCTGGCGGATTTCGACACCGCCCGGCGCGGCTGGCGTGTTCCCGGCGGCGACTACACCGTTGCCGTCGGGCGTTCGGCTGAGGACCATGTGCTGAGCGCTTCGGCCAGCGTGAGCGAGATCCGGATCAAGCCCTGAAGGCATGCGCTGGCCGCGCTGGCGGAGAGACAGGGACACGTTGCCTAAACCCGCCGCACCTGTAAGTCCCTGAATCATTGCGCAATTTACCGCGTAATGTCTTCGAGGTCCAGATCAATCGTGACAGTAGTTCGTGGCATTTTGTCAGCAAACTGCACCCGCGCGTCGCCGGTTTTTTCGCTTGCTGTTGGTCACGGCGAAACACGGTCGGCCGCTTGCTGCAACTCAATCTTTTCAAGGTCATGAAGGGCGGCAAGGCAAACAGAGTGTCACGTCGACACTTATGACACGATCAGTCCAAGAGCGTTGTGTCATTGCACTCCCACGAAACTCTTCGCCTGCGCGATGCCGACTTACGCCCCTGCCCCTGAATACTGACTCGCTAGTGGGGCGCGCCGTCACCCAGGGAAAGTCAAAGGCTGGAATCGGCGCATGACCAGTCATTCGCCAAAATGCGTGCACGCGGCAGTCGTTGGCCCTAAACCGCCGGTGGGCAGCTCATGACCGGATTGGTCAAATCGCTGCAATGACGTTTACAAGTTTCTATCTCTGGTAAAGTACGATAGCGCCATATCGGAAGCCTGTTGAGTGTCATGTCGCGTGTAGCAATTACATCCTTTTTTTTTGCTGTGGGCGGTTTGTGCGGTGCTTGCTCGCCCTCAAACAGTTTTGAAACTGCAACAGCTCAATCAGCAGAGCCACCTTCGATCTTGGCTCCTGACTGTGGCGGTGTTTTTGACCTTTGTGGCTACGTCGATAAAGCAACCGGACTTTTGGTCATCGATAGGAAGTTCGAGAGGGCATTTCCGTTCAAGGAAGGTCTCGCTGCTGTCAGGATCAGTAGTAAGTACGGCTATATTGATGAATCTGGCGAGCTTGCAATTGATCCCGCATATCAGCTTGCTGGTACGTTTCACCAGGGATTGGCGGAGGTGGTTGTCGCCGACAAGGCTGGTGTGATCGACAGGACTGGCGCATTCCGGCTTGAGCCACGATTCGCACGCGCTATCCCACTCACCGAGTCAACGATCCTTGCGGTTCCAGGGACTTGGACCAGTGGGCACTTTGAGGGCGCCGAGGCACTGTGGGGGCCGCATGACGAACTCGGCTATGCGCTCAACCTGAATTCAGGCGCTGGCCTCTACCATTTAGACGAGGGCTGGCGAACCGCTCAGACCTTGCGGTTCAGTTTTTTTGATCGCGATAAGTCAGGCTTAATCTGGGCAGCTGACAAAGAGCACCCGGCTAAGACTCGAGGCTTGGTTTATGGGCTGATGAAAACGGATGGAACGTGGCAGGTCGAGCCAGCATTTTCGCATGTCCAGACGTTGAATGACGGCTTTGCCGTGGTTGGCGCTATCGGGCCATCCGGCGTGGAGCGCCGAGGGGCGGTCGGCGAACTTGGTGAGATCCGCGTCCCGCTAATCTATGACAATGTCAGTTACTGGAACAACGGCTACGGAATCGCACATCAGAACGGAAAAATGGGTTTGCTGAACGGGGACGGCGGACTCGTCGCTGGCCAGTTCTGGGATGAGGTCGAGAGGCCTGCCGACAACGGACTTGCCCGTGTCCGCCGAGGCAGCAATTGGATGAGCGTTGCGCCCGACGGCGAGCTTGTCCCCGACGCGATGGATGGGACGATCGTGGTGGAATGTGATGCCGGCCTCACGATAAGGCGGTCCGGCACCGGGCTTGCCATGTTCAGGCCTGACGGGACACCTGTCAGCGGTATTGTTTACGATCTAAACCACTATGATCTGCGCGACTGCAATTCGCCGCTCCCAGTGCGGCTGGCAAAAAAGTGGGGCTACGTTACGCAGAGCGGGTTGACGATACCCGACATACCCACTTTCGACGACACCTACCGATTTCAAGGAGAAAGTGCGTGGGCACAAAAAGAAGGTCTATGGGGAAAGGTTGACCTGTCCGGGAAAACTGTAGTGGCATTCCAGTTCGACACACGTCGACCTCTATCCGGCGGTTACTCAAAAGTAACTCGGCACGGCAACGAGTTGCTAGTGGATGCTGCGGGAGATCCGGTAAACGAAGTGCCTGAAGATCCGTCGGTTCGCGCCAGCTGGCTTCAATGCCCAGGGGGAAGCAACTATTTCAGTACAGAGAATAAATGGGGGTTGGCTGGGCCAGATGGCGAGATACTCATCCCGGCTGAGCACGTGGCGATCACCTGCTTCAAGAATGGGATGAGCTGGATACCCATTAGCGCGGAGCATGGATGGTGCCCTATAGGACCAGATGGCAAGCGTGTTCAAACGGTGCCATGCCAAGAGACGCGCTATCCGTTCTATCAAACCCACCATTTTCCGGAGCCCTTGGACGACGACGCCTTTGTAAGCAGCGTGAAGTGGTTTAACGCTCATCTGGAGTGGGCAGCGGGGAGGCGTGAAGAGGCGCCTCGTATGATTGGCGACGGCATCCGCTCGAGCGTCAGCTCAACAATAACGCGCTAAGCTTTGGTGGTCGGCGGGACTCAGAATCCACATTCGGATGATATGCCCTAACGTCTGGTTTCGGCGAACTCCGGCCCGGTGCTGATGATGTCACTGAATGACGGGACTGAGGTGACTCCGCCAGATGCCGAAATCGATCATCGGAGCTGACCTGGCCCTTTCGAGCCGGTCGCGCTTAGTTGTGAAAAGCGTCAGTCCCGACGCGCTCGCCACGCATCAAACCATGGCTTATGAGATGGTCAAGTTCTTGAGATGAATGAGGAGCCCGAGGGTCTCAAGTCATTCACCAAAGTGGAGAATGAATACAGATCGGCACTTCGTGAAGTGCCGGAGTGGAAACGGCCGTCCGATTTGCCAGAGTAAGATGAATGATACGCAAACTATTGAATGTGGCAGTTTTGGCAGGAGCATGCGCTCTCTCAGCATGTGGAAGCACCGAGGTGTTCAACGACAATTGGCAAAGAGTAAATACCGAGGAAGAGGTAATAGGTGTCTTCCAAGTCGGGTACTTCAAAAACGGATTTCAATCTAATTGGTACCTGATTCCAGAATCAGACAGGAATTCTAGAATTTACATCGAGTTTCCGGACAGAGAGATGAGGAGTGAGTTCTTTGGAGCTCGAGCTGCTTTTGTGGAAAGTGCCGATCTCCAACAACAGATGCTGTTCTGCTCTTGCCGCGGCAAATTGATTGAAAAGCAAGAAGCTTCTGGAAAAATCCTCGTTCAGGATGCGCGCTTCTTCGTTGATCACGCAATTGAGTAAGAATGGTCCTAAGTGGAGGGAGAGGAGCTTTCAGACACGACGGTCAGTGGACGACGTAGACGATAGAGCCAAGCGCCAAAAGTGAGCAGGCCTCCAAACATAAATGCGTGCAGCACGATAATGATGGGAAAAGCTACTACCACTGGCGCCATAGCTGCCAGAGCCGCGCCCCTGCCTTCTACGATTTCACCGTTTACGGCCATTTGCCCCGTCATAAGCGTGATTAGGACGAGGAGCACCAAGATCGCTCCCATGAAGAAGCCCCACGAGAGAATCCAACTCCAGACGAACAGTTTATAGGCACTACCAAGCGTAAGATTCCCATCTACTGTTCGCAACTTCATGCTGGATCCTCCTGACGCGCTTGGATTGCACGAAACCGCTCCGTGGCCAATGTCGCTTCTCGGCGAACTCCGGCCTGGTACTGGTGCTGCAATCGAATGACAGGACTGAGGTGACGCTGCCGTTCCCCGAACTAGACGAGTGGAGCTGACCTAGCCCAGTGCTGACTCTATGCTAAGTGCAAGTAAGATCATCAAATCCGGTAGAGAGTCAGGAATGGGTCCGTATAGCTGGCGATACTATTTGTCGTGGCACGGTCGGATCAGCCGACGCGACTACATCGTTGGATCGCAAGTGATCGGGCTCGCAGGGATTGTCGCTGTGTTGGTGCCGTTCGTTCTGTCGATGCTTTGGACGCCACTTGCAACGAGCGGGCTATTCTTCGTCCTGTTTCCGGTAGTCGCCGCCGCTCTTTCAATACCCGGTTCCTCCTTGCTAATCCGCCGAGCTCATGACCTCGGATGGCCTGCCGCTCTTTCAGCGACGGCGTTGATTGTCCCGCTAGTGTTTGTGTTGGCCATGTTTGTCCGGTTCGGAACCTTCGGGTCTGACGCCGCAGAGGCTCTATGGGTGGACGTTGCGACTAGTACGCCGCTATCGCTCGTCGTATTTGCGTTCGTAAGCTTTCTGTCCCTTTGGCTGACATTCAAGAAGGGCCAACCCGAGGAAAACCGATACGGCCCAGCACTAGTTTAGGGTCCGTTGTCGGCGAGATCGAGCCAAGGAGCGGCCAAGCTTCCCAACGGCCGGATTGAAGTGAGTCTGCCAGCCAGAGAATTTGAGCAACCCAGCAGACGTGCCCTTAAATCGACGCTCGCCCTGAGTGTCCGAGTGCGTCGTCGGTCGAAAGTAAGTGATCAATCAGATTCAAGGTCCAAGTGATCAGGTGTTTTTCTGGCAAAGGAACATCAAACACTCGTGGATTTGTGTCTGTTCCAACCTCCATCCAGTTGCTGGTATCAAATACGATACGCCAGCGACCTTTCTTGAATTCGACAAATGGCGTCACCACCAGCCAACCTGATGCCTTCAATGCTTCTCCAAACGATGTGTCCATGGATGTGAAGGACATTTTCGCTCCGTTTTGGTTCGTTTGATACCTTGTAGAACACCAATCCGCACAACGTCGAGGTGTCCGTCTTCGGCGATCTCCCGCCTGGTTTCGGCCAGGCAGCCGAATGACAGGACTGAGGCAACCTTGCCGGATGCCGAAATCGATCATCGGAGCTAACCTGGCCCTTTTCGGACGGATGGCTTTAGGCGCTCGAAGGCGAGCCTCAATCATGTTCGGGTGAGGCACCAACACTGTTTCGTAGCGGCCCGACCAAAACTTCAATCTCAGTTTTCGCAATCTCAATGGTCTCGTAGATGCCGCCCGTCGGCATCATGTCGTTGCTCCAATAGTGAATCTGCTCTTGATTGTCGAAGCTTAGATTTGACAGGAAAACGCGATACCCACCGTCTTTGGTCTGAACTACAGCGACTTGCGTCCTTCCGTCCGCATTCTCGAACGAGGCCACCTCCATTGACCGAGGAATGCGTGTCGGAGTCCGATTGGTCATGCGGATTGGCTACATACTTGGACATGTGTTCGCAACCACATGTTTGGCGTGCTCAGCAGATATACTGGCATGCTGCGTAACGTCGCCTTCCGGCGATCTCCGGCCTGGTTCCGGTGAGGACCCCGAATGACAGGACTGCGGTGACCCTGCCGGATCCCGAACCTGAGGATCGCAGCCGACTTGGCCCTAAACCGCCGGTCGCGACGCAGTGAGACTTTGGCCCGAAATTCACGGGGCAGGTCAATGATGCCCGAAGGCTTCCTGGGGAGAAAGGTTGGCCCATTCAGACAGTAGGTGCACGGCTTTCAGTGTCTCAGAGCCGTCCCAATTTTCCAGAAGCTTTGGAACCAGTACATCTTGAGGCGCAAGGCTGGATAGCTCGGCAGGTTTTGCCGGCATCCCCTCATGTAGCGCGCTTGCGCCTCCAAAACCTCGTACCCGCAGACTGTCCAAAAATCGTCGCCACTCCGCCTGCGTTTTGCCGGCAATCACATCTGCCCGCATGACGGTCCAGCCATCGAAATTCGGCTTCAATTCAAGGATTTTGGATACCTGAGTAATGGCGCGTTGCGATCGCTCAATTCGTGTGTGTGGTATTGAGCCGAACCTTGGTTGCTTATGGTTGGCCAGCTGCTCGGCACGCTTGTCATAGACAATTAGGTCAGACCGGTTCTTGGGACTAGAAAAGGGTGATACCTTGTTCTTGTTGACCAGATAATACTGGGTCGTCTGCAAACCCATCGTGGGGTCATGAACCGCCCATATTTTCCAAAGTTTCTCATTGTGCATATATAGGTCAGGCGGACTGACATTCAGGACGTCTATCGCTGTGTCGAGACGCGTGATGCGGGAATCCAGCAATAAGCTACGGAACGGCAACAAGTTGCCTACCAGGCTGTTCCACACTTGCTCCAACTGGATCAGACCCTGTCCACCCAGTTGATCGATATTGAGAATGAAGAGTAGCGCAGGAACAGGCTTCTTGCCGCCATAGTTCCCTGGGAAACATATGAGTGGCTTTGACAAGGTGCCCTCGAGAGTCAGATCAAAAGTGAATCGGTATCGGGGAATGCGCCGCTTGCTTCGCTTAATTGGACCCAGGCTGTCAGAGTCTGCAGCTAGCTGCAGTTGTTCCCAGATATGCTTGCAGAAGTATTCGTGATCCTTCAGGAGCGCAGGCAATATTTTCGGACCTGATCCGCTTTTCAAAAACATGTGCGCAAGCTTGGCGTGCGTGGATATGTGGAGCGTATCAATAATTGGGCGGAGCGCTATAGCGTCTGGGTTCGAGCTTATCCAAAGGCCAATTCGGTGGTTGGGGATTGTGGCGGCAGTACCGTCCGGACTCGGTATGATCCAATTTTGGATCGGCATACGCCTAATCCCCCCATTTCAATTGGCGGCATTGGGCGGCGCGTATCGCTCAGCCCCACATCATGAAACCCTGCTCTGATTCATGTGGTCACGTCCCTGGGCGTGGTGTAAATTCGACCTGAGGAAGGTCATCGTGCGCGA